>JBOGXB010000051.1:0-14734 GCA_050694215.1 Actinomycetota bacterium
CCTTCTCAACCGGCTGACCTGGGCTTTCTCCTGCATTTGGGTATTAGTTGGCACCACCTCTTTCCTGGGAAAGTGGGAAACAAAAAACCCCCCGGTCGTCGGAGGGTTTAGCGCACGCCGTTCGGCAGCGGTCGGCCGGGCGCGAGCTAGCTAATAAGTACGAGGGTGGAGAGGAACTGCTTCGTCGCTGTGCCGGTCATCTCTTTCGCGGCTCCTTGAACGGGCGTACACGCCTCAGCGACGTTGCGGAGGTTCGCGGGAGTATAAGGAACTCGGCGGCGATGTCAAGCCGGATACCTTCTGGAGATGGGCACGAGACGGATCGTCGGGCGGATCGACCACGTCCTCGGCGACGGGATCGAGCGCCTCGTGCTCAAGCATCATCGCCGAAGACTGCGTCGCATTGGTTGGGAACGCGCGTTCGCCACGTCACCATCCCTGTGGGCGGAGAGCGACCCTCCTCCCAGACAAGGCTGTTCCCTCGGAGTCCTGATCGACGGTGCAGAGGCGTTTCCCGCGATCCTCGAGGCCCTGGAGCGGGCGAGGTCGCACGTGCACTTCGCGGGCTGGCACGTCACCCCCGGCTTCGAGATGGACAAGGAGCCGCCCGTTGCGGTCAGGGAGGTCCTCGCCGCTCTGGCCGAACGGGTGAAGGTGAGGGTGATGCTCTGGGGTGGAGCTCCCCTTCCGCCGCCGTTCAAACCGAATCGCCGGGACATGAGGAAGCTCGCGGACTCTCTGCGATCGGCGGCCCCGGTCGAGCTGGCCCTCGATTCGAGGGAGCGGCCGCTTCACTGCCACCACGAGAAGCTCATCGTGATCGATGACGAGATCGCGTTCGTGGGAGGGATCGATCTCACGACGCTGGCGGGGGATCGATACGACAGCGCCGACCACCCGTCGAGACGCGGAGTGGGATGGCACGACGTCGCGACCCGGCTCGCCGGACCGATCGTCGGCGACGTGGTCGATCATTTCGCCATGCGCTGGAACGAGGTCACCGGCCGCGCGCTCCGCCCCGCGGGACCCCCCGCGAGAACGGGCGACATCGAGGTGCAGCTCGTACGCACGGTTCCGGAGAAGATCTACGACTCCGTACCCAAAGGGGACTTCCGCATCCTGCACGCCTACCTGAACGCGCTCGCCTCGGCCCGGCGCCTCATCTACCTCGAAAACCAGTTCCTGTGGAGTCCCGAGGTCGTCGAGATCCTCAAGCGCAAGCTGATCGATCCGCCGAGCGAAGACTTCCGCCTGGTCGTCGTGCTTCCGGCCAGGCCGGCGATGGGAGATGACGACACCAAGGGACAGCTCGGGGTCCTCGTCGAGGCGGACGGCGATCGAGGCCGCCTCGTCGCCTGCTGCATCTACTCGCGCGAGGGCTCGGCTGCCTTTCCCGTCTACATCCACGCGAAGGTCGGCATCGTGGACGACCCCGGCTCGAAGGCGTGTCGAGCAGATCGAAACGGATCATCGGTCCCATTCAGAGCTTGCTGGTAGACGGCTAGACCGCGCGGGACCGCGGCGCTATGGTGCGCGCATGACGGATCTTTACGGCAAGCGAGCCGATCCGGCGAAACGCGTCAGCTCCGCGCTCACCGAGGGTGCCGATCGGGCGCCCGCGCGCGCGATGTTGAAAGCCGTCGGCTTCACCGACGACGACCTGAATCGCCCGATCATCGGCATCGCCACGATGTGGATAGAGACGATGCCCTGCAATCTCAACCAGCGCGAGCTGGCCGCGCAGGTGAAGGGCGGGATCCGCACGGCCGGAGGAACGCCGATGGAGTTCAACACCATCTCGATATCCGACGGCGTGACGATGGGGACCGAAGGGATGCGTGCGTCGCTCGTCAGCCGCGAGGTGATCGCGGATTCCATCGAGCTTGTGGCTCGTGGACACATGTTCGATGGCCTGGTGTGCATCGTGGGCTGCGACAAGACGATTCCGGCGGCGGCGATGGCGCTTTGTCGCATGAACATCCCCGGCCTCGTCCTCTATAACGGCTCGATCGCTCCGGGACGCTGGCGCGGGCGCGACGTGACCATCCAGGACGTCTTCGAGGCCGTGGGAAGGCACGCGTCGGGATCCATGTCCGCCGACGACCTTCACGACCTGGAGGGAGTGGCGTGCCCGGGGGCGGGAGCTTGCGGAGGTCAGTTCACGGCAAACACCATGGCGACCGCACTGGACTTCCTCGGGATAAGCCCGGCCGGCCTGAGCGAGGTTCCCGCGACAGAGCCCGGCAAGAAGGCGGCTGCCGAGCAAGCGGGCCGGCTGGTGATGGACCTGGTGCGCGACGACGTCCGCCCGCTGGACATCATCACGAAACCGGCCATCGAAAACGCCATCGCCTCCGTCGCGGCGACCGGTGGCTCGACGAACGGGGTACTCCATCTCCTGGCCATCGCCCGCGAAGCCGGGATCGACGTGTCGATCGACGACTTCCACGACGTCGCCGCTCGTACCCCCGTCGTCGCGAGCCTCAAGCCGGGCGGAGATTACGTCGCAACGGATCTCTACAGGGCCGGGGGCACCGCGTTGATCATGAAGGAGCTGAAACGTAAGCAGCTCCTAAACGCGGACGCGAGGACGGTCGACGGCCGCACGATCGGTGAGATAGCTCAGGCGGCGAGGGCCGCGCCCTTACAAGACGTCGTCGTCTCGATCGACCAGCCCATCAAACCTACCGGGGGCCTGGCCATCCTGCGCGGCAACCTCGCGCCGGAGGGGTGCGTGGTGAAGCTGGCGGGACACGAGCGTCTCTTCCATCGAGGCCCGGCCCGCGTATTCGACTCGGAGGAAGAATGCTTCGAGGCGGTCAAGAAGCAAGAGCTCCGGGCGGGCGACGTCGTTGTGATCCGCTACGAAGGACCCGCGGGGGGGCCGGGCATGCGCGAGATGCTCGTCGTGACGGCTGCGATCGTGGGAGAGGGATTGGGCGACTCGATTGCGCTGGTCACCGACGGGCGCTTCAGCGGCGCGACGCACGGCTTGATGGTGGGTCACGTGTCACCCGAAGCGGTCAGGGGGGGTCCGCTGGCAGCTCTCCAAGAGGGAGACATCGTCGAGATCGACGTTCCCAGCCGCGAGCTCAACGTGAAGCTGTCGGAGGAGGAGATATCCAAGCGGCTGGCCGACTGGGTAGCACCGGCACCCCGCTACCGGGACGGTGTGTTCGCGAAATACGCGGCCTCGGTGTCCTCTGCGTCCGAGGGAGCGGTTACCACCCCCGAGCCCTACGCCTAGTTGAGCCTGCCTGGCCTATTCGGAACGTGGTACTCAATCGAGAGCATCCAGAGGCAGATTTCCATCGGCATCCTGGTTAACGTGTCCCCGCTCGAGGTCGCGGGCACCCGGGTTAAACAGCAGGCTCCCCGTCGCGCCCACGTATAGACCTCCGAGCACGATTAAAGCGGATCGCAGTCCGATGCCGTCGATCAGATAGCCCCCCGCCAGAACTCCCAACGGCAGCGCCATCCAGGCCGTTGCGACTGAAGCCCCAAGCACCCGGCCTCGAAGGCGGCCCGGCACCCGCTCCAACTCAACGGCTCCCACAATCGAATTGATGGGACCGACAGCGAAGCCCGCAATCGCCATGAAGATGAGAACAACGACCAGGGGCGGAAATACCGCAAGCATCCAGGGGTGCAGGCCAACGATCACGAACCCGACGACGAAGATCAATCGCCGCGAGTAGCGGCCACCGAATGCCCCGTAGGCGATTGCACCAGCGAAAGCCCCTGCTCCGAACACGCCCAAGATCGCGCCCAAGCTAAAGGCATCACCAAACCGATCGTTCACGTACACGGGCAGCACTACGGAACCGATTGCCCCGTCCACGAAGTTGGTCACCGTGATCGTCAGTATCACCAGCAGCAATGCTCTGCTCTCATGGATGTAGGAAAGGCCCTCCTTGAGGTCGGAGAAGTAACTGGGGACATCCCTGGATACATCTCTGTGTGACCTTGCATGAACGAAGAGCCCGACGAGCACGGCGGAGACAAGGAACGTCGCAGCATCGACCCAGAGAACATTGCTTGCGCCGACAACTCCGATGAGCACTCCAGCCACCGGCGCTCCAATGAGCCCCGAGCCGCGCTCGATGGCATCCTCGGCTGAGACTGCCCGTTCTAGCCGCGTCCCGGCAAGTTCGGCCGTATCGGCGATTAGCGAGGAACGAGCGGTCCCGCCAGGTGCATCGAGCAACGCACCCAGGAACACAAGGGGTACCAGTTGCCAAAAAGCCAGTCCAACCGTGCTATGGAGCAGCGGGATAAGAGCGACCGATGCGCCACTCGCGATGTCCGCCAACACGCTCATGCGCTTGAAGCCGAGCCTGTCGATGATCGGCCCGCCGAAGAATCCAGAGATCACGACTGGCAGAAACAGGAATGAGCCTGCAATCGCCGTGCGAGTTGCGCTGCCGGTTGTCTGAAGAACGAACCACGGGATGGCGACGAGCGCCATCTTGTTGCCGCTGTTGGAGATCGCGTTCGCAGACAGCAGCATCCGCAAGGGAGTCTTCCGTCGAGTCTGCTTCGCTTCGACCGTCACTCTTGAGAACGATCCTTACGCAGTGTGTTGGCGGGACCGTATCTACGCAAGCAGAAGAGCTCTAATGCTGCAGGGGATGCTCGAGGTCAGGGTGGGTCTCGGCCAGCCACGCCTGCTCGAGCTTGCCGAGCTCGTAGCGGGATGGCTCTCCCGCCCAGAGCTCGCGAGCAATCGATTGCCAGTTGCGCGTCGCCTCGAGCCGGCCGAGGAGGGACGCGACTCCGAACGACATCCGGTTGAAGGTCACCATGATCCCCGGCACCCCGACCTTTCGCAACGCCTGGAACGCGCTCGAGCGTGGATCGAAGCCGGCTCCGGCGATTTGCTGGACCAGCTCCTGGTTCATGGTGACTTCCTCGTCCACGAGGACCGGAGAGTTGATCATCTTCATGTGATCCCAGATCGCGTCGATCTCCGGTGTCCGCCGGTTGAGGATCCCCAGGCCCTCGAGGGCGATGCGACCACGGTCCATGTCGTCGTGGATCAGCGACTGGATGATCTCGAGGAGGAGGGCGAGGGTCCCAGGATCCACCGCCCGAACGAGACCGAAGTCCAGGAACGCGACCCTGCCGTCGTCCAGCAGCAGGTAGTTGCCGGGGTGTGGGTCGGCCGAGAAGATCCTGAAGCGGTTGAGGCATCCGTAGAAGAAGCGGAACAGGATCTCGCCCAGGGCATCCCTGTCGTCCTGTGGCCACTCGAACGAGGTCATGAATGGCTTGCCTTCGATGAACTCCTGCGTGATGACTCGGGTGCGGCAATAGTCCTGGTAGACGGCGGGGACAACGATGAAAGGGTGACCGGTGAAGAGCTCCGCGAACTGCTCCTGGTTCGTCGCCTCGCGCCGGTAATCGAGCTCCTCGAGCACCCGCTCCCGGACCTCGTTGGCAACGTCTTTCGGATCCAGGTTGGGGGCGATCGCGACCGCTAGCTTCGTCAGGGCCGAGACGTTCCTTAGGTCCGAACGGATCGCTTCGTCCACCCCCGGATACTGGACCTTGATGGCCACGCTCTCCCCCGTCGGAAGCTTGGCCCGGTGCACCTGGCCTATCGATGCTGCCGCGACCGGCTGCTCCTCGAAGTCGACGAAGACGTCCTCGACCGGTTTGCCGAACTGCTCCTCGATGACCGCCCTGGACGCGGCGGGATCCATGGGCGGAGCGGAGTCCTGGAGCATCGTGAGCGCGTCGCGGTAAGTAGAGAGGTACTCATTGGCAGAGCCGAACTCGTAGAAGGACGCGAGCTGTCCGAGCTTCATCGCGGCGCCCTTCATCTCCCCCAGCATCTCGACCAGCTGCCGTGCGGTCTTCTGGTGGAAGCCGTCGAGGAACTCGCTCGCGCGGTCGGGCGAGGCGAAAGCCTTCGCTCGCGTCCCGAGGAAGCGGGCGGCGGACTTGCCGGTTTGTCCTGCGAGCCTGGCTCCGCGCGTGGCCCAGCCGGTGGGGATGGGGCTCTTCGGCTTCCGATGCTCCGGCATTCGGTCGCCACTCTATTTCGAGCGGCCGGTCCCGGCCGACACCGTCCGGAGCATGCCGCCGTGCCATCCGAGCCGGTCGGGCCGGGAGGTGCGGGTGTCCGTAAGCGTCCTGAACCCCACATACCGGCCCCCGTCCGAGAGAGCCGACCACCTCCGAGATCCGGAAGGGGGTGGACGTCTGGCGGCGGGACGCTAGTCTCTATCCACCAGCTCGCAGCAAGGGGCCCTATGAGGGATCGAACCGAGCCGCTGGCTCCCTATGAACCGGAGCCCGAACCGTCCTACGAGTGGGATTACGAGGGCGAGCGAAAGCCGCGACCTAAGGTGCTGTGGGGCCGGATCGTCATCCTCGCGATCGTCCTGCTCCTCGCCTACCTGCTGGGCCGCTCGACCGCCCCCGAGGGCATCTCGGAGAGCGCCCTGGATCAGGCACGGGCCGAGTCCGCACAACTCGAGCAGCAGAACCAGCAGCTCGCCGACGAGATCGACGAGCTGGAGTCCGCCGAGCCCTCCCCCAGCCCGACCGATACCACCGAAGCGGAGGGGACCGACGGCGGTGCGGGGGAGACGAGGACCTACACCGTGCGGAGGGGCGACACCCTGACGTCGATTGCCGAGGATGTCTGCGAGGACGCGTCGCTCGACAACGCCATCGGAGCGCTCAACGACATATCGGATCCCCAGCAGCTCTCCGTCGGGGCCGAAATCGAGATCCCGGAGGATTGCAACTTCTAGCCACCCTGCCGGGTCAGTCGCCGAGGGCGTAGAACGCGTTGCTCCCATGCTCCTCGTACTCCTTCGCGATGCGCGCCGGAAGCCCGGTGCAGTCACGCTCCCTCAGGACCAGCCTGTCCTCTCGGAAATCGGGTTCTTGTTCGAAGTCGAACGCGTTCAGCATGTTGCTCGCCTGGCAGTCGCGGTGTGTCATGCAGTCGAGCCCGTGGACGGTCTCCATGAACTTGACGACGGACGAGAACTCGTACACGGTCTTGTCGATGTAGCCCTCCTTGGTCCAGGGCGAGATGATCAGCATCGGAACGCGCGGCCCCAGCCCCATCACGTCGTAGTGGGGTGGCGGGACGTGATCGTAGAAGCCACCGAAGTCGTCATAGGTCAAGAAGATCGCGGTGTTCTTCCAGTACTTCGAGCGCATGATGGCGTTGATGTGCTCGACGGTCCAGTTCTCGCCCATGCAGACGCTCGGCCCCCCCGGATGCTCGTTGAACCCGGGGCCGGGGACGACCCACGAGACCCTTCTAAGCCGCTCGTTACGGATGTCACCGAGCAGCCTCTCCTCGGGGATGACGTTCCTCCCCCAGTACTTAGAGTTGTACATGTGTTTGATGGCGAGCAGGGCGTTCATCCACGACCCGTCGTCGACGTAGTAGCGCCACGAGATGCCCTCCCTGTTGAGCTGGTCCGGAAGCACCTCGAAGTCGAAGCAGGCGCGCACCCGCTCCCAGTAGTTGCCGATGGTGCCGGTGTCGGCACGCTCCTCGGCGCGCATCACAGTACGGTTTTCTTCCCGAGAGAGCTTCGTGAAGCGGTACACGGTCTCGCCTGGATCGCCGCAGTAGCCGTTCTCGGCGTTCGTCTCGAGCTTGTTGCCGGTCGCCCGGCCGGCCTGCGCGGCCATCGTGTAGAGGTGGGCCGGGAACGTCGGTCCGTACATCGACGAGAACGTGTGATCGGACAGCACGAAGTTGTCGGCGTAGGCCCAGTAGTTGGGTATGCCCTTGCGCGTAAAGGACGAATAGCCGGTGAGGTTGTCCCCGTTGGTGACGAGGTCGTAGCCGTTCATCCTTCCGCCGTTGATCGCGAGGACGCCGTCGAAGAACCCGTGGCCGAGGTCCGGTTCGAGGACGTCGGTGGCAACCGACAGCTCCACCGTGTCGCCCGTCGAAGTCTCTCCGGTATCCGTGCCCTCGGCCCCCGGGTAGCGGGCGAAGTAGTTGTCGAAGGTGCGGTTCTCCTTGATGATGAAGACGACGTGCTTGATCGGGATGTCGGCCGGGGCCTCGCCGGCAGACGGTCCGGGCGAGGGCGCGCCTCCCGCCAGGGGGCCGGGCTGCAACCCGGGAGTCGCCTCGTCCTCGTCGCCGCTCAAGATCGCCCGCCCGCCGAAGGTGCCGATGAGGATCAGGACGAGGAACAGTAGGGACCGGCGGCGCCTCCTCACCATCCGGCGGCGCGCGGCACGCCGGCGGGCTCGGTGCTCGGCCTGCGAGATCGGCGGCATGCTCATGCTGGAGAAGTATCCCCGAGCCCGATCCCTCTACGGCCGCGCTAGGCGCTCCAATTCTGCGATCGCAGCGCTTGCGTCCTCGTCGGCCGGTGGGTCGGCTGCGTAACGCTCCCTCTGGAATGCCTTCAGGGCGGCCCTGCTCGTCTTGCTGCGGATGGCCCCCGAACGGCGCATCAGCTCGGCCGCAGTCTCCGGTGGCGCCCTCCCGGAGCCTCGTGCGGCGAGCGCGTCCTCGAACCGCCTGAAGGCGCGGGTCACCGGGCCCCCCGCTAGCCGGTGTGCAGCAGGTACGTCCGCGGGTGCCGATCGGGGCCGAAGCTTCCTCCACGCGATCCATCCGGATGCGAGCACAGCCGCGGCCAGGAACAGCATGACGGCAGACTTCACGACCGCCGCTCCCCCTTTCAAATCCGACAGCTTCGAGACGACGAGCTCGATCGCGCCCACGAGCGGGATCGACGAGCTCACGTCTGCATTCGCCGGGGGAATATCGAAGGTGGGATCGAACTCGTACCACCCCACGGCCGGGAACCACACCTCGACCCAGGTGTGAGCATCGGAGTTCTTAACCTCGTAGTAGCCGGTGAAGGGGTTGCGCGTCCCCGGGGTGTAGCCGGCCACGAACCGGGCAGGGATGCCGAGCGACCTCAGCATCACGGCCGTGGCGGATGCGAACTGCTCGCAGAAGCCAACATCGGTGTCGAACAGGAAGTGGTCGACCGCGTCGCGCCCCGGCTCCGGTACCGGTGACTCGATATCGTAGAGATAGTTGTCGGCCAGCCACCGCTCGATCGCCTTCACCTTGTCGTAGTTGGTCGACGCCCGCGCGGTAATGCGGCGCGCGAGATCGCTTACCCGCGCAGGTATGCCATCCGGGA
This sequence comes from Actinomycetota bacterium, assembly GCA_050694215.1. Lineage (GTDB taxonomy): Bacteria > Actinomycetota > CADDZG01 > CADDZG01 > WHSQ01 > JBOGXB01. Next base: position 9,153 of record JBOGXB010000051.1, read on the forward strand.
GCTGGAGGTAGCGTTGCATGTTCTCCGGTGGAGCCTCCTCGGGGAGTGCTCTCAGCTCATCCGGTGTCGCGGCGCCGATGCTCGACACAACGCTGTAAACCGTTCCCGGCGTTAGCGTCGAGTCCAACCGCAGGCCCCCGAGGTCGTCGACCCCCAGCCCGCCCTCGTAATAGATCGAGTCCGGCTGGCCTGCCGCGAACAACGCGCTCGGACCCTCCGCCTCGACGTTGAAGGTCTGCACGAGAGTCGAGCGGGGGCCGAGGCTGCGGAACTCCGACGGATAATAGTAGGGAGGCGACCCCTGAAGGTCGCGCGGTTCGTCCTCGTCTGCCCGCCACGAGATCCCGTCGTAGGTGTCGAACACCAGACCCTTCCACATAGCCGCGCGTTCGGCGCGCACGCGCATCACGACGTCGTCGTTGAGCCCCCCGCGTACGCGCAGGTCGAGCCGGTCCGAGAAGCCGTAGAAGGAGGTGCCGTTGGAGCGCAAGCCGGACGTCCCCCCAGCCGGGAAGCCCGGGTTGGCGATGGATCCACCGGAGGGGATCGCGCCGATCCCGGGCCCTAACGAGAACGGGAGGGCGAAGGTCCGCACGGCCTGAGGCTGAGGAAGGACGAGGAAGAGCAGCGCCGCGGCGAGCGCGGTCACGGTGAGCGCCTTGCCGACCTCGCCGGCCGCGACCGAGCCCGGCCCGGCTCCGAGGCGCCCCTTGCCGGGACTCTTCACGGTGCCGGCGGTGCCCTCCCCGAGCTCCGATCTATGCCCGAGAGCCAGTGCGGCTATTGCGAACGCGAAGTACACCACGAGCACCATCCCGAACCACAGGTCCTGTGAGATCGAGCCGGCTGCCGCCACCAACGTGAGCGAGGACCCGAGCGAGAAGTTGAGGTCCTTGCGCGCCGGGAGATCGAAGCCGTGAAGCACCTGGACCCATAGGAAGAGATCCGCGAGGGGGAAACGCACCTCGTCCAGCGTTGCGATGCCGCGCAGCTGCCCGAAAAAGCGAATCAACGCGACGATTGCAACGAAGGTGAGCGCGATCTTGATCGCCCAGTTGTCCTTCGCCCGTCTGAGGTAGGAGATCCAGTAGGCCAGCGGCAATAGGACGGTGAGCAGCATCGCCGTCTGAATTGAGATCGCCCGCTCGACAGCCAGCGCGTACATCCCCATCATGACGGCGCCGAGCACCGCCGCGCGCAACGCGATCGAGTCCTCAGGCTGGCGAGTCTTGTTGGCGCGACGGATGGCGTCCATCATCGCGACCGGCCTCCGGTGGTCTGCCGGTCCGCCTCGAGGTCGCGATTCAGGTCGCCGCCCTTCACCAAGGCACGTACCGCGGCGCGCCCTCCTTCGAGCTCGTGAAACAACGCATCCTCAGCCGCAACCTCGCTTTCCTTGCGCGACCACGAGCTCGAAACAGCCGCGACCACGATCGCCCTCGATCCTGCCCGCTGCGCGGTGAGGGCGGCTTTGCCGAGACTGCTTCCGGCACGTCCTGAGGTGGTCGCGAGCAGAACGACCGTCCCTCTTCGTCCGACCCGCATCAGCGCAGCCGCCGTAAGCTCGTCCATCGGTGCATCGACCGGTTGAGCTTCCGCGAGCCAGTCGAGCACCCCGACGCGGTCGGGTTCGACGATCTGCTGCGGCGAGCCGTCCGGGCCAGATCGGACGAGATCGACGGGATGCCCGGTTACCAGCGCGTAGCGCGCGATCGAGGCCGTCGCCTGGACGATCGCCTCGAAGGCCGAGTCCGGCGGGTCGCCGTCGTCTGCTCCCACGAGCACGAGCGCTACGCGGCTCGCAACCTCCTCCTCGTATTCCCGGACGACGAGATGTCCCGCCCTCGCGGACGACTTCCAGTGCACCCAGCGCGGGGGGTCTCCGGGACGGTAGCCGCGCACGCCCAGGTACTCCTCCCCTGCCCCCGTGCGAGCTCTCTCATGAAGCACGTCGGAAGGAAAAGACGACGGCTCGAGTATGGGGAAGGACCGCAGTTCGACCCATCGAGGCACCACCGTCATCTCGGACGCGACATCGATCGAACGCGTCGTCCTCACGAGGCCGGCAGGCGACCCCGTTCGCAACCTCGCCTCTCCGGACGCGAAGACGCCGCGACGCAACGCCGTCTTGACGAGCTCGATGTGGGCGGACGACCCGGCCGGCAGTCTCTCGATCAATACCGACGTCTCCTCGAACGCCCCGAATCCATCGTCCAACCTCATGAGGGGGAGGGGCCGCTTGCCGGAATTATGGACTCGCAGCCCCACGCGCACTTCGTCGCCGGCCCGAACACGTCGCGGCACTGAACGCTCGACGTTCGCCCGCGAGAGGTGGTGCCGAACCAGGAACGATCCCACCACGAGGCCCAGGACCCCGGCTGCGAGCACGAACAGCCATCCGGCCTGGGCGGTGGTCGCCGCTAAAAAGAGGACGATGGCGACCACGACGATCGTCAGGGCCCGGCGAGTAGGGAGTCTCCTCATTCCTTGTCTATCGGCGCGTTAGGAGGATCCGGTAACGGGTACCGGTGTCTTGTCTACGATCTCCCTAACTGCCTTCGTGGTCATGCCTGGATCCAGTCTCAGCCCGGCGGCAGGCACCACGCGGTGAGCGAGCGACGGCACCGCAAGGGCCTTCACGTCATCGGGGACGACGAAGTCACGCCCGTCCAGAAGAGCGCGGGCCTGGGCTGTGCGTACGAGCGTTATCGACGCCCTCGGGCTGGCCCCCAGCTCGAGATCGGGATGCTTGCGAGTTGCCTCCGTGATCGCCAGCGCGTAGTCGAGCACGGCCTCCGAGACATGGGTGCGTCTAACGACATCTCGGATGCCGGTGAGATCCTCGGGGCCGACCACAGGCTCGAGACTCTCAATCGGGTGCGTTTGCATCTGCGCCTGCACGAACTCTCTCTCCGTGTCGCGGCTTGCGTAGCCGAGCTCCATCGCCATTGCGAAGCGATCGAGCTGTCCCTCAGGGAGGGGATACGTCCCGTGATGCTCGAGAGGGTTCTGAGTCGCGACCAGGAACAGCGGGTCTGGCAGAGCGTGGCGGACTCCGTCGACGGTCACCGCGTTCTCGTCCATCGCCTCGAGCAGGGCCGACTGGGTGCGGGGCGTCGTGCGGTTGATCTCGTCGACCAGCACGACGTTGGCGAAAAGCGGGCCGGGGATGAACTCGAACTGCTGGGATTGCTGACTGAAGATTGCGGTCCCCGTGACGTCGCTGGGGAGCAGGTCGGGCGTGGCCTGGATGCGCTTGAACGTACCCCTGATGGAGCGGGCGATCGCTCGCCCGAGCATGGTCTTGCCGACTCCCGGCACATCCTCGATAAGAAGATGCCCTCCGGCGAACAGCGTCGTGACGGCAGCTTCCACCGCTCGTCGCTTTCCGCGTATGACCAGCTCGATGTTGTCGATCAGTAGGCGCGCCGCCTCGGTCGCCGCAGCTCTGTCCATCACCTAGATTGTGGCAGATTCTCAAACTATGGGAGCGACTGGACGGTTCGAGGTTCTCGAGCACACGGCCGACGTGGGCGTGCGCGCCCAGGGCGCCGCGCTCGAGGAATGCTTCCGTCAGGCAACGCTGGGATTGCTGGAGATATGCGGTGCGCACCGCCCGGGCAGCGGTGAGAGGAGAGTCATCGAGGTCGAGGCAGACGACCTGGGCGCGCTTCTCGTCTACTGGCTCGAAGAAGTTCTCTATCTCCAAGACTCGGCCGACGCTGTCGTAACGGACGTAACGGTCAATCACGTCGGAACCGCCGAAGCCGCAGGATCGGTGACCATCGCACCGCGCGGGAACGACGTCCTGGAAGGGACTGCGGTGAAGGCGATCACTTACCACCAGCTCGCGGTCACCAGGACCGAGGAAGGCTGGACGGCGACCGTCTACTTCGACATCTGAGCTGCAATCGTCCTCGAAGGCCCTTGCGGACGCTTCGGTCCCGGAACATGCTTGATGCGATGGAATCGAACTGAAGGGGGCCACCATGAAGGTCTTGTTCCTGACGACGACCGGGGCATCCGATCCCACGAAGGCATCGATCCCGATGCACATCGCCGCCAACGGCTCGTTGGAGGTGGGTCAAGATCCGGAGGTCGTGCTCGCCGGAGATGCGGCCGAGATCATCCTCGGCGACAGCCTGCAGAAGATCGAGGGCGTGGGCATCCCCCCGATGCGCGACCTCGTCGCGAAGCTGAGTGAGAGCGCCGTCCCGTTCTACGTCTGAAAGGCGTGCGCGGTCGCCCGTGGGGCGACCGACGACGACCTGAGCAAGGTCAACGGGAAGTGGATAACTCCGCCGGAGTTCGCCAAGATGATGGCCGACGCGGATAGGACGCTTACTTTTTGATCGATAACGGCGACCGAATGAGTCCTTCGCGCCCTTCGTTCCCTTCGACCCTCTTGTGGGCGCGTCTGCACGGGTCGATGATGGACTCGTAAAGGCAGGCTACTCGGAGGGAGGCCGCTATATGGCCAAGTATCTATGGGAAGTGTCGTACACGCATGAGGGCATGAAGGGAGTGCTCAAGGAAGGCGGCACCAGCCGGCGCACCATGGTCGAGAAGCTCGCCGCGAACATGGGCGGGACGCTCGAGTCCTTCTACTTCGCGTTCGGGGAAAACGACGTCTATCTGATTGCCGATTTCCCCGACAAGATCGATGTCGCAGCGGTGTCGATGACGGTGGGAGCGGCAGGCGCGGCCAGGGTAAAGACGATCACTCTGCTCACGCCCGAGGAGATCGACCAGGCGGCCCAGAAGACCGTTGAGTACCGCGCCCCCGGCGCTTAGGGACACATCTCCATTTTCGTGAACCCGCTCTGAGGACAGAGGCCCCCGGCTCGAGGCCGGGGCCTCTTTCCATTTCGGGTATCAAGGAGGTATGGAACCGCGCCGGATCGACGAGTTCCTGTGGGAGATCCCCGTGGGTTACATCGACGGCATGCGGGTGCCCGGAAGGGTATTCGCATCCGAGACCCTGTTCGAGAAGGCAAAGCAAGACAAAGCGATAGACCAGGTCGCCAACGTCGCGACTCTTCCGGGCATAGTCGGGTGGTCGCTCGCCATGCCCGACATCCACTGGGGCTACGGATTCCCCATCGGAGGCGTGGCGGCAACCGACGTGGAGGCGGGAGGGGTGGTCTCACCCGGCGGCGTCGGCTTCGACATCGGCTGTGGGGTTCGACTCGTGCGCAGCAAGCTCGCATGGGAGAAGGACGTCAAGCCGAAGATACGCGACGTCGTGGCGTCCCTCGGAAAGAGGGTGCCTCGAGGGGTGGGTGGCAAGGGACGGATGCGACTCGACCGCTCGGAGGTCGAGGAGGTTCTGAGAGAGGGCGTCAAGCTCCCGCTGTCGAAAGGGGTGGGGTGGGATGAGGACGCCGAGCTAACCGAGGACTTCGGCACGATAGCGGACGCCGAGCCCGCGCTGATCTCCGATCGCGCCAAGGAACGCGGGGGCCCACAACTCGGGAGCTTGGGGGCGGGCAACCACTTTCTAGAGGTTCAGGTCGTAGACGAGATCCGCGACCAGCAGGCGGCGGACGCTATGAGGCTCTTCCTGGGGCAAGTGTGCGTGA
>JBOGXB010000052.1:0-14531 GCA_050694215.1 Actinomycetota bacterium
AGCCTGTTGTGGAAGCGCCCCCTTCGGGTCGAGGGAGCGATGGGTCCCGAGTCGTTCCATGACCGCAGGCTACGCGGTCGCCGGCCGGATCGCTCGCTTGCGCCAGTACTCGCGGCCCATCGGAGGAAGCGTGTAGATGGGGTCGTAGTACTCGTAGCGGCGATCCAGCGCGTGTGCATCGTCGTACTCGATGCCCGTCCGATAGTTCTTCGTCCAGTACGAGATCCCGGTGACCCTGTCGTAGTCCTCGACCTGGTGAACCCAGCGTTTCCCGACGAACGGAACGTCGCAGACGATGCGCGGCGTCGCGAACCCGGGCAGGTAGCCCATGATCGCGTGCTGCAGCGCCTGCGCCTCCCATACCGCCAGCCTCCAATGCTCGGAGCTCGGGATCATGTCGCACATATAGAAGTAGTAGGGCATCACCTTCGTCTTATCGAGAAGCGTGAAGGAGAGGTCGAGCAGCGCCTGGGGCGAATCGTTCACGCCGCGCAACAGCACACCCTGGTTGCGCACGTCGCGGAATCCCATCTCCAGCAGCTTGCGGACCACCTCCGCCACCATCGGCGTGAGCGAGTTCGCGTGGTTGACGTGAGTGTGAACGGCAAGATCCACGTCCCGTTCGATCGCTTTCCTCGCCAGCCGCCCCAACCCCGCCAGCACGTCGTCCTGCAGGAAATGCTGCGGCAGTCCCATGATCCCCTTGGTTGCAAGGCGGATGTCCTTGATGCTCTCGATCTCGATCAGCGAACCCACGAACTCCTCGAGGTGGGCGATCGGGAGATTGGCCATGTCGCCGCCCGATACCACCACGTCGCGCACCGACGGCGTCCCCTGGAGATATTCGATGATGGCCCGGTAGCGCTCCTTCTGCTTGAGCTCGAACCGGTGCTTGACGACCATCGGGACGTTGTTGCCCACCAGGTCCATGCGCGTGCAATGCCCGCAGTACTGGGGGCAGGTTGCAAGCAGCTCCGCGAGCACCTTGGTCGGGTAGCGGTGGGTCAAACCCTCCACCGCCCACATGTCGGCCTCGTGCAGCGAGTCACGCTGCGAGAGGGGGTGGGACGGCCACTCGGGATCCCTGTCGGCGAAGGCCGGGATCATGTAACGGCGGATCGGGTCGCTCCAGAGGTCGGTCTCGTCCATCGTATTGAGCATCTGCGGCGGAACGAGCATCGACATCGTCGCCCGCTCAGCCTGGTCGCGCCGGATCGACTCCAGGAGGCCCTCGGGCAGCTTGTCCTGGAGAGCTTTCTGGAGCTCGTCCAGGTTCTTCACCGTGTGCTGGCGCTGCCACCTGGCGCTGCGCCACTCCTTTGACGTCACGTCCCCGTAGGCGGGGAGGCGCCGCCAATCCGGCTCCACCCACGCCCTCTCGGGCGGATAGGGGTAGGGCTGCGGCGAGGCGTGAGCCCTCAGGGCGCGCGTCGTGGACGTCTCGGGGGCACCCTCAAGCTCCGTCACCGGGATCCCCGGCGCGCCTTGGACGAGAGCCACCTGCGATCCCCCTTCCCGACTCGGAGACTAGATACTCCCAGCCTAGCGGAATACCATTAGGCAATCTAGCTACTAGACGGAAGGACATTCGGCATGGATGAGCGCGACCTCCACATCGCGTCCCTCCTCGAGCGGGACGCCCGCCTCAGCTATGCGGACATCGGGAGCCGAGTCGGCCTCGCCGCGTCCTCGGTGCACGACCGGGTGCGCAAGCTCGAGCGAGGCGGGGTCATCAGGGGCTACCGGGCCGAGCTGGACCTGGAGGCAATCGGTCTGCCGATCACCGCGATCGTCAGCCTCGCTCTTCGCCCGGCCTCACCCGCCAACGTCCCATCCCTCATCGCCGAGTTCCCCAGTGTCGAGTCGTGCTACTCGGTCGCGGGCGACAACTCCTACGCGCTGGTGGTGCGAGCGCCCTCCACCCGCGCGCTCGAAGAGCTCGTCGACGCGCTCCGGGCCAAGCTCGAGGTCGTCACCCGCTCGACGATCGTCCTCTCGACCCCCTTCGAGCGCCGCCCCATGGTCGAGCCGGCTTCCTGAATCGAGGCCTCTTGACTCGCCCTGCCGCGCTCGTGGAAGGGTTCGTCGTCAACCCGGCCTGGTTTCTATGGGTGGGACGAAGCTTCGCGCGGGAGTCAGGCTAGGCCCTCGGCCTCGAACTCCCTCAGGAACCCCTCGAACAGCCGGAGGTGGCCCTGCTCGTCGCGCAGGATCGCTATGACCATGTCCTGGGAGACGAGGTCGAGGTCCTCGCAGAGCTCGACGATCTTCGAGTAATGCTCGATCGCCCCTGCCTCGGCCTCGATGACTCCTTTGATCACGTGCACGATGTCGGTCTGATGATCGGGCGGCTGAAGGTACTTCTGCTCCGGCGCGAACTCCATCGACCCCGGGACGACTCCGTACAGCTCCTTGATCCTGTCGCCGAACTGCTTCGCGTGACCCAGCTCCTCCTGTACGTCCTGCTCGAGGGACTCTCGGATCTCCTGGGCTCGGACGCCGTCCGGGTTGATCGAGCTCGACACGTAGTTCATGACCGTCTCGATCTCCATCCAGTACGCCTGGGTGAGCATCTTGATGAGCTCCTCCCGTTTGGGCTTGCTCTCCTCCGAGAGGACCCCCGTGGTGGCATGACTGTGATGTGGCATGTGTGGCCTCCTTTCCTCTTCAGGAAGCCTCCCCGTCACGCCGCGCGCTAAACGACCGGACTCAGAAGCGGCGGTAGGGACCGAACGGGCGTCTGTAAGTGAACCTCCTGAAGATGGCAAGGAGCACCATCGCTACGACGATCGAACCGATCCACGCCACTCCCCCATCGCGCCCGAAGACCTCCTCCCACAGCCGCTCGCCGATCACCGCGCCCAGGACGCCAAGCAGGATCGTGGGTAGACACCCGATCGGGTCGCGCCCCGGAAGGAAGAAGCGCGCCAGGGCCCCGACGACGAAACCGATGACGAGCAGACCGATGACATCCATGACTCATCCTCACATCGCGACCGGTGCGACTGCGACCGACGCTTGCCCCGTCAGCCGCCAGTGATTCGCCGGCCGATCACCAACAGTTGTATCTGATTGGTCCCTTCGACTATCTGCAATCCCTTCGCCTCGCGCATGTAGCGCTCGACCGGGTACTCACGTATGTATCCGTAGCCTCCGTGAAGTTGGACCGCGTCAGTCGTGACCCTCATCGCCACATCCGAGCAGAACAGCTTCGCCTGAGCCGCGGCCGTTGAGTAATCCCGGCCCGCATCACGCAGCCGTGCAGCGTGCCGGTAAAGCGCCCGCCCCGCCTCGATGTGAGTCGACATGTCGGCGAGCATGAACTGCAGCCCCTGGTTCTGGTTGACCGGCTTGCCGAACTGCTCACGGTCGGAAGTGAACGTGAGCGCGGCGTCGAACGCGGCCTGAGCGAGCCCGATGGAGCACGCCGCTATCCCGAGTCGTCCGGAATCGAGAGAGGCGAGCGCGATCCTGAACCCCTCGCCTTCGTCGCCCACCCTCCGCCTCTCCGGGATCGCAGCATCGTCGAGCCGGAGCATCCAGGTCGGCGAGCTCCTCCAACCCATCTTGTCCTCCTTCTTCGAGCCGCCGAAGCCCTCGGTCCCCTTCTCCACGATGAACGCGGTCACGCCTCTCGCTCCCTCGTTGCCGGTGCGGGCCATCAGCAAGACGGCATCCGCCTCGTTCCCGCGAGTGCAGAAGACCTTCGAGCCGGTCACGTGATAGACGCCGCCGTCGCGCTCAGCCTTCGTCGTCAGGGCAGCCGCGTCCGAGCCCGACTGAGGCTCGGACAGCGAATAGGCACCGAACCATTCGCCCGAGCACAGTCGAGCAAGCACATCCTTCTTCAGCTCCTCGGAGCCGAACTCGTTCACCGCGAACGCACAGAGGGTGTGTACCGACAGCCCGATGGCAACACTGAGGTAGGCGCGCGCTATCTCCTCGAGCACCAGCAGATAAGTCGAGTAGGGCTGCTCCCCTCCCCCGTAGGCTCCGGGATAGGGAATTCCGGTGAGCTCTAGCTCCGCCAGCTGCTTGTAGAGAGGCGCGGGGTCCTCAGAGCGTTGCTCGTATTCGGGGGCCGCGGGGGCCAAGACCTCGTCCGCGAACTCCCTTACCATTCGGGCGAGAGCGCCCTGCTCGTCGTCGAGTAACCGCAGGTCGGCGGGCATGCGCGGACACTACCGCCCAGCCCGCCCCCTCCACCGGAACGGAGACGCATTGTGAGGATCGAGGACCGCCGCGGCGAGCCCGTTCAGGAAACGACCGTCACCGTCGACGACGCCGAGTTGATGGACCTCCTACAGGGATTGGCGGACGTCGTCGAGGGCAAACGCGACCACCTTCATCTCGCGCAAGCGGGAGGTCCTCAGCTGGTGGTGCGAAAGGGCGCGGGCACCGACGCCGAGCCGATCGAGCGCCAGATGGACTGGTGGATGGGTCCCGTCCTCGGATTCGGGGCACTGTTCCTGGTTCTTGGAATCATCACCTTCATCCGCTGGGCCTCGGGGCTGATCACGTGAGGGGGCTGGGCTCTCGAGCCGCCGCCCTCGACGTGCTCGCCGCCACCGCGAGCGGTGATCCCCTGGATCTCCTGGTGGTGGGGGGAGGAATCACGGGGGCGGGGATAGCGCTCGATGCGGCAAGCCGGGGGCTGAAGGTCGGGCTTGTCGAGCGTTTCGACTTCGCGTCGGGAACGTCGAGCAAATCGTCGAAGCTCATCCACGGCGGTCTGCGGTATCTCGAGCAACGAGAGTTCGGCCTCATGCGAGAGGCGTGCACCGAACGCGACCTCCTGCGCAGGCTGGCTCCCCACCTCGTCGAGCCGATCCCGTTCGTCCTCCCGGTGTCCCGGCGCCTGACCCGAGCCAAGTTCGGAGTCGGGCTGTGGGCCTACGACGCGCTGGCGAGCTTCAAGAACCTGAGGCTCCACCGTCATGTCGACGGTGCCGAGACGGAGTCTTTAGTGCCGGCCCTCCCGCGAGGACAGGTGCAAGGAGGGTTCGTGTTCTACGACTGCAAGACCGATGACGTCCGGCTCGTAATGGAGGTCCTGATCCAAGCAAGACGGTACGGAGCGACGGCCGCGAACTACTGCGCGGCGCGCAACCTCGAGGGCGGAGAGGAAGGATGCGTCGCGCTGGTGGAGGACGTGCTCGCCGACGAGAGGTTCGAGATAAGCGCTCGTCGCATCGTGTGCGCGGCGGGCGTGTGGGCGGATCGCGTCGAAGCGCTGGCTCGCCCGGACGCGGCGGCCCGTCTCAGGCCATCGAAGGGGGTCCACCTCCTGTTGCCTCGGGACAGGATCCCCCTCGACGAGGCTGCCGCGTTCGTCCCCGATGTCGAGCGCCGGCGCATGCTCTTCGTCGTCCCATGGCTCGATTCGGTGCTTGTCGGGACCACCGATACGCACTTCCACGGCAGCCTCGACGATCCGAGCGTGGACGAAGACGACCGCGCTTACTGTCTGGATGCCGTCAACACGATCTTCGGGACGGAGCTGGGAACCGGCGACATCGCCGGCGCATACGCCGGTCTCCGGCCGCTGATAGCCGGGGAACGAGACGCCACCGCCGACCTCTCACGGCGGCACTCCGTCTACGACATCGCGCCGGGCATCCGCGGCATCACGGGAGGGAAGCTGACGACGTATCGCAGGATGGCTCGCGACGCTGTGGACCGAGTCGCATCCGACCTCGGCGTCACCGCGAAGTCGCGCACGCGGTGGATCAGGCTCGGGTCGAGGAACGTCGACGCCCTTCAGGCGGCGGTCTCCCGGCGGACCCACAGGCTCGGCCTCTCGTCGGTGGTCGAGGCGAATCTCGTGCGTTGCTACGGGGATCGCGCGCTCGATGTTCTGGACGTTGCCGCTCAAGAGGACGCACTCGGTCCCCTGGCTCCCGATCATCAGCCGATTGGTGCCGAGGCCCTGTACTGCGCGCGTCATGAGATGACCGTGACGCTGGCCGACCTGCTGTCACGTCGTACCCGGCTGGCCTTGACGGATCCTGCGGGAGGTATCGGTCACAACAGCTCCGCGCAGCCGCTACTCGGAGGAGAGCTCGGATGGTCGCCGGCAGAAAAGGAACGTCAGTTGCTGGCCTATCGACACGAGGTCGAGCGCGAACGCGGTATGCCGTTCGCGGTCCCTCCCCTTCCAGCACCTAATGCAACCCGCCCACAGCGCGCCATGGGATGACCCCGGCCTCCCTCGACCACGAGCCGGAGCTCGTGCGCTCCTTCGACGGGTCGATGATCGCGGCCCGCCGGATGGGAGATGCCCGGCGTAATGCCGATGCCCTACCGCTCCTGGTCGTAAACGGCGTCGGAGCGACGCTGGCGTCGTGGCGGAAGGTGCTGATCGATATCGTCCGGCAGCGTCCGGTGATCGCGTGGGATCAGCGAGGCTTGCTGGAGTCCGGGCCGATCGCCTCCGACCGACTGGACCCCGGCGCCCATGCGGAGGATGCCGTCGCGGTGCTGGACCATCACGGGGTCGAACGCTGTGTCGTCGCCTCGTGGAGTAACGGAAGCCGGATCGCACTGGAGCTCATGGCTCGTTACCCCGAGAGGCTCGCCGCAGCCGTCATCGTCTCCGGCGGTTACGGGCATCCGCTGTGGCGCTTCCTCCGTCTGGAGGTGGTGTCTTCGCTTCCTCTCATCGCAGGCGTGGCGAAGCACTTCGCCCCCTCTCTCGAGGGCCCCTTTCGAGCCCTCGTGAAAAGGCCCGAGCTTGCCGGGTTGGTCCGTCAGAGCGGGCTCGTGGGCCCGAGCGCCGACATCCCGGCGCTCGTCGAGCTCCTCCACGGCCTGGCGTCGTGCGACCTGCGCGCGTTGCTCGCCACCTTCGAAGCAGTCGCAGGCGACGCGGGCACGGATCTTCTCTCCGAGGTGGAGTGCCCGACCCTGATCGTGGCCGGAGACCGCGATCCCTTCACGCCGCACGCGATGCAGTACGAGATGGCCGAGCACATCGCCATGTCGCGACTCGAGGTCTACGAGCGCGCGACCCACTATCTCCCGATGGAGTTCCCGGCTCGCCTCTCCCACGACATGCGCATGTTCTTCGACGAGAACGTCACACCTTGAGATTGACCGCGTTGCGCAACAACTCGAATGTCGCAGGTGTGTAGCCGAGCAACTCGCCGTCCGCCTCGACCCGGAGCGGGCGCTCCGAGGTGATCGACACCTTCACCCGCTTGGCCTCGAGGATGTTCGGATGAGGCAGATGCTCGCCCTTGAACACCTTCGGCATGATCGCGATGGCCTCGCGTTTCCGCGCGTGCTCGATCTGTATGTCCAGAAGGCCGTCGGTGGGAGCCGCTTTGGGAGCGACCTTCATCCCTCCGCCGAAGAACTGGCCGTTCGCGACTACGAGGTTGTTCATCGGTCCCTCATACCTCCGATCGACGAGATCGACGTCGACGCGCGCCGGCTTGTGCTTGCGCATCGTGAGCCAGAAGGCAACGAGGTAGACGGTCGGCCCGAACCAGCGCGGGAGTCGCTGAGCCCTTGCCACGACCTCTGCCCCTAGTCCGACTTCGGCGATGTTGGGGAAGTAGCGCACGGCTCGCCGCCCGTCGTCGTCGTACGTGACCTTGCCGATGTCGATAGAGAAGGATTCCGGACCGTCGAGATGGGCGACCGCGTGGCCGGGAAACGCGGGAATACCGAAGGTCTTGATGAAGTCCGAGCCAGTCCCTGCCGCGACCACTCCCAGGACCGCATCGGTGTTCACCGGCTTGTCGTCCGCGATCATTCCGTTGACGACCTCGTGGACCGTGCCGTCTCCACCCACCGCGACCAGGAACCGCGATCCGGATGCGAGAGCGGCGCGCGCCAGCTCGATCGCGTGCCCCGGCCCCTCCGTGTATCTGATCTCGTGCTCGAGACCTCGTCTGTCCATATGCGAGCGCACGTCCGGCAGCGATCTCGCGACACCGCCGCGTCCCGAGCGCGCGTTGCAGATCATCGTGATGGGGCCGTAAGAGGAGGTCACAGACCGAGGGCGCCGGGATTCATGATCCCGTTCGGATCGATCGCTGCCTTCACCGCCGCGAGGACGTTCCACCACTCGCCCAGCTCCTCGCGTAGCCAGCGCGCCTTCACGCGCCCTATGCCGTGGTGATGGCTAATCGATCCCCCCACACGCAGGCAGGTCTCCATCCCCGCCTCCCACCATGACTCGAGTGTTGCGAGCGCGGAGTCGTCGTCGCTGCACGCCGAAGCCATCGTGAAGTACAGACAAGCTCCGTCCGGATACACATGAGAGACGTGGCATCCGACGATGTCGGCAAGAGGTTCCAGCGCATCCTTCATCGAGTGGTAGAGATCTCGCAGCGTGGTCCAGGTGCCCGCCACCTCCATCGTGTCGACCATCGCGTGCGGGCCCAAGACGCCCTCCCCCGCCATGAGCTTCATGAACTCGTCGACGGCATCGTTGCGGTGAGTCCACCAATGGCTTACGAGGTCGTGGTTGCCCTCCGATCCCATGGAGAGCTCCAGCGCGCGGGCGGCCCGCTCCTCCGCGAGGGGGCCGTCGAAGGAGACCAGCGCCATCGGGTCGGGCTCCTCGTCCGCCATGTTGCGAAGGAAGATGGCTGCGTCGTCGCGATCGTAGAGACGCACGAGGGTCGGCTTCAGATCGGCCTGGACGATCGCCCGGCACGCGGCCACCCCCTCGCCCATCTGGCCGAAGCGGATGCAGCGGTCGACTCGCGCGCCGACTACCGGCGATACGCGCAAGGTTGCCTCGGTCACGATGCCGAGGGTGCCCTCGGAGCCGATCATCAAAGATGGGAGGTCCGGTCCGGTGGCCCGGCGCGGCGCGGCCTTGGACCGCACGACCCGCCCGTCCGGCAACACGGCTTCGAGGCCCGCCACGAGCGCCTCGATCCCCCCGTAGCGGACGGAGAGCTGACCGCATGCTCCGGTCGCAACCCACCCTCCAACCGTGGAGATGTCGATGGACTGAGGCTCGTGACCGAGGGTGAGGCCCGACGCCCTCAAGGCCTCCTCGAGATCCGAGCCGAGGACTCCGGCTTGGACTCGCACGAGCCTGCTCTTCTCGTCGAGGTCTATGACCTCGCTCATGGCCCTCATCTCGACGACGACCGTCCCCACGGGAGCGATCGCGCCGAGCACCCCCGAACCTCCTCCGTAAGGGACGACGGGGGTCCGTGTGCGGTTCGCCCATGCGAGCACGTCCTCCACCTGGCTCGTCGTGCGAGGCCGGACCACGCACAGGGGCAGCGGGTACTCGAGACCTGCTCGCTGCCCCAGCAGAGCGGCGGGAGATCTGTCGGTTGCGTGACGGCTAAGGTCGGTGGGATGAGTGCTCACGCGATGAGCACCGATCAGCTTGCCGAGCTCCGACGCGGCGACGGCCGATCTCCGATCGGCCTCGCGCGCTTGCACTAACGAGTCTCCGGCTCGACCCGCTCGACGATCGTGGCTATCCCCTGACCCACTCCTATGCACATCGTCGCGAGTCCGTAGCGGACTTCTCGCCGCCCCATCTCGTGGATGAGTGTCGTAAGGATCCGGGCCCCCGAGCACCCGAGCGGGTGGCCGAGCGCTATAGCTCCCCCGTTGACGTTCACCTTGGCTCGATCGAGCCCGAGCTCCTCGATGCAGGCGAGCGACTGTGCGGCGAACGCCTCGTTCAGCTCGACCAGGTCGATGTCCTCGATTGACAGCCCCGCTCGCTTCAGCGCCTTGCGCGTCGCGTGGATGGGACCGATGCCCATCACTCGGGGCTCCACTCCGGCAACCGCGGAGGTAACGACCCTGACCTTGGGCCGCCAGCCGTGCTCGCTGGCGCTAGCCTCCGACGCCAGCAACAGGGCGGCAGCACCGTCGTTGATGCCGGACGAGTTCCCCGCGGTGACCGAACCGTCCTCGGCGAATGCAGGGGCCAGCCTCGTGAGCTTCTCGATCGAGGTGTCGGGTCGCGGGGGCTCGTCGTGCTCGACCACCACGGGATCGCCCTTTCGCCGGGGCACCGTCACCGGAACGATCTCGTCGTCGAAGACCCCGGAGTCGCGTGCCCTTACCGCTCGCTCGTGGCTCTGAAGCGCGAAGGCATCCTGATCGTCGCGCGAGATCCCGTACTCGTGACCCACTATCTCGGCCGTCTCCCCCATCGCGTGGGTGCCGTAGAGCTCGCGCATGCGCGGGTTCACGAAACGCCACCCGATGCTCGTATCGTGGATCTCCGCCTTGCGTCCGAACGCCTGCTCCGATTTCGCCAAGACGAACGGGGCTCTCGTCATCGACTCCGACCCACCGGCCACAATGAGCTCGGCCTCTTCGCAGCGGATCTCCCGGTAGCCGCAGTTCACGGCCTCGAGTCCGGAGCCGCACAAGCGGTTGACGGTCGCCCCCGGAACCTCGACCGGTAGCCCGGCGAGCAGCAGGGCCATGCGTGCGACGTTGCGATTGTCCTCCCCAGCCTGGTTCGCAGCCCCCCAGACGACGTCGTCGATCTGATCCTTGGGGACCGCATTGCGCTCGATCAGCGCGGAGATGACGTGCCCGGCCATGTCGTCGGGTCGCACCGACGCGAGCGCTCCGGCGAAGCGGCCCATGGGCGTCCGAACGCCGTCGACGATGTAGACGTCCCTCATGGTCTGAATCCTCCCACGCTAGGATCGAGAGCCATGAGGAGCGCGATCGCCTGGGTCGTCTACATGCTGGGGCTCGTCCTCGGCCTGAAGGTGCTCGTAACCGGCCTCGTTAGCGACGGTCTGTGGGGCGCGTTCGGCGGCGTAGCGTTCGCCGTCGCCCTGTGGTGGATCGCAGCGGGGATAGGCGTCCGTCTTGGAGAGACGCCCGAGAACTTCATGGCCTCGATAGCGGCGGTGCTCGGCTTCGGAGACCGCCCCCAGGCCCCGAGCGTCCCCGCCGACAAGAAGGGCCGCTCCGGCACCGAGTGAGTACTCCGTTCCGTATAGGCCAACGCAGTACTCACTCGGCGAGCTAGCGCCAGGCGTTGACGACCTCGAGCAGCGAGGGGAGGTCTTGTATCACCGCGTCCGGCTCGACGTCGTAGTCCGGGACCGTCGGGCTCGGGCGCAGGACCGTCTTGAGACCGGCGCGCTTCGCGCCGTAGATGTCGTCCCAGGGCCGGTCGCCCACGAACACGGCCGAGGACGGATCACTCACGTCGAGCAAGCGCAGCATTTCCTCGAACACCTTCGGGTGAGGCTTGGTGTGATGGACCTCGCTCGTGTACAGACGCGCATCGATCAGCTCCGCAAGGCCGTCGCGTTCGAGCAGGTGGTCGTGGAACGATCCGGGCCACAGGGTGTTCGACAGCAGCCCGATGCGCAGCCCCGAGTCGCGCAACGCGGATACCACGCTCAGTGCGTCGGGGTCGTGAGATATGTGCGGGAGGTAGAGATCGAGCTGCGACCGGGTCGCCTCCTCGAGCACCGTCTCTGCGATCTCGATCTCCAGAGCCTGAGCCGCGCGTGCGAACAGATCGGCGAGGCTCGCGCTGCGGTGCTCGGTGCGCGAGATCTCCCACAGCTCTTCCTCCGCGGTGATCAGCTCCTGCACGAGCTCCGCCTCGCGTTCGGGGAGGATGCTCCGGGCCGCATTGCGCCACACCTCCTCGCGCCCGAGAAGCGGCTCCAGCGGCACGGTGAGAGTGCCGCCCCAGTCGAAGACGACCGCGGTGACGGACACCGTCAGACCTCCAACGAGGTGTAGGCGACCACCCCGCGTTGTAGAGCATCGAGTGCCTGCGAGATGGTCCCGGCCAGATGCTCGGTCGGCGCAACCTCCTGCAACTGTCGCAACAGATCGATCAGTTGCTTCATAGAGCGCACGAAGTCCCCGGGGGCGTCTTCCTCTTCGAGAACGTCCTCGAGCGCTGAGCCCTTGGCCCACAGGTAGGCGCGCCCGGCGAATCCGGGGTCGGGCTCACGCGTGAGCTCCAGTCCTCGAGAGTCCTCCTCCCGCCGGATCTGCCTCCACAGGCGGGTGAGGTCGCGCCACACCCGCGCGGTGTCCGAGGTGGGCATCTCGTGAACGACGATGGGCTCGGGCCCCCTCGTCTCGAACACGAGGGTGGAGCACACCGCGGCCAGCTCCGCGGCATCGAGCTCGTCGAACAGGTGCCGGTTCAGTGCCTCCACGACGAGGAGGTCCGACTCGTTGTAGACCCGGGTCAGCGTCTCGCCTTTACGAGAGAGGATCCAGTCCTCCACGTAGCCGAGGCCCTCGAGGACCGAGAGCACCTGCTCAAATCGACGCGCGAGGGTCCCGGTCCTGCGTTTGATGCGCCGGTCCAGGCCCGCTATCTCGCGCTCCAGCCGGGCGGCGCGCTCGGCGAAGTGGAGGTGACGCTTCTTCTCCGGGCAGCTGTGGCATGGGTGATCCTCGATCTCCTCTCGAAGCGAGACCGCTTCCGGTGAATCCGCGAGCGAGGAGGCCTGCTCTCGCGGCGCCCGCTCCCTGTCCTGGACCTCGGACAATCTCCGCACGACTTCCCGGCGCGATCTTGGGTTGCGCACGTCGAAGCCCCGCGGCAACGGGACGCGTCCCAGCGATACGGGAGGCTCCCTGAAATCGGCGGGCGCGAACCGGGCCATCGATCTCCGGTCGGAGATCGCGAGCACTCGAGGTCGTCTCTCGGAGCGCGCCTGTGAGATCTCGAGGACCGCGTACCGCCCTCGCTTCTTGCCCCCATGGATGCGGATCACGTCTCCGGGTTGGAGCCCTCGGATCGCATCCAGGACCCGCGTTGCCCCGCTGCCTCCCTCGGCCGTCCGGCCGGCCCCTTCGACCTCCCTGAGACGCTCCACGAGGTGTCGGTACTCCTCGAAATCCCCCCGGTCGCATCGCATGCGCTCGTGATAGGAGGCGAGATAGGCATCGTTTTGCTCCTTGAGTCGCTCGAGCCTCACCACCTCCCGGTCTGCCTGGAACTGAGCGAAGGACGAGTTGACGAGGTGCTCTGCGTCCTCGAGGTCGTAGTTGCGCACGAGGTTCACGGACATGTTGTAGGAGGGTCGGAAGGAGGACTCGAGCGGGTACGTGCGGGTGGACGCGAGACGGGTGACGCCGTCGAAGCGCACGAAGCGCTGCAGCAGGACCACGCTGTGGCCCAGCTCGTCGATCCCTCGGCGCCCCGCCCGACCGGAGAGCTGCGTGTACTCCCCCGGCGTCATCTGCTCGTGGCGTTCGCCGGTGAACTTCATCAGGCTCTCGATCACGACACTGCGGGCAGGCATGTTGATACCGAGCGCAAGCGTCTCCGTGGCGAACACGACCTTGACGAGACCACGGGCGAAGGTCTCCTCCACGGTCTCCTTGAACGCGGGGATCATCCCCGCGTGGTGCGCAGCGATGCCTCCCATGAGGCTTTCGAGCCATTCCTCGTAGCCGAGCACGTCCAGCTCGTCCTGGGGGAGATCCGCCGCCCTCAGCTTCGCGTACTCCCGAATGGCGCGCCTCTCATCTGGGTTCGTGAGCCGCAACCCGTCCCTCATGCATTGCTCTACTGCCGAGTCGCAACCCTTGCGCGAGAAGATGAAGTAGATCGCGGGAAGCATCCCTTCGCTCTGCAGTCGCTCGACGACGTCACTCCGGTATGGGATGCGCGCTCTCTGGCGGGGTCTCTTTCCCCCCCGGCCGGGGCGGGCTCCACTGCGCGCCCTTCGGCGATCCAGCTCTCTCCCGCGGGGATTGGGGATTACTCCTCCATCGGGCTTTCGTACGAACATGGGCAGTAGTTCGTCCGATGCGAAGTACCAGTGGCGAATCTCGACCGGGCGGTTCTCTTCGATGATGACCTCGGTGCGTCCCCGCAGCGTCTGGAGCCACTCGCCGAACTCCTCGGCGTTGGAGACCGTTGCCGACAAGGACACGATCTGCACGTCCACCGGCAGGTGGATCAGGATCTCCTCCCATACGGCTCCCCGGTAAGGGTCCTGGAGATAGTGGACCTCGTCCAGCACCACGTAACGGAGACCCGTCAGCGCGTCGGAGTCCTCGTAGATCATGTTCCTCAAGACCTCGGTCGTCATGACGACGAGGGCGGCGTCGCCGTTGATGGAGTTGTCGCCCGTAAGGAGCCCGACGCGGTCGGGGCCGTATATCCCGAGGAAGTCCCCATACTTCTGGTTCGAGAGTGCCTTGATCGGGGTCGTGTAGAAGGTCTTGCCCCCCTTGCTCTCGGCGAGCCACGCCGCGAACTCCCCCACCACCGTCTTGCCGGCGCCCGTGGGGGCCGCCACCAGCACGGAGGAGCGACCCTCCAACGCCTCACACGCCCGGCGCTGGAAGGGATCGAACTCGAATCCGTAGGACTGCTCGAAGTCGTCGACGAAACCCATGTGCGAATCAGCTTAGAGGGCCGCTCGAACGTGTTGATGCTGGGGACGGATGGATCGCCGCGGGCGAGGGCGAGGGCTCTCCCGGGTCTATCCGGGGGGCGCTCTGCCGGGAGCCGTCAGGCCCGAGGCAGACAGCTCCGCGTCGCTCCTCGCGTCGTCAAGGAGCGTGATCGCCTCGGCGAACAC
>JBOGXB010000053.1:0-13357 GCA_050694215.1 Actinomycetota bacterium
TCCGAAGGGAGTCCGAGGACGACGCCGAGGGCCACGTGATCCGAAGGGAGTCCGAGGACGACGCCGAGGGCCACGTGATCCGAAGGGAGTCCGAGGACGACGCCGAGGGCCACGTGATCCGAAGGGAGTCCGAGGACGACGCCGAAGGGCACATGACTCGCAGGGAAGACATGAGCGGAGACGACACAGAGGGGCACATGCATCGCAGGTAGCTCTCGCGGAAAAAGGCAAAAGGGCCGGGGTCTCCCCGGCCCTTTGCTTTCACGGATCGGCGTTGTCGGCCAGAGCGTGCAGGATCGTCTTCACCTGGAAGGGCGTTAGATGGGGGTGCTTGCCGAGTATCCGGGCGATGAGGCCGGCGATGTGAGGCGCAGCGAAGCTGTTGCCTGTCGCGGTGATCGTTCCCTTGTCCAGCCAGGCCAGCTCTACGTCGATTCCGGGTGCACCGAATTCGACGGGAGGGGAGGGGTTGTAGTCGAACCCGAAGGGGTCCCGGCGCTCGTGTGCTGCTACCGAGAACACGGATGAGTAAAGCGAGGGGTAGCTGGGCGCGGGGACGTTGTTCACGGCCGATACGAGCATCATGTTGCGGAAGTAAGCCTCGTCGGCTATCTCGTGGAACAGGCCGTAGTAATCGCGCTTGCCGCTTGAAAGGCTCAGGTTCGCCACCTGCATCCCGTTGCTCAGACACCACCGGAGGCCGGCGGCGAAGACGATGCCCTTCCCGCTGAGCCGCGCGCCCAGGACCCGCACGCTGTAGAGCGCTGCGTCAGGCGCAGCCTTCCGAATGATCCCCGCGCACGCCGTGCCGTGACCGAAGAGATCCTCGTGAGGACCCTCCTCGATGCGGACCTCACCCTCGGCGTCCGGGTCGTAGTAGAGAGCCACTGCCCCGGCTACGCCTCCGACCAGGGGATGATCACCATCGATCCCGCTGTCGACGATTGCCACCTTCACCCCGGCCCCCGTGCCGCCTCCCCAAGCCCATTCCTTGGTGATCTCGGCGGGAAGCCCGGGAGCGATCCGCTGTAGGCGACTGGGTTCGAACTGCTCCGACCAGGCTGGTCTCAGGTCGGCCATGAGCGCGTTCGGGCGTAGGCAAGCAGCTCGTTCAGTAGACGTACCGCGAGGGCGCGCTCTTCCGGGCCCGACCGGCCGAGCTGATGAAAGAGCCGGGCGATCTCGGCGAGGTTCTCGTTGGGACCGGGCGCTTCATCCGCGATGCGTTGCAGCGCGCTGTCGAGATCGGACCCGTCGGCTGCCATGCCGACAGCCCGAAAGAGCGCTTGACCGAGATCCGTGAAGATGCGGGAGTTCTCTATAGCCAGAGCCGCCTGCGCCGCGAATAGGCCCAGCAGCTCCAGGTCGTTGCGCCCCTCCCTGCCCTCTGTGTCTCGATCGAGCACTTCGATGACCCCGATCATTCGACGCTCGGTCTCGAGTGGCATCGCGAGGATCGATGTCGGCGTGTAGCCCGTGCTCTCGGCGACGTCTACGGCGAATCTGGCATCGCGGCTCACGTCCTCTATCGCGATCGGCTGGCCGGACGTGACGACCCAACCCGCGATGCCCTGATTCGAAGGGATCCGCATGCCGACCACGTCCTCGGCTCCCGTTCCCGATGCGACGTAAAACACGAGCTCATCCGTGTTCTCGTCAAGGACCGCGATCGAACAGGCGGCCGCGCCGAAGATGCTCTCGGCTGCGGACGTGATCGAGCGGACCAGCTCCTGATGTCCGGCAGGGGCCAGGGCCGGCCCTAGATCTGCCGCAACGCGCGCCAGCTCACGCAAGAAGTCGTTGCTTTCCTCATTCATGTCACTGGATCGCCTCCTGCGTTCGTGGTTCGTATGAGGGGTGGGTGCGCGCGAGCCTCCCCACTATCCCGTCCAGCAGAGTTCCGGACAACGTCGGGGACTCGTTTATCGCGTCCAGGAAGTCCGGACCCGAGATGCGATACACGGTCCCGCGCGTGGCGGCGCGTACGGTTGCCGTCCGGGGGATCCCTTCGACCAGCCCGATCTCGCCGAAGTAGTCCCCCTCCGCCAGCGTGTTGATCACCCTCGGCGTACCACCGGCCTCTCCCTTCGACACGACCTCGAAGCCCCCCGAGCGGACGACGTAGAAGTCTTCGGCCGGCTCGCCCTCGGTGATTACCGTCTCTCCCGCTTCCACGGTTTGCTCCGCCAGTGCCTGAGCCAGTATCTCGAGCGAGTGGCGTTGAGCTCCCTCGAAGATCGGGAGAGAGGAGAGGATGTCGACGTCCGCCGCGGTCTCCCTCATGCGCTCCGCCGCTCGACGGTTGAGGGCTCGGACGCGTGGGAAGAGCGCCACAGCCACCAGTGGAAGTAGCGCTCCCACGCCTATGAGCGTCGTCTTCAGTCCGATCGCGTTGACCAGCAGAGGAGCAAGCAAGGAGCCGAGGAGTATCCCCGCGACGCTCAGCGAGTCGAGCACACCGAAGACTCGCGCCGTCACCTCTTTCCTGAGCAGCCTCTGCAACATCGTGACGGTCATGACGTCGAGCACGATGCTGCCCGCCCCCTCGACGGTTAGCAGCACGTACGCGATGAGCGGCACGCGCACGATTGACAGCAGCATGAGGGGGACGCCGGCGACGAGGATCGCGATGGACAACGCGCCCGCGGAGCGCGGGTGGTCCACCAGACGACTGGCGACGCCGGCCGCGAGCACGCCCCCTAATCCGATCGCGGCAGTGAGGAAACCGACGCCCTCTGCACCCGTATCGAGCAGCCGCTCGGAGACGAGGATCAGAAGCACTAGCTCGAACCCGTACACGAGCGACACGGTTACGAAGAACACGACCAGGATCGAGACCTGCCCCGAGGACGCGATCGCGCGCAGTCCCTCGACGAGGCGCTTTATCAGCGTGGATCGCTCTTCCTCGGCTGCAGCCTTCGATTTCACCTGGAGCCGGGCAACCGACGCAGCCGAGGCCAAGAAAGTGAATCCGTTCAGGGCGAAGGCCAGAGTTGGAGAGCCGATGATCAGCAGCAGCCCTGCGAGTGCCGGTCCCACGACGAGCGCGGTGTGCTCGACCGTACTGAGAGCTGCATTCGCAACCGAGAGGTCGGATTCCTTGACGATGCTGGGCGTAGTCGCTGCCAGCGCGGGGCCGAAGGGGGTTCCCGCCGCAGTCGAGATGAACGTGATCGCGATTGCGAGAGCTACCGGCGCGGACGACGCAGCGACGGCCGCGAGGAGGAACATGAGACCGGCACGAGCCACGTCCGCCAACACCATGACGCGCCGCCGATCGTAGCGATCGGCAATCGCACCCCCGAGGGTGCCGAACAGGACATAGGGGATGAGACGGAGGATGCTCGCGGCAGCCACCCATGCAGCCGAGTGCGTCTCCTCGAACACGAAGACGATGAGAGCCGTCCCGTAGACCCAGTCACCCGCGGTCGAGACGGCGAGCGCGGATAACAAGCGCCGGAAGTCACGGTTCCTTAGGGCGGCCCTGAACGAGGTCGTGCGACCGGCTCCCACGTCCTACGCGAAGCTGGAAGCCTGGGCGGCGCTGGCGCCGGCGCCCATCTCCTCCAATCGAGGGACGACATCCTCCGCGACCCTGTGAGCCTCTTTGGCGTCGAGCAGAGGGAGAAGATCAACGAGCAGGCGGGCCGCCCGGTAGCGTTGTCCCAGCCGGTCGAGCCGAGCCATCGCATCCAGGGCTCGCTCGGCGGCGTCGTGGTAGCGCGCATC
The DNA here is from genome assembly GCA_050694215.1 of Actinomycetota bacterium. Lineage (GTDB taxonomy): Bacteria > Actinomycetota > CADDZG01 > CADDZG01 > WHSQ01 > JBOGXB01. Next base: position 3,730 of record JBOGXB010000053.1, read on the forward strand.
TCGGGCCATGAACATCGCATCGCCCCAGTCCGCGATGCATGTGAGCCACGGAGCGCACATTGGACCTGCTTTCGCATGAGCCTGCCCCGCGAGCTCCGAGAAGCGTTCTCTCTCATCCAGCACGGCGGTGACCTGAAGATCGGAGCGCAACCGATCCAAGCGCAGGAAGGGCCAGTCCTGGGGCCGGTACGCGAGCACCTTGCGCCTGCTCTCCTCCGCTCCCACGATCGGGCGGACGGTGTCCCAGGTCAATATCAAGCTGGGCCCGCCCGACCGCCCTCGGTATCCGGTCTCCATCAGCTCGATCGCTTCGACGGTACCTGCCTTGTCCTCTCGCTCAAAGCACGCCACGGCGAGCCGCGCCAGAGCCATGGCGCCCGACCCGCACACCTGACCTCCCTCATCCGTGAGGAAGGTATGAGGCTGGACGCGCAGGTTCTCGAACGACTCGTAAAGCTCCGGGAATCTGCCCTGGGCGAGCAGGTATTGACTGACGGCATGAGCTGTGTGGATACGCCTATGAGGGGTAAGCGTTTGCGCTTGCTCGAACGCCTCCTCAGCGATGCTCTCCGCGCGGTCGTGGCGGCCCACCTCCGACATGAGCAACGAGCACATGAGTGTTATCTCGTGGGCTTCGTTGATGTCCCCGATCCTTCGCGCTAGTTCGAGAACCTTCTCCGCCGTTGACGGGTAGTCGCAGCGAGACTCCTCAAGATCCTGGATCGCCATGATGGCCAGATACAGAAGGAACGGTGAGTCGACCTTCTCGGCCAGCACGAGAGCTTGCCTCGCCGCTCTGGCCGCATCTTCCTCGGACTGGGGCGCCATCTCGAAGACTCGGTACGTCGACCGGCCGAGAAGCAGCGCGGCCGCTTCGAAGGTCTCGGAATCCTCACCGATCTCGTTCAGCCGCTCCTCGACGAGCTGAACCGCCCGCGACCTCCATTCCGTTCCCTTCAAGGTGCCGCCGTATCGCGCCCAGAAGAGAGTGCCTGCAACCCGCATCTCGGAGGCGACGTCTTCGTAGCCGAGGGAGCGCGCAAGCTCGAATGCCTCGAGGTAAGTTGTCCAGGCATCTCCCTGCAGAGCGGCGTCCTCTCCCCGCGCCTTCGACTCGAGACAAGCGAGGCGTTCCTCATCCGTTGCCGTTAGGGCGAGAGCTCGAACGGCGAAGCTCACAGCCTGGGCCGCGTCGGCCCGCATCCTTGCGGCCTCGGCCGTCGCCAGGAGGGCGTCGATGGCCTTGGATCGAATACCTTCCCGCGTTCGCCGGTCGTGAGGCCACGCAAGGTCCGCGTTCTCGGGCTGCGCGGCCACCTCGTAGTGATGGGCGATCAGCTCGATGAACTCCTCGCGTCGCTGCGACGCGAGCTCCTCGATCCATTCGCCAATGGCCGCGTGGGAGCGTGCCCGGCGCGCTTTGGGGATGGACTCGTAGGCAACGTCACGCGTCAGAACGTGCTTGAACGAGAGCTCTAGCTGACCGGGCAAGGATGATGTGGGAAGTGACACCAGCAGTCCCTTGTCCTCCAGGGCCCGCAAGACCGTTCGCACGGGTTTGCCGTCCCCCATCGCATCCAGGGCGGTTGCCCAGAATGTGCGTCCGACCACGGAGGCGTCCTGAAGTGTTCCCTTCTCTTCCGGAGAGAGCGCGTCGATCCGAGCGGCGAGGACTGCGCGTACGGTGTCGGGAATGGCCACCACGACTCCAGGGGTTGCGGTCGCCTGGACCTCCTCGCCCACGCGATAGAGAATGCCCTGGTCGATCAGGTGCCCGACGATCTCCTCGGCAAAGAACGGGTTGCCCTCGGCCGAGGAGGCGATCCTCTCCTTCAGATCTCCGCCTACGTGAGGCACGAGCGCATCCAGGAGGTCATGAGAGTCGTCCTCGGTAAGCGGTTCCAGGCCGATTTGGGACATCCTGGTGCGCGACGCCCACGGTCGGGACTCCGCGAACTCCGGTCTGGCGGTAACGATGAGGAAGATGGCACCGGAAGAGCGAGCCACGAGATGCTCCAGCATGTCGAGCAGCGGCGACTCGGCCCAGTGGAGATCTTCGATCACCATTATCAGCGGCCGGTCGGCCGCGAGGCCTGAGATGAAGCGCGGCCAAGCGAGCCCGAGCTCGTCACCAACTGATTCAGCCGTCATCCGGTCGAGGGGATTGTCATCGAGAGTTATTCCGGCCGTCTTGGCCAGAGCGAACTTCACGCGATCGCGCTCTCCATGGGCGTCGTCCTCTACGAGATCCACAACGATCTTCTCGAGCTTCTCAGTGGCGATCACCGCGGGATCGTCCAACGTGATTCCGGCTGTGGCCCACAGGATCTCCCGCAGAGGCCAGTAGGTGATTCCTTGGCCGTAGGGCAGACATCCGCCGACATGGACGGCTGGAGCAGCATTCGCTTCTCCGCCGGCGCGGATGATGTCCGACACAACTCCGCCGATGAATTCCTCCGTCAGCCGGCTCTTGCCGATGCCTGGGAGGCCGAGGATCGTTACCAGTCTTGGTCGTTTCTCGGTAGCCGTCGACGCGTACAGGGTGTGCAGGAGGTCGAACTCGCGCTCCCTCCCGATCACTCTCGTTCGCATCCCGGGTAGACCACGAGGGCGCCTCTGCTCCGTCACCTCGGTCAGTCGCCAGGCTGTGACCGGGAGGGCCTTGCCCTTCAAGCTCTTGTAGCCGACCTCCTCGAACGCGAACGCTCCACGAGCGGCAAGGTATGTTCGCTCACCCACGATCACCTCGCCCGGTTCGGCCGACTGCTGGAGGCGAGCTGCCACGTTGACCGCGTCACCCGTAACCATGAGCTGGTCTCCGCTGGTGCCCGAGATGACATCACCGCTGCAGACGCCGATCCGAACCTCGAGTAGCACACCGTGACGTTCTTCCACCTCGGGATTGAGCTCAGCCAGCTTGTCGTGCATAGCCAAAGCAGCTCTGAGCGCTCGCTCTGAGTCGTCTTCGTGCAGTGTCGGGATGCCGAACACGGCCATCACCGCGTCTCCGACGAACTTCTCCACCGTCCCTCCCCACGACTCGATCACGTCTGCCATCGCTTTGAAGTAGTCCCCCAGCAAGACACGTAGTCGCTCCGGGTCGAGCTGCTCGCCGAGCGCGGTCGATCCGGTGAGGTCCGCGAACAGAATGGTTACGAACCTCCGCTCTTCCTGCCTCGGTGCCGCGAGATCCAACCGATGGCCGCACGAAGCACAGAACTGAGTTCCCAGTCGAGCCTCGGCACCGCACGACGGGCAGACGGCGACGAGAGCCGTTCCGCACGACGGACAGAACCTCGCGTCGTCATTGACCTGTGCCGTGCAGGAGGGACAAGATGTCACGACAGCTTCCTCTCCAACTCGGCGTCATTGACCTGTGCCGTGCAGGAGGGACAAGATGTCACGACAGCTTCCTCTCCAACTCGGCGACCCTCTCCCGTGCGGTGGCCGTAGCCGGGACATGACCCTTCTGCTCGTACTTGGCGAGCCCTTTCCGGGCGGCCGCCAATGCTTCAGCGTGGTCGCCCGACAGGTCGAGCACTTCGCAGAGATCCATGAGCGCGTCACCATGCAAGTAGATGTAGTCGGAGTCCTCGTACCAGGAGACGGCTTCCTGGGCGAGGTGCAGCGCTTTGTCGAAGTGCCCGCGGTGGGCGAGGATCTTGGCCTGAACCTGGCGCCAGATGCTCTGGGACGCGACATCATCCGGCGACGCAGCATCTCTCGCCAGCGCGGCATACCTCTCGGCCTCATCTGGACGACCCTGCTTGTAAAGGACGTCCGCGAGCTGCCCTGCTGCGGTTGATAGATAGCCCTTCTCGCCCGCTCCATCGAGGATCTCGATTCCCTCCCTCAGGGCGCGCTCGGATGCTTCATAGTCGCCGGCGGCGGACAAGATCCAGTCGAGTCCCATCGAGGTGGCGCCGTAGGTGATCGTGAGCCCGAGGTCCGCGAGGATCGCGCGCCCCTCCTCGTGAACCCTTCGAGCTTCCTCGAACTTGCCGAGCATCCCCTGGGCGACGCCCCGAGTTACCAGGATCGCGGCCTGGTTCTGCCGGCTGTCGCCGGAGAGCTCCGCTTCGACCTCACCGCATCGCTGCAGGGTCTGCTCCGGCGTCGACGAGCCCAGCATGCAACTCACGAGCACCCACCACACGTTGGCGGCTTCCAACCGCATGTCCCCGGCCTCGCGTGCGTATCCCACAGCTTTGCGCGCCGCCATCTCGGTGTCGGTGGCTCTGCAGAGCACTACGCCTAGAAGTCCTTTCATGGTCCACGCTTTGGCAAGGCCGCGGCTGTCGTTCACTCTTTCGAATAGAGGGATCAGCCGGTCGAGGGCGTGGCGCAGGTTGTCGCTGTAGTCGGTTGTGACTGTCATGTAGTCGAGCTTCAGTTGCGCGACTTCGGCGTGCGCGGCAAGGACGTCATCCTGCAGCGAAGCGGCCACATCCTTCGCTTTGGTCAAGGAGGCCATCGCACCGTCGAAATCGCCTCCTTCGATCTGAGCATCTGCGAGATCTATCAACGTCTCCGGACGGTTTGGGTCGTCCTCTGGCATCAATGCAATCGCGCGCGAGAGCAGGCTTACGGAGGCCGGCATGTCGCCGCGTCCCAAAGCCCGGCGCCCGGCGGTTTTTAGCCGGCGCGCCGCCACCTTGCTCAGGTCGTCAACCCTCTTGTCGGCGAGCCCGAGCTCAGCGCGATAACGAACCGACTGCTCGAGGTGGTAGCCGACGATCTCCTCGTACTCGAGATGGCGGTCCCCGACCACCTGCTCGAGCCATCCGGCGAACGTTTCGTGGAGCTCCGCTCGGGTCTCTTTTGCCATCGATTCGTAAGCCGCGTCGCGAACGAGGATGTGCCGGAACCTAAATTGCTGCTCCCCGGTGAAGGTCGAGAGATCGGGCCGGATCAGCTCTCGACGCACGAGATTCAAGAGGTGGGAGCCGAGCTGCGACCGCCCGGGCTCTTCTGTCAACTCTGCCACGGCGCTCTGCCAGAACACCTTTCCGACTACCGACGCTCGTTCGAGCACGGCCCGCTCCTCGGGGGCGAGACGGTCCAGTCGTGCAGCAAGTAGGGCCTGGATCGTCGGGGGTACCGTGATGCGGGAGAGGTCGTGGGTGGGTGTCCAGCGACCGTTGCTGCGCTCCAGTAAGCCGTCGTCGATGAGCATCGCGAGCATCTCCTCCACGAACAAAGGAGTTCCCTCGGCAGCCTCTGCTATCTGCTTCTCGACCGTTTCCGAGAGCTGCGCCTGACCGAGAAGGTTGGCGATCAGGATGTGGCTCTCTTCCGCGCTCAAGGGCTCGAGCAGGATCGTGGTTGCGTTGAACTTGCCTCCGGCCCAACTTGGCCGCTCGTCCAGCAGCTCAGGGCGCGCCAGCGCAACCACCAAGACGGGTGCGCCCTTTGTCCAGTCGGCGAGGTGCTCGACGAAGTCGAGCAACGTGGGCTCGGCCCAATGGATGTCATCGAAAACTACGATCAGAGGTTGCCTTCGCGCCATCGTCTCGAGGAGCCGGCGTGCAGCCCAGAACATCTCCTCCGTCCCAGACGTAGCTTCTATGAGACCGATCATCTGCGAGACCCGCGCTGCCAGCCCCTCTGCGTCCGGCTCTCCTGAGAGGAGCTTCAGGATCTTGACGTACGCCTCATCCTTATTCTCCGTTTCGTCGATTCCCGCGGCTTCGGAGACGATGTTCGCGACGGGCCAGAACGTGATTCCGTCGCCGTATGGGAGGCAGCGTCCTGCCAGCACGGTTGCACCGTCTAATCCCTCGATGAAGTCGGTGACGAGGCGCGACTTTCCTACTCCGGCGATGCCCAGGATCGTGAAGAGATGGCACGCGTTCTCGCGCAGGCATCTCTCGAACGCTTGGCGAAGAAGTAACTGCTCGTTGTCTCGACCAACCATCGGGGAATCGAGCTGGCGCGTCACTCGTGCCGACCCCGCTGTTACGTCCAGAAGCCGGTAAGCGCGTGTCTGGTCGGTTTTGCCTCTGAGGGTGAACGGCTCGATCTCCTCGACTCGGACCGCTTCCTTCACGAGCCGGAAGGTCCCCGCTCCGATCAGAATCTCACCCGGCTCGGCAGCTTGCTCCAGACGAGCAGCCACGTTGACGGCATCACCGGTTACGAGAGCCTGTCCCGTATCGGGATCCCCCGCCACAACCTCTCCGGTGTTCACGCCGATCCGAACGGCGATGCCGAAACCATGTGTCCGTTCGAGCTCCTCGTTCAGGTCCTCGAGGGCGGTGCGCAGCTCGGTCGCAGCGCGGACGGCGCGAAGAGCGTCGTCTTCGTGGAGCTGCGGGATGCCGAACACGGCCATCACGGCATCCCCGATGAATTTCTCTACCGTTCCCCCGTGGTGTCCCAGCACGGCCTTGCACTCCTCGAAGTAGCGGGACATGACATGCCGAAGGGACTCCGGGTCTGTCCGCTCGCCGAGCGAGGTCGAGCCGGTCACGTCCGTGAATAGGACGGTGACGACCTTCCGCACCTCCCGGCGGGGACGTGCGGGCGCGGCCAGCTCGGTTCCGCATTCGAGGCAGAACTTCGCATGTTCGGGGTTCCTCGTCCCGCACCTAGCGCAAACTGCCATGTCTCGAAGCGTAGGTCCCGGTCTAGGACGTGACTAGGGCTTTGACGCCCCTTCTGTACCTTTCGCAACGAAAGAGAGGGCTGGTCCGCAACCTCGAGGACCGACGTGCGTGGAACCTCGAACGGTCGATCTCTCTTTAGATGTCGTAGTAGAGGTAGTACTCCCACGGATGGGGGCGGAGACGGATCTCGTCCACCTCGTGCGTCCGCTTGTACTCGATCCAGTGGGAGATCACGTCGTCGGTGAACACCCCGCCTTCGAGCAGGTAGTCGTGGTCACCCTCCAGGGCGTCGAGCACGCCCTCCAGGGAACCGGGAACCTGAGGCACCTCCGCCAGCTCCTCAGGGGGCAGCTCGTAGAGGTCCTTGTCAACCGGATCGGGCGGCTCGATCTTGTTCTTGATGCCGTCGATCCCTGCCATGAGCTGTGCCGGGAACGCCAGGTACGGGTTACACGAGGGATCGGGGCAACGGAACTCGATGCGCTTGGACTTCGGCGACTTCGAGTACAGAGGGATACGAACCGCTGCCGAACGGTTGCGCTGCGAGTAGACGAGGTTCACCGGAGCCTCGTACCCGGGCACCAACCGCTTGTACGAGTTCGTCGTCGGGGCGCACAGTGCCAGTAGCGACGGCGCATGCTCGAGTAGGCCACCGATGTACCAGCGTGCGATATCTGACAGCTGCGCGTAGCCAAGCTCGTCGTACATCAGCGGCTCGTCGTCCTTCCATAGGCTTTGATGGACGTGCATGCCCGAACCGTTGTCCTCAAAGATCGGCTTGGGCATGAACGTCACGGTCTTACCGTGGCGCAGCGCGACGTTCTTGATCACGTACTTGTAGATCATCAAGCGGTCGGCCATCGATAGGAGGGGTGCGAAGCTCATGTCGATCTCCGCCTGGCCCGCCGTTCCAACCTCGTGGTGGTGCACTTCAACCGGCACGCCGAGCTCACGCAGAACCGCGACCATCTCAGAGCGCATGTCCTGGTAGTGATCCATCGGTGGGACCGGGAAGTAGCCCTCCTTGTAGCGGGGCTTGTAGCCGAGGTTGTTGCCGTTCTCCTCGGCCCCCGAGTTCCACACGCCTTCCACCGCATCGATGTAGTGGTAGCTGCTGTGCTGGTTCTGGTCGAAGCGGATCGAGTCGAAGATGTAGAACTCGGCCTCCGGACCGAAATACGCGGTGTCGGCGATGCCCGTCCCCTTGAGGTAGTCCTCGGCTTTCTTGGCGATATAGCGAGGGTCTCTCGAGTAGAACTCGCCGGTAACGGGATCCTTTACGTATGCGTGCATCACCAGAGTCGGGTGGGAACGGAAGGGGTCCATCACCGCGGTCTCCGGATCGGGCACGAGGATCATGTCGGACTCCTGGATCTCCTGGAATCCCCGGATCGACGATCCGTCGAACCCGAAGCCCTCATCGAACGCGGCCTCCGTAAGCTCGTCGAAAGGCACAGTGAAGTGCTGCATGAGGCCTGGGAGATCGGAGAACCGGATGTCGAAGAACTGGGCATCGTTCTGCTGACCCAGCTTTAGTGCATCCGAGGGACTTGCCGGCATTCGTTCCTCCTTGACTAGAAGCCCGGCGCCCCATAGCGGGGCGAGCGGGCGACCTGATGACGTCGACACCCTATGAAAGAGGGGTTTCCCTGCCGTTTCGCGCTTGTTACGACCCCGTAACGTGGGGAAATGCCGGGGTCGCTTTTCGCGACTCGCCGCCAGAGGACCACCTCAAGGCCTTCTCGGTGACCTTGACCGTCACGGATGAGGGTCAAGGTTCCAAGGTCGACATCATTTGGCCAACCACGCGCCCAAGCGATTGGCTTCCTCGTCGTAGGCCTTCTCGATGCCGTCGACGATCCAGCCCTCGACCTTGCCCCCGTAGACGGGCACCTTCACTTTCACCGTGCCCGTGACGATCCTCTTAGTCCCGTCATCAGAATCCCGGACACCGATCGTGCCCTTGGCATCCAACAGCTCTTTCGCCACCTCGGGATGGATGACCCATTCCCACCGAGTCTTCTCCGGATGCCAGATAGCTTCCTCGATCCAGGCTGGATCGGAGCCGCCCAGGAGGCTCTTGGCCACACCGGACAGGTTGACATCGAGGACGCATCGAACTCGCCTGTGGACCCTCCCGTCGGATTCCTCCTTCTGCGACAGGAGATGGCGCTCCTTCAGAGAGCCGATGTCGTCGAGCGACCGCTGGTATTCCTCGTCAAGCAGGACCGACGACAAGGTTTCGACATCGGTCTCGAAACTGTGACTGATCTCGAAATCCATGAGGTGAGAGGTTAGAGCAGGTTCACCTCAGTGCACGAGCCCGCGTCTGAATGCTTCCGCGACCGCCTCGGTCCGATCTCGTACGTCCAGCTTGCGGAAGATCTGCTTCAGGTAGGTCTTCACCGTCTCTTCGGAGATGTGCATGTTCCCAGCAACCTCTTTGGTCGACTTTCCGTGGGTGAGCTCTTGAAGGACCAGCAACTCTCTGTCGCTCAGGGCACGGTGGTCGCGGCCCCCGATGCGTCCGAAGATCCCCTCTGTCACGTGTGGATCCAGTACCGACTTGCCCTCGACCACGTCCAGGATCGCTTGAACGACGGTTTCCTTCGAAGCACCCTTCGATAGATATCCGTCCGCTCCGGCCTTCACAGCCTTGGCGACCGTTCCGGGATCCGTGAACATCGTAAGGATCAGGATCTTGGTATCTGGGACCTCATCCTTGATCGCGCGCGTCGCGTCGATCCCGTTCATGCCCTGGCCCATGTTCACGTCCATCAGGATGACGTCGACCGTGCCCGCCTTCGCCCTGTCGACGGCTTGCTCTCCCGTGGTCACGATGCCGACGAGCTCGAGACTCTCCGCGCTCTCGAGCATCGATTCGAGGCCCTGGGATACGAGCTGATGGTCTTCTGCGATGAGGGTGCGGATCATGTGCTCACTCCGCCCGGAAGGCTAACCTCGAGACGCGTGCCCTCTGATGGTTTCGATTCGAGCAGCAACTGTCCTCCAACCCGATC
>JBOGXB010000054.1:0-13220 GCA_050694215.1 Actinomycetota bacterium
GCTAACGGCCTGGCGGTTTCCATCGCCCGTTCGAGTGGACTCGAGTAGATCGCCTTGAAGGGCACGTCCGCCAAGCGCTCCGCGACGAGGTCGGCCTGCTTGCGGCCGTCCTCGGAAAGATGGATCCCCTCCATCCGCCCGGAAAGCCTCGCGCCCGTGTGCTCGGTAAGTGCGTGTCGCACCAGGAAGAACATCGTCATCGATGCGTCAATGTCGGTCGGGCAGCGACTTCTCGATGCCTTCGAGCGCACTCGGGTTCTCGAGCGACGAGAGGTCGCCAAGGTCCTCTCTCAACACCTTCGCCCGGATCGCGCGCCTCAGGATCTTCGCCGAGCGGGTCTTGGGCAGCTCCTCAACGAAGCGAACCTGTGCAGGCCTGAACGCCTTTCCCAGCTCGCTTGTGATTACGGCCTTGACCTCGCTGCGGAGGGCGTCGGTCTCCTTGATGCCCGGGACAAGGATGCAGAAGCACCACACGCTCTCGCCCTTGACCTCATCGGGCACTCCGATCGCCGCGCATTCGACGACCGCCGGGTGTTCCACGGCTGCAGACTCGAACTCGGCGGGACCGATCCGTTTTCCCGCGATGTTGAGAGTGTCGTCGCTGCGACCGTGGAGGAACCAGTAGCCGTCTGAATCGATCGAGGCCCAGTCCCCGTGCACCCACACGTCCGGCCAGCGTGACCAGTAGGTGTCGATGAAGCGTTCGTTGTTCCTCCAGAATCCGCGCGTCATCGCCGGCCACGGCTTAGTGCAGACGAGCTCGCCCACTTCCTCGCGGATCGGTTTGCCTTCCGCGTCGAAGACATCCACGGCCATCCCCAGCGCCGGGGAGCCGAGCGAGCAGCTCTTCGTCGGAACGACCGGACACTGCCCGAGGAAGCACGCGCCGATCTCGGTTCCCCCCGCGATGTTGATGATCGGGATGCGTCCTCCACCGACAACGTCCGAGAACCACTTGTACGGCTCGGGGTTCCATGGCTCTCCGGTCGAGCCGAGGATGCGCAACCGGGAGAGGTCGTGCTTGCTCACCTCGCCCTCACCCGCGGGCATGAGTGCACGTATCAACGTGGGCGATACGCCCAGGATCGTTACCCCGTGACGCTCGCACATTTCCCACACGCGATCCGGGCCGGGCTGGTTTGGCGCGCCCTCGTACATGAACACCGCTGCCCCCGCCGCGTGTCCACCGACCATCTCGAGGGGGCCCATGACCCAGCCCATGTCGGTGACCCAATAAAGGAGGTCGTCCGGCCGGCAGTCGAGCTGGTAGCGAACCTCCTCCGCGATCTTCACCAGGAAGCCGCCGTGGACGTGGACGCTGCCCTTCGGCTTCCCCGTTGTGCCCGACGTGTAGATGATCATGAAGGGGGTCTCGGGACCGAGCTCCAGCGTTTGTCGTTCGGGCGACTGCCCACCGAAGGCCGTTTCCCAACCGACGTCGCGCGCCGTCATCATCACGTCGGAATCGTCGAAGCGCCGGTAGACGACGACGTTCTCGATCGACGGAGACGCCTCCACCGCTTCGTCCGCAATTTGCTTCATGGGGACGCGCTCTCCTCTTCGGAGGAATCCGTCCGCGGTCAGGAGCAGCTTCGCCTGCGCGTCCCTGAGTCGCGTGGACACCGCCGGCGCCCCGAACCCGGAGAAGATCGGCAGATATATCGCCCCCACCTTGGCGATCGCGTACATCGCCGCCACCGCCTCGGGGACCATCGGCATGTACACCCCGACCGCATCGCCCTGGGCGATCCCCAGGGCCTCCAGACCGTTGGCGATCCTGTCGACCTCGGCGGAGAGCTCCCGATAGGTGAGCGTCCTGGTCGCGCCGTCCTCGCCTTCCCACACGAGGGCGAGCCGTCTGCCTTGCTCGGATCGAGCGTGGCGGTCGACGCAGTTGTGCGTCAGGTTGATCCGCCCGCCGACGAACCACTTCGCCCACTGGATCCCGCCGGATGTGTCTACGAGCTTTTCGTAGGGCTTGAAGAAATCGATGTCGAGGTCCTCGATCACGGCGTCCCAGAACCATTCGATGTCATCCTGGGACCGGCGCACCAGGTCCCAGTAGTCGTCGATCCCGTGCTTGCGCATGAAACGGGTGACGTTCGCCCTCTCGACGTCCTCAGGCGTGGGTTTCCACACGAAGTCGCTCATCGAGCCAGGCTACCAATGGCCTCGATTCCTCTAAGAACGTGCATCCAGGCAACATTTCTTAAAAGAGGAGCGCCGGAGTGGACCCGAATACGAAGATCTACTTGGTCGGTTCGCTTGCAAGAAGCTCGAGGACCAACCCGTCGAGTATGTCCTTCTCGCTCACCAGGATCTCGGCTGCGTCGAAGGCCTCCATCGCGCACAGCAGGATCTCGGCCCCCGCCACGATCACATCGACGCGGCCCGGCTCCAGTGCCTTGACGCGCTTGCGCGCGTCGTAGGGAAGCGATGCGAGCCTGCGCGCCAGCATGCGGACGTCGCCGTGCGACAGCACGGAGTGATGGCTCACATCGGGGTCGTAAACCGGCACCCCCGCCTTGAGGATCGCGAGCTGCGTGATCGTTCCCGCGACCCCGACCATACGAAAGCCTCTCGGTACCTCCAGCGCGGGCTTGGTGCCCTGCAGAGCGTCGAGAACCTCAGCGCGCATGGACTCCAGCTCATGAGGTTCGGGCGGGTCGGAATGAAGATGTTTCTCGAGCATGCGCACGCAGCCGAAGTCCAACGACACGATGCGCTCGGGTTGGTCGCCGCCGACGATCAGCTCGGTCGAACCCCCTCCGATGTCGATGACGAGGAACGGGCCCGGCTCGCCGAGATCCGACACGGCCCCGAGGAAAGTCGCACGCGCCTCGGTCTCGCCCGACAGCATCTCGGGCTCCTTGCCGGTCAGCCGCCGGACACCTTCGAAGAACTCACGCCGGTTGTGGGCGTCTCGGACCGCCGACGTTCCCGTGACGCGCAGCTGCTCGACGCCGAGCTCACCGCACGTCGCCGCGTAGTCCGCGATCGTTGCGAGCGTGCGCGCGAGAGGCTCCGGCGACAGGACCCTCCGTCTATCCACGCCCTCACCGAGCCGCGTTATCACCATCCGGCGATCGATCGAGCGGTAGCCGCCCTGCCGCGCCTCGGCCACGAGCAGGCGAGTCGAATTGGTGCCGACGTCGATCGCGGCAACCCTCATCCATCGTCCTCCGTGGACACGCAGGGTACGACGCAGTCGGGCCAGCCGACCTCGGCCATGGTCAGGGCGCCGACGGGATTCGGGCCGTCGGCGAGCTCGTGTGCAAGATGCGCGTGCAGACACTTCACCCTGCCGGGCTCGCCGCCCGGAGGCACCCCGGCATCGGTTAGCACCTCGTGACGATCCCGACGCTCCAGGTAGCTCTCGATTGCCTCCTCGAGTCGACCGCGCAAGGCGTCGTCGCGAAGAAGCCTCTCGCTGAGCTCGGTCATCCGTCCCTCCGACTCGAGCCTGCTGGCCCGTTTGACCAGGATCGGACATGTCAACCAGAACAACGTGGGGAATGGAGAGCCGTCTTCGAGGTGGGGATCGTTTTTGATCACCATCGGTACGCCGAGATGACAGCGGCGCGCCACGGCCCATCGCCCCCTCGTGGGACGGCCAAGCTGAGCGGCGACGACGGACTCGTCTCGGTCGGTGTGCTGGAGGGCGCCGGACGCGCTGTCGGCGAAGCGGGACAATCTATCTAGCGACGACCTTCGCGGTGTCGCTTCAGGTCCACGAGCCGCTCCTGCGACTGACTCATGAACCGTTTGAGCTTCTGCTCGAACTCGGGATCGCGGTCCGAACGCCGGGGGCGCTCCTCGTAGCCGGGCTTGGCCTGCTTGATCGAGAGGTCGATCTTGCCGTCCTCCTTCTGGCCTACGACCTTGACGGTCACCTGATCGCCCTCGCTGATGTGCTCGCGGATGTTCCTGACGTAGTTGACGTCGACCTGCGAGATGTGGACCATGCCGCTCTCGCCGCCCTCGAGACGTACGAACGCGCCGTAGTCCATGACCTTCTCTACCGTGCCCTGGACTACGGCTCCGACGTCGACCATGGCCTCACCCTACCTCCGGCCAAGCCCTATGCGACCGGCCGGCCCCCGGGGGTAGCGCAGCCTCAGGAGTCCTTCTAAGCGTTCGTGGACAGCCCGATCCTGAGGCCTCTACGGCAGCCGGACCCCTTCGAGAGCGAGCAGCTTGGCCTTGCGTTCGAGCCCTCCGCCGTAGCCCGTGAGAGTCCCGTTCGCGCCGATCACGCGATGGCACGGGACGATGACCGCGATGGGGTTAGCGCCGTTCGCGCGCCCCACCGCCCGCACCGCTCGTGGAGTCCCGATCCGCCGCGCGACCTCCCCGTAGCTGGTCGTCTCGCCGTAGGGGATGTCGAGCAGCGCCCTCCACACGCGTTGCTGGAAGGGCGTTCCGACAGCCTCGTGCACCACATCGAATTCCTTCCGAGCGCCCGTGAAATACGCGGTCAGCTGCGCGACGACATCCGTGAAAGGACCTTCGTCGCGCTGCCACCCGGAAAGCGGCTCGAACGGCGCCATGTGAAGCCCGGTCAGCGCGCGCCCATCCGAAGCGAGGAGCAGCTTCCCGATTGGACTGGTCATGGTCGTGTAGTAAGTCATGTCGTCCCTCCTCGTCATCCGAGACTCGTCCAGAGATGTTGCTGAGCGTAGGCCCGCCACGGCTTCCACCGCTCGGAGAGCGTGACCGCGTCGTCGCGTGCACCGAGATGCTCTAGTGCGCGACGGACGCCGAGGTCCGTCGCCATGAACGCATCGGGCTCCCCGAGCGCCCGCACCGCGATGTACGAAGCGGTCCATGGCCCCATGCCCGGCGATTCCAGGAGCTTCGTCCGGGTCTCCTCGCGGTCGGCCCCCGGGTCGATGACGAGATCGCCGGCAGCCAGAGCCGAGGCGAGCGCCTTGAGCGTCGCCTGTCTCGCGCGCGGGATCCCGATCTTGCTCAGATCCGCATCCGCGACGACGTCCGCTTCGGGAAAGACGTGAGTCAATCCATCCATCGAGACCGCCAGCGGTTTCCCGAATTCAGATACGAGGCGGGCGGCGATCGTACGCGCCCCCTTGACGGATATCTGCTGGCCGATGACCGCGCGTAAGGCGAGCTCGGTTCCGTCGACCGTTCCCGGCACCCTGAGCCCGGGCGAGCGGGCAACGAGAGGCCGGAGCAGCGAATCGGCTGCCAGCACCGAGTCGATGGCGACCGGATCGGCATCGAGGTCGAGCAACCGGCGGCACCGGTGAACCGCAGCCGTGAGGTCGCGTACATCCCCCAGCCACAACCTGCAGCTGATGTGACCGCTTCCAGGCATCAGCTCCACGATGCCGGGACTGTGAGGAAGCCGGAGCGTCCGCCGGTACGAATCTCCATCGCGCTCCTCGATCCCCGGAATTGCGCGTGCTCCGAGGAAGCCAAGCAGTGCAGGTGCATCCAGCGGGGCGCGATATGGCAGGCGCAACGTGATCGACCCGGGTGCCCCCGGCAGATCCCTGCGCTTCTTTCCGCGCAGTTCCGTCGGCGTCGACGCGAATACATGTCCAATCGTGTCGTTGAACTGACGAATGCTCGCGAACCCGGCCGCGAATGCGATCTCCGAGAAGCTCATGACCGTCGTCTCGATCAATACACGCGCGGTCTGTGCGCGGTGCGCGCGAGCGAGCGCCTGAGGGCCCGCGCCGACCTCGGTCACCAGCAGCCTGTGCATGTGCCGTTCGCTGAGGTGGAGCCTGTTCGCGAGCCCCGCGACACCGTCACGATCGACGATGCCGTCGGCGATCAACCGCATCGCCCTGGCGACCACGTCGGCACGCACGTTCCATTCGGGCGAGCCGGGACTTGCATCTGGCCGGCAGCGCTTGCATGCCCTGAAGCCGGCCGCCTGCGCGGCTGCAGCGGTTGGGTAGAAGCGCACGTTGGCTCGCTTGGGGGTGATCGCGGGACAGCTCGGCCGGCAGTAGATACCCGTCGACGTCACTGCGGTGATGAACATCCCGTCGAAGCGCGCATCCTTGGCGGAGACGGCCCGATAGCAGCTCTCGAAGTCGTGCATCATCCGAGCATCGTGACAGCCCGAGCCGCCCCTTGCTAGCGGTTATCGGACATCATGATCGGAGGCCGATGAAATGCACCAGGCCCTCGAGGAACCCGGGCTCCCTCACGGGCGCCGGTTCCTGCGCGCGGGCATGTCTCCTCTTTCCGGAGTGCGACCGGCTGGGAGGCATCACGACGTAGGTCACCTCTCCCTGACGGACGAGGCCCACCTGCTCCCGCGCTCGCTGCTCGATGAAGTCGGGGTCCCTGAGGCGGTGGATGCGAGCTTCCAACCTGCGGTTGGACCTCTCTACCTTTCCCAGCTCCTGGGCCATACCCGCGATGCGCTCGCGTTGCTCCATCAGCTGGCGCGTCGGCTCAATCGCCATCGCACCGAACAGTCCGAGCACCAGGAAGACGGCGACGATCTGGGGGCCGACCCCAAGGCGAGGGAGGCGGATCCTCCGCATCGCTAGAGCTCTCACGCGCTCGCCCACTTCGGAAAGGTCCTCGATCCGGGATAGCGCGCGGCATCGCCGAGGACGCTCTCGATGCGAAGCAGCTGGTTGTACTTAGCGGTCCGTTCGCCGCGCCCGGGAGCACCCGCCTTGATCTGACCGGCATTTGTCGCAACGGCTATGTCCGCGATCGTTGCGTCCTCGGTCTCTCCCGAGCGATGCGAGATCATCGTTCCGTACGCAGCGCGCTGGGCGATGCGAACCGTCTCGAGGGTCTCGGAGAGGGTCCCGATCTGGTTCGGCTTCACCAGGATTGAATTCGCAACTCGCTCCCTGATGCCGCGTCGCAGGATCTCGGGGTTCGTGACGAAGAGGTCGTCGCCCACCAGTTGCACCTTGTTACCCATCCGCTCGGTGAGGAGCTTCCAGCCCTCCCAATCGTCCTCCGCCATCCCATCCTCGATCGAGACGATCGGATACTTGCCGACCCACTCCTCCCAGAAATCGACCATCTGCTCGCGCGACAGGCGACGATCCTCGGATGCAAGCACGTACGAGTCGCCGTCGATGATCTCCGAGGCGGCGGGGTCGAGCGCTATGGCGATGTCGGTGCCCGGCTCGTAGCCCGCCGCTTCCACCGCATCGATCAAAAGCTCGACGGCCTCCTCGTTCCGACCGAGGTTCGGAGCGAACCCTCCCTCGTCCCCCACGCCCGTCGATAGGCCTTTGAGGTCCAGCGCCCTCTTCAGATGGTGATACGTATCGGCGCCCCATTCGAGGGCTTCGTTGAAAGAGGCTGCACCGATCGGAGCAAGCATGAACTCCTGGAGGTCGACCGAGTTGTCCGCATGGGCACCACCGTTGAGGACGTTCATCATCGGTACCGGGAGAGCATGTGCGTCCGGCCCACCCAGGTAGCGAAAGAGCGGGAGATCGAGCTCTTGGGCCACTGCGTGCGCGATCGCCAGAGACACGCCGAGGATCGAGTTGGCTCCGAGCTTGGACTTGTCGTCCGTCCCGTCGAGATCGCACATCAAGGTGTCGAGGCCGCGCTGATCGAGGGCGTCGCGTCCCAGCAGGGCGGGACCGATCATCTGATCGACGTTGTCAACTGCCAGGCTCACGCCCTTGCCCCCGTAGCGCTTGCCCCCATCGCGAAGCTCGAGTGCCTCGTGAGCGCCGGTCGAAGCGCCCGAGGGCACCGCGGCGCGGCCGATCGCCCCGGAGTCGAGCCGGACCTCGGCCTCGACCGTCGGGTTGCCGCGCGAGTCCAGGATCTCCCGGCCCCGGACGTCGACGATCTCAGTCATCCCATGCTCCTCGCCGCCGATGTCCGGCGGCCATCTCTCACTAGCAACATAAGAAACATCAGCCACACCAGGCTAGCAGGGGAGCCGGCGTGCGTGACGGAACCCGCCCCCCTATCGAGAACCGGCGAGGGACTTACGGAAGCGAAGGGTCGCGCGCCGCAAAGCCCCCTCCGGATCGATCCCGTTGGCCCGCGCCAGCGCGACGACCCAGAACAACGTCTCCCCCACACTGTCGGGATTGGTCGGCTCCGCCAGGATCGCTCCGAGCTTTCGCCATGCGATGTCCTCTTCCGCGTCGAAACCGAGCGAGGCGGCGCGCTTCTGGGTCTTGTAGGCGAGGAGCAACGAGGGAAGAGCCTCGGGGATGCCCTCGAAGGCATCCTCTCTGTGCTTCTCCTTCGCCTTTATCGACTCCCAGTTCGACACGACCTCGCTCGCGCCCGAGACCTCCACATCGCCGAAGACGTGGGGATGGCGGTGAAGCAACTTCGCCGAGATCCGGTCGGCAACGGAGGCGAGATCGAAGCGGCCGTCGTCCGCCGCGAGCTGAGCGTGGAACGCGACCTGGAGCAGCAGGTCTCCTAGCTCTTCCTCCAGCTCCTCTCCGACCTCGTTTCGATCGATCGCATCCAGGACCTCATAGGCCTCCTCGACGAGATGCACTCGCAGTGACTCGTGGGTCTGCTCCGCATCCCACGGGCAACCGTCCTCGGAACGAAGCCGCGCCATGATCAGCGAGAGCGCGCCGAGCGACGACGCGGCACGTCGCACCAAATAGGAGGCGTGTGCCGCCGACAGGGCATCCGGCGAAGGCGCCGAGCCCGATGTCACGACGGCGCCGGCGCGCGCCAGCTCGATCACCCGGCTCGAGCCAGGGTCCGACACCAGGGCCCATCCATCCCGGTCGGCGGAAGGCTCGTCGTCTAACGGACCCACAGAGATCCCTGCGGCGGCGAGGCGTTGCATCAACGGATGGTCCGATCTCTCGAACAGCACCCGCTCGCATGCGACGAGGGCGTCCCATTCGTCGAGCGTCATGTGTCCCGACTCGTCGGGAGCCAGAGGAACGACCAGAAGAGGCATGGGTAGCGTCTTCGGTTACGGCGTCGGCGCGGCTGTTGGCTCGGGGGTGGGGGTGGCCTGGGACTCATCTGCACCGGGCACGTCTTGCGCCGACGGATTGACGATCTGCTGGGTATCGAGATCAAGCTCTCCGTAGCGCGGGTTAACTCGGATGTCCGCGTCCTCGTACGCGTCGACCACCCATTCTTGCCACGCCTCGTCCTCTGCTTCGCCCCCGAGCACCTCCTCGATCTGGCCCCGGACCTGCTCGAACGGCGCAACTCGTCGATCGGTGACGCGGATCACATGGAAGCCGAACTGAGTCCTGACGGGAGCGGAGATCTCGCCGATCGAGAGATCGGCCGCGGTCTGCTCGAAGGGGGGGGCGAATTGGCCGACGGAGAAATAACCGAGATCGCCGCCCTTTCCGGAGTTTGAGGGATCCGTCGAGTACCTCTCGGCCAAGCGCGCGAAGAGTCCCTCGATCTCGCCGCCGCGCGCCGCGCGCAACCGCGTTGCGAGCGACGCGGCGAGCCTCCGCGACTCCAGGAGAATGTGCTGTGCTCTTGTCTGACGGTAGTCGTTCAGGTTCTCCTGATAGAAATCGAGCAACTCCTCGTCCGCGGGGCCTGCCCCCTCGGTGACCTTCGCCCGGAGCTCCTCCTCGAGGAGGCTGTCGTAGATGAGCTCGTTCAGGTAGTCGGCCGTCAATCCTTGCTCGGCCAGGGCATCCTGGAACGCCTCCTCGGAGGGGAAATCACCCTTGATCTGATCCAGTCGCTGGGCTACCTCCTCGTCCGTGACCTCGATGTCGAGCTCGTCTGCCTGGGGCTGAAGAACCGCTCGGCGGATCAACTGCGAGAGCCGGGACTGCTCGAACTGACGAAGGATCTCCTGAGGCTCTCCCTGCGTGGCCACTTGCTTGAACTCCGCCGTGTCTTCGTAATCCTCGACGATCGCAGTGATCTGGTCCACGGTGATCTTGTCGTCTCCGACGACGGCCGCGGCGGGATCGAGGAGGTCGCCGCATGCCGTCAAAAGGAAGACGAACAGCGGCACGAAGAGGCGAACGGCCTTCATCTCGACGAGGTTAACTGTTCCAGAATCTCAGTCACCCATTTGACGGCTTCCGACTCGGGCATCATGCGCTCAGGCACCAGCAGCGTCCTCGTCTCGGCGCGGTACTCCGCACCGGGGAGGATGCGCTGAAGACGGACCTGACGCGAGTCCTCGAGTTCGATGGGGCGGATTCGCAGATTGCCCGCAACCGTTGCGGCCTCATTGATGCCGGCGTCGACCATCACCCGCCTCAAGCCGGCTACGTCGAAGAGCCCCTCCACCGGTGGAGGAAGCGGCGAACCGTAGCGGTCCTGTAGCTCGGTGCGGACTTCTGTGATGTCGTCGTCGGCGCGCACCGAAGCCACGCGCCGGTACGACTCGAGCCTTGCGTTTTCATCTGCTATGTAGTCCTTCGGGATGAACGCGTTGAGGGGCAGATCGATCCGAACCTCTATCTCATCGCGCCACGGCAGGCCCTTGGCCTCGTCAACCGCAGCGGCCATTAGCTTGACGTAGAGCTCGAACCCGATCTCCGCGATATGGCCGTGCTGCTCGCCCCCCAGCAGGTTGCCGGCTCCACGGATCTCCAGGTCGCGCAGCGCGATACGGAAGCCGGAGCCCAGTCCGGTGTACTCGGAGATCGTCGCCAACCGCTCGTGAGCCCCCTCGGTGAGCGAACGCTCGGGAGGAACGAACACGCATAGGCGCGCTCGTGGGCACGTCCAACGCGGCCACGCAGCTGGTACATCTGTGAAAGCCCGAGGAGATCGGAGCGCTCCACGATGAGAGTATTGACCGTCGGGATGTCCAGCCCGGCTTCGATGATCGTCGTGCACACGAGGACGTTCGTCTTTTTGTCGAAGAAGTCCAGCATCGATTGCTCGAGCTTGCGCTCCTCCATTTGGCCATGAGCCACACCGATGCGCGCGTCGGATACCAGCTCGGCGACGCGACGCGCTGCGTGCTCGATGGTGTCGACGCGATGATGAACGTAGAAGACCTGTCCATCACGTAGGAGCTCACGGCGGATCGCAGAGATCACGATGTCGTCCGCGTAGTCGCCGACGTACGTCATGACCGGATGCCGGTCCTCGGGCGGAGTGTCGACGATCGACATGTCGCGGATCCCCGACATGGCCATCTCGAGTGTCCTCGGTATAGGCGTCGCCGTAAGCGTGAGGATGTCGACGCTGGCGCGCATCGACTTCAGCCTCTCTTTCTGGTCGACGCCGAAGCGCTGCTCCTCGTCGACGATTACGAGTCCTAGCTCGGCGAACTTGACGTCCGACTGGAGCAGACGGTGGGTTCCAACGACGACGTCCACCTTGCCGAGCGCCAGATCCTCGACCACTTTCCTGGACTCGGCCGCCGAGAGGAACCTCGAGAGCACCTCGACCCTCACCGGGAAGTGCCGGAAGCGTTCGACGAAAGTTGCATGGTGCTGCTGCGCCAGGATCGTGGTCGGGACAAGGACCACCACTTGCCTCCCGTCTGCGACCGCCTTGAATGCCGCTCTAACGGCGATCTCAGTCTTGCCGTAACCGACATCCCCGCAAACGAGGCGATCCATCGGCGCATCGGACTCCATGTCGTCCTTGACCTCGTCCACGGCACGCAGCTGGTCGGGAGTCTCCTCGTAGGGAAACGCATCCTCGAGCTCGCGCTGCCACGGGGTATCGGGAGAGAACGCGTGTCCCTTGGCCCGAGCTCGTCGTGCGTATAGGTCGACCAGCTCGCGAGCTATCTCACGCGCCCTGCGGCCGACGCGCGCCTTCGTCTTCGCCCACTCTCCGGTGCCGAGACGATTGATCCGCGGTGCCTCTCCGCCTACGTACTTCGATACGAAATCGACCTGGTCGCTGGGGACGTAGAGCTTGTCTCCGCGCGCGTACTCGATGATGAGGTACTCGCGGTGAACTCCCAGCAGATCGCGGTCCACCATGCCCATGTATCTGCCGATCCCATGAACCTCGTGGACGACCAGATCCCCGTCGGCAAGGTCCAGAGGACCGGAGATCTCGCGACGGCGTGCCTGGATCCGGCGGCGCGCCGCGCCGGAACGCCGCCCGGTGATGTCCGACTCGGCCACCAGCGCGAGGTTCGTGGGGGGGCCGAGGATGAAGCCGCGCGCGAGCTCCGCCACCACGATGGATCCGGCCCCCTTGAGTTCTCGGGAGGGCGCCGCTTCTTCGATCGAGAAATCGAGGCCTGCGGACTTCAGATTCTGCTGCATGCGCTTCGCGGTGTCGGGAAGCGAGGCAGCCACCACAACCCTGTGGCCGTCATGGATCAAGGTCCGCAGCCGCTCCACGAGAAGGTCCGGCTTGCCGGCCGTCGCCGTCCACATGTCGACGGGGAATGCGTCCGCGTCAACCTCCGCGAAGCTTGACAAAAGCAACGTCGTGGAGGCCGGTGCGAGGGTCTCGTTCAACGGCGCGTAGTGCCGGCTGCGGATGCCCGAAAGCTGCGCCCACTCGCCGACCTGTTCCATAACCTCGTCCCCTCGGTCCGAGACGCGCTTCGGCTCCACGACGACGGCCGGCGCGCCCTCCGGAAGCAAGGAAGCAAGGGGAACGAGACCACCGGTGATCTCGGGAAGGAGGCGCTCTGCCCCTGGAATGACGATCCCCTCGGCGAGCTGAGCCAGAGCAGGATCGTCATCGACCTGCGCGAGCTCCTTGGCGCGCACGATCGTCGCGTCGTCGGCTACGAGCTCCCGACACGCGGCTATCTGAATGCTCTCGATCTCGCCCAGTGAACGCTGGGATGCGAGGGTGAATTGCCTCAGGGAGGTGATCTCGTCACCCCAGAGCTCGGCGCGTGCCGGTCGCTCGCTCGACGGTGGGAAGACATCGAGGATGCCGCCGCGTACGGCGAACTCGCCGCGGCGCTCGACCATGTAGTTGCGCTCGTAACCCATCGCAACCAGTCGGGCCGTCACCTCCTCGAGGGAGACAGTTACGCCGGGCGCCAGAGCGATCGTCTCGGGTGCCTCGCCGCTCCAGTCCGGACGTGCGACGAGTTGCGTCGCGCCCTGAGCGGTGGTAACGACGAGGAACGGCTCGCGCCTTGTTAGACGAGCGAGAACGTGAAGGCGGCGGCCCATCGTGTCGACCGAGGGCGAGATCGGCTCGCCGGGAAGCACCTCCCATCCGGGGAAGACTTCGGCTCCCTTAGGGCCCAGGAACGCGTGCACGTCCCGCCCCAGTTGCTCCGCCTCCTCCGGCCGGGCGGTCACCACAAGCACCGGAAGACCGAGGTGCTGCACCAG
>JBOGXB010000055.1:0-13196 GCA_050694215.1 Actinomycetota bacterium
TCGACCTACCTCCGGGCACCGGCGATGTCTCGATCTCGATTGCGCAGTTCTTGCCCGGAGCCTCGTTCGTGCTCGTAACGACCCCTCAGGCGGTTGCAGAGAAGGTCGCGCAGCGAGCCGGCTTTATGGCCGAGAAGACGGGGCTTCAGGTTGCCGGCGTCATCGAGAACATGTCCTACTTCCGCGGCGACGACGGCAAGGAGTACCGAATCTTTGGGGAAGGCGGCGGTGCCTCACTCGCTAACAGGCTGGGCGTTCCGCTCCTCGGGGAAGTCCCACTCGACCCAGCCACCCGTGAGCACGCCGACAGCGGCGCACCGATCGTGCTGCAAGAACCGGACTCGGAGGTGGCGCAGGCATTCGAGCGGACGGCCAAGGAGTTGGTCAACCTGCTGCCGCCCAAGCCCAAACCGACCAAGCGAATCAGCCTGCCGCTGCTCAACCGGCCCGAGGACCGCGAGCACGCTCACGCACACTCACACTGACGTTTTGAGTGCGATTGGCCGCGATAATTCACGTCTCTCGCACTCAAAGCTGAAAGTAGCGAAAGGAGCCGTCGATGGCGACGGTTGAGGGTCTTGGACTCGAGATCGTGGACCGCATCGACGGCGCGGTGGATCAGGTGGGGGCCGAGGAGCGGGCGGCGTCACTAGCGCGACGGTCGATAAAGAAGGACTCCAAGCGGTGGGCGCTCGATCTGGCGATCCGTTGCTGCGACCTCACGACGCTCGAGGGCTCAGATTCACCCGGCAAGGTGCGCCAGCTCGCGTCCAAGGCGATGCGGCCGGCTCCCGCCGATCCCTCGATCCCTCACGTGGCCGCGCTGTGCGTGTATCCGAACCTCGTTCCCATCGCGGTTGAGGCAGTGCGCGGGTCGGGAGTGAAGGTCGCATCTGTGGCCACTGGTTTTCCCTCCGGGCAGGTACCGCTGGAGCTGCGCCTGGCGGAGATCGAACGAGCGGTCGAGGCGGGCGCAGACGAGATCGACATCGTCATTAGCCGGGGCCTGTTCCTCGCGGGCGACGAGCGCTCCGTCCTCGAGGAGGTGGCTGCGTCCAAGAAGGCTGCGGGAGAGGCTCACGTGAAGGCAATCCTCGAGACGGGAGAGCTCGGTTCTTACGACCGTATCCGGCGCGCTTCTCTGGTGGCCATGGCCGCAGGCGCGGACGTGATCAAGACCTCGACGGGCAAGATCTCGCCGGCCTCGACCCTGCCTGTGGCGCTGGTCATGGCCGAGGCGATCCGAGACTTCGAGGACTACGGGGGCCGCGCGGTGGGACTCAAGGTCGCCGGTGGGATCCGCACGGCAAAGGACGCGATTCGCTACCTAGTGATCGTGCACGAGACCCTCGGTGACGCGTGGCTGACTCCAGATCGTTTTCGTATCGGTGCCTCGTCGCTGCTGAACGACCTATTGATGCAGATCGACTCCCAGCGCAATGGCTTCTATTCCGATCCCGACCGGTACACACTTGATTGATGGCCATGGGTAGATGGACGTACGCGCCGTCGCCTGAGTCGACCGACATCGCATCGGTCAGAGATACCTACGGCCTGTTCATCGGGGGCGAGTTCGTCGAGCCTCTCTCCGGTGAGTACCTCAAGACGATCAACCCTGCGACGGAGGAGGTCTTGTCGGCCATACCGATCGCAGGAGATCAAGATATCGATCGCGCCGTGGGAGCAGCGCGCAAGGCGTTCGCGAAGTGGTCGAGGCTCGCTCCGTCACAGCGCGCCAAGTACTTGTTCCGCATAGCGCGCGTGATCCAGGAACGCAGTCGCGAGCTTGCGGTTCTTGAGTCGATGAACGGCGGCAAGCCGATCAAGGAAAGCCGCGACGTCGATGTTCCTCTGGTCGCGGCGCACTTCTTCTATCACGCAGGGTGGGCGGACAAGCTCGAGTACGCCTTCCCGGGTCACAAGGCCAAGCCGCTGGGCGTCGCGGGTCAGATCATCCCGTGGAACTTCCCGCTACTCATGCTGGCGTGGAAGATCGCGCCTGCACTTGCGACCGGGAATGCCGTCGTCCTCAAGCCGGCCGAGACCACTCCGCTCACCGCGCTCACCTTCGCCGAGATCTGCCGGCAGGTCGATCTGCCTCCGGGCGTGGTCAACATCGTGACTGGTGCGGGGGCAACGGGGGCTGCACTCGTCCGTCACCTAGATGTCGACAAAGTGGCGTTCACTGGCTCGACGGAGGTCGGTAAGGAGATCCAGAAGGCGATCGCCGGAACCTCCAAGAAGCTGACGCTCGAGCTGGGAGGCAAGGCCGCGAACGTCATCTTCGAGGACGCGCCGCTGGATCAGGCCGTAGAGGGCATCGTCAACGGCATCTTCTTCAACCAGGGTCATGTTTGCTGCGCAGGGTCGCGCCTCCTCGTTCAGGAATCGGTTGCCGATCGGCTTGTCGACAAGTTGAAGCGGCGACTGTCGACGTTGCGGCTCGGGGATCCACTGGACAAGAACACGGACATCGGCGCGATCAACTCTCGCGACCAGCTCGACAAGATCAAACGACTGGTCGGCGTCGGGGTCGAGGAGGGGGCGGAGCTGTATCAGGCGGAGTGCGACATCCCCGAGCGCGGCTTCTGGTTCCCACCCACCGTGTTCACGGGCGTGTCCCAATCGCATCGCATCGCGCAGGAGGAGATCTTCGGTCCAGTGCTTTCGGTAATGACTTTCCGAACTCCCGAGGAGGCAGTAGAGAAGGCAAACAACACCCCCTTCGGCTTGTCCGCCGGTGTGTGGACCGAGAAGGGGTCCCGCATCCTGTGGATGGCCGATCGGCTGCGCGCCGGGGTCGTGTGGGCGAACACGTTCAACCGGTTCGATCCGGGGAGCCCCTTCGGCGGCTACAAGGAGTCCGGTTTCGGGCGAGAAGGGGGCCGGCACGGCCTCGAGTCCTACGTCTCGCTGGAGCCCTCGAGATGAGCAGCCGGCTCGACGTCCGCAAGACTTACAAGTTGTTCATCGACGGCGCATTCCCTCGCTCGGAGTCGGGTCGCTCCTACGAAGTGACCTCTGCGGATGGAGCGTTCCTCGCCAACGCCGTTCGAGCATCGCGTAAGGACGTGCGCGATGCGGTCGTGGCGGCACGCAAAGCGTGGCCGAAGTGGGCGAGCCTCACCGCATACAACCGCGGTCAGATCCTCTACAGGGTGGCGGAGATCATGGAGAGCCGCCGAGCCGAGCTGATCGACGAGGTCTCCAGAGCCGAAGGAAAGCGTGGAGCCGCCGCTCAAGTGGACCGGGCGATCGACGCGTGGGTCTGGTACGCGGGCTGGACCGACAAACTGGCTCAGGTCACGGGTGGGCTGAACCAGGTGGCCGGCCCCTACTTCAACATCACCGCGCCGGAGCCGACCGGCGTCGTCGGGCTGATCGCACCGGCGAAGCCCTCTCTGGAAGGCCTCGTCTCCCGCCTCGCTCCCATCCTGTGCGGCGGTAACTCCGTCGTGACGCTGGCGTCGGAAGCTCTTCCTCTCCCAGCCGTCGCCCTGGCGGAATGCCTCTCGACTTCCGACGTCCCTCCAGGGATCGTGAACATCCTGACCGGCCATCACTGGGAGCTTGGGCCAGTGGTCGCGGCCCACATGGACATCGACGCGCTCGACGTCACGGGCGTCGTGGACGACGCTCGCGACGAGATCGAGATCGCGGCTGCCAATAACGTGAAGCGCGTCGTGCGCGCCAAGCAGCCGAGTCCGTATGAGGTGACCGCCTTCATGGAGATGAAGACGGTATGGCACCCAAAGGGAGCCTGACCCCGTTCTTTCTAAACCTGGGTACCGAAAAGGCGGGTATTTAACGGAGAGAACGGATTACGCCCGTGATGAGCTTGACCACGCGGTCGCCCGATTGCTTCGTGGCTTGGATGACCTCTTCGTGGCTCAGGGCCTCGTCGCGTAACCCCGCGGCCCGGTTCGAGACCGTTGATATGCCGAGGACCCGCCCGCCGAGGTAATGGGCGACGATCGCCTCCAGGACCGTCGACATCCCCACCAGGTCGGCGCCGAGGCTCGCGAGCATCCTGACCTCCGCGGGGGTCTCGTAGGAAGGGCCCAGCACACCGGCGTACACGCCTTCCTTCAACTCGGGGTCAACGGAACGAGACAGCGAGCGGAGCTCTGGGCTGTAGATGTTCGACATGTCGGGGAAACGCGGCCCGGGACCATGATTGGGTCCGATCAACGGGTTCGTGCCGGTCAGGTTGATGTGATCGGAGATCAGGCAAGGTTCGCCGATCTCGAGGTCTGAGGAGATCCCGCCGGCAGCGTTCGTGAGGATGAACGTCCTGCAGCCCGCGTCGTGAGCCGCTCGGACCCAATGGGTGACTGTCTTCGCGTCGTGGCCCTCGTAGAGATGCGCGCGGCCGGCGAACACGAGGGTCGCGGCGCCTCCGATATCTCCCGAGTGGAGGGTCGCTTCGTGACCTTCGACTCGGGGGACAGGCATCCCCGTGATCTCCTTGTAGGGGACTGAGTTCTCGCCCACCAACCCTCCGGCAAGCTCGCTCCTTCCGGACCCGAGCATGACCGCGACGTCGTGATGTCTCCGGCCGGTCGCGTCCTCGATCGAATGGGTCAAGGCCGGATCCTTTCGAGGATCATTTTCTGCGGTTGCAGTGGCTCGCCCTCGATCTCGAAGGCGCCCTCGAGCGCGGTCAACGCGGCGTCGAATCGAACCGAGTCGTCGGCGTGCAGCTCGAGCAAGGTCTCGCCTTCACTCACCTCGTCGCCCGGCTTCGCGAGGCAGACCACCCCGGCCCCCGCGCTCACGGGATCCTCTTTTCGAGATCTGCCCGCCCCCAGCTTCCACGCGGCGATACCTACGGCTCGGGCATCGAGCCGGGTGACGTAGCCGCTCGCGGGGGCGTCCACGGTCCGCCGCTCGGGAGCCTCGGGGATCGGAGCGTCGGCGTTCCCCCCCTGCGCGGCGACCATCTGTCGGAACTTGTCGAGCGCGCTTCCGTTTTCGATCGCCCCCGCGGGGTCCGCATCGGCTCCGGCGAGATCGAGCATCTCGCGCGCGAGCTCGAGCGTTAGCTCCATCAGATCTTCCGGTCCCCCACCTTCGAGCGCCTGCACCGCCTCCGTGACCTCGAGCCCGTTGCCGGCCGCTCTCCCGAGAGGTGAATCCATGTTCGTGAGAAGAGCGGAAGTCTTCACCCCATGTGCGTTGCCGAGCTCCACCATCGTCTCTGCTAGCTCCCGCGCCGCATCGATGTCGGGCAGGAACGCGCCCGAGCCGACCTTTACGTCGAGCACGAGAGCCGAGGTGCCTTCGGCGATCTTCTTGGACATGATCGAGGACGCAATGAGAGGTATGGATTCGACGGTTCCGGTCACGTCGCGCAAGGCATAGAGCTTGCGATCGGCGGGAGCGAGTCCCGAGCCCGCCGAGCAGATCACACACCCAACCTTGCGAAGGTTCTCGACCATCTCGTCGGAGCTGATATCGACTCGAAACCCTGGTATGGCTTCGAGCTTGTCCAGCGTGCCTCCGGTGTGGCCGAGCCCTCTCCCGGAGAGCATGGGATCGGCGACTCCACAAGCGGCAACCACGGGCGCCAGGATCAAGGACACCTTGTCTCCCACCCCTCCCGTCGAGTGCTTGTCCACGGTGGGCACGTCTACCGAAGAGAGATCCAGTCTTTCGCCCGACTCGATCATCTCCTGAGCCCACTTGTTGAGCTCGTCGCGCTCCATGCCGCGCCACACGATGGCCATCAGAAGCGCCGAGGCCTGCTCGTCGGGGATATCGCCCTTCGTGTAGCAGCGTATGAACCACTCGATCTGATCGTCGGTGAGGCGGCCTCCGTCCCGTTTCGTGCGAATGACGTCGATCGCGTCCATCAACTACCGTCCGCTCCCCTCGCCGCGAGGTCATCGGGACCGAATGATTCCGGCAGGAGCTCCCCAAGGCGTCGCGCCTCGGGCTGGGCGTCCACGAGCAGGTCTTTCCCACCGACCTCGTAGAGAAGTTGACGGCACCTGCCGCACGGCATCAGCGTCGACCCGTCCGCGTGCCGGCATGACAGAGCGACGAGCCTGCCTCCACCGGTGTTGAAGAGGTTCGATACAAGCCCACACTCCGCACACAGTGACAGCCCGTAGGACGCGTTCTCTACGTTGCATCCGGTGACGATGCGGCCGGTATCCGTTAGTGCCGCCGCGCCGACACTGAACCTGGAGTAAGGCGCGTAGGAGCGGTTGGTAGCGTCGAGCGCCTCTTCCCTCAAGCGGTCCCAGTCGACTGTTTTCACGCGTCCCCTCCAAATCTCTTCTCCGCGAGCGCAAGCAGCCGCCCGGCACAGTCGCGCGTCCGATCTTTCTCCTCTTCGGTCGCCATCGCGACTCTTTCCCGGACCAGCTCCTCGCAGCGGGCCACGACTTCGTCCCATTCGCTCGGTGGGCGACCCGATCCAGCAAGCGCGGCTCGCATCCACTTCCGTCCATAACCCGCGTGAATCGCCTCGTCCGCCCAGTCGAAGTCCATATCGCGCTGGCCCTCCGAGTCGCCCAAGCGACCCAGCTCGGTGGCGCGGTCGCGTTTCTTGCCGATGTTCTTGGTCTCGAAGTACGACAACATCCCGAGTCTGAAGATGGGATCGTTGTCGCTGCACGCCTCGTAGATGTACGAGCCGAGCGGAACATCCTCTTTCTCGAAGCCCCAACGGTCGAGACGGCGCGAACCCATCATCATGTGCCGGCTCTCGTCGTAGAGCCACCGAGCGGCGTCGTGGAGGAACTCCCACCCGAGGCCATCGGCGTAGGCATGCAGGATCGCGCCCGCAGTATCGACCGCCCACACCTCGTTCAGGTGACTGACCGCGCTGCGAATCCGCAACCGCCATCCGTCTCCGTAAGGGAAGCCCGGATCGAAGTTGTCCGGCCAGTAAAAGGTGGTCACGAAGTAGCGATCGTCGCGGGCCGGGCGGTCGGGAAGCCGGAACTGGATCCCGGGGTCGACGAACGATTCGAGCTTGGCACCCTTGTTCCTTTTGCCCGGCGACGCTCCTCCGAGCTCATCCAGCCGCTGAGCCATCGTCGCCGCCCACTCGCTGCCGTAGGAGGCCCCCTGGGTGGTCGCCTCCGGCGGCTCCTCGAGCCGGGCCAAGGCCCCTATCTGGCTTCTCTTCTCTCGCGCCGCGAGATCGAGGAAACGGCGGGTGGGGCCGTCGGCGACGTCGTCGTTGGCGTCGAGATAGCCGTCGTAGGCGCGCAACAGCGCGGGAAGGAAGACCTCGCGCAGCCCCGCGAGAAACGAGAGTGGGCCCGGCGCGTTGACGGACGCATCGAAGAGGCGAACTACGTCTCGGTCGACGCCGGTGTCGAGATCTCGCTCCGGGTAGCGGAGCTCGAACACTCGCTCGCGAAGGGCGTTTGCAGTCATCACTCCCTCCCACGCGGTCCTGGCGAGGAAAGCCTTCGTCTCGAGTCTGCGGACGCGCGAGACCCAGGCTCCACAGGAGATGGTGAGGGCGCGCTCGTAGTGAAAGAAGCGCCTGAGCGCGACCGCGGCATCGATTCGAAGCTGCACGCGCCCGCTCACGCGAGGAAGTGATCCAGCTCTGTCAGCGTTGGGAGCGCCGGAATTACTCCGAGCTTGGTACATGCGAGTGCTCCCGCCCCGCACGCGCGCCGGACCGCATCGCTCAGGGACATCCCCTGGGCAAGTGCCGTCGCGAGTGTCCCATTGAAGGCGTCACCGGCCCCCGTCGTGTCCACGACGTTGGCCGGGAAGGCATCGATGTGCTCGACGCCGGCGGACGTGACTATCGACGCTCCGCGGGGGCCGCGCGTCAGGACCACCGTGTCAACTCCGCGGCGCATCAGCTCCGCGCAGACGTCGAGGTCTTCGGTTGGATTGTTCGGAGCGAGCCCGGCTAGGAGGCGCGCTTCGGTCTGATTGGGCGTCAGGACGTCGACGTTTCTGAGCGCGCTCGGTTCGAGCTCCCGAGCGGGGGCGGGGTTGAGGATGGCCAGGGCGCCTTCCTCCCGAGCAGCTGCCATGGCCGCCGCGGCGGTCTCGATGGGGATCTCGAGCTGCGTGACGACCACCGAGCTGTCGGCGATCAGGTCCCGCGCAGCCTCGATGTGAGAGGGAGCGAAGAGCTCATTGGCCCCCGGGTCGAGGAGGATGCGGTTCTCTCCGGTCGCGTCGAGGATGATGAACCCGACGCCGGTGTTGCGCTCGGAAGTGCGCTCGAGGCGCTTTGTCCCCACGCCTTCGAGGGAGTACATGTCCACCGCAATGTCTCCGAAGTCGTCGGTTCCGATCATGCCGACGAGCTCGACTCGTTCGCCCATGCGAGCAACCTGCACGGCCTGGTTGCTGCCCTTGCCACCGGGACCGAGATCGAAATCTCGTGCGAGCACCGTCTCTCCCGCGGCCGGGAAGCGCGTCGAGCGCAGAGTCAAGCCAACCGCAAAGCTCCCTGCGACCGTGACTATCCCGCGGGTCATGGGGGGAGTCTAGGGTTCCCTGATGATGAAGCTGGTTATCGACACCGACACCGCAGGAGACGACGTCACCTCACTTCTGTTCGGCCTGAGGTGGCCGGGCGTCGAGCTCGAGGCCATCACGGTGGTGGCGGGGAACGTCTACCTCGATCAGTGCGTGCAGAACGCGCTCTATACGTGCGAGGTTGCGGATCGGCCCGACGTCCCCGTCTACGCGGGGGCCGACCGACCCTTGCTGCGCGAGCTCGTCACCGCTCACAACGTGCATGGGGAAGATGGCATGGGCAACTCCGGCTTCCCAAGAGCGACGAAGGATGCTGAGAGTAAGCACGCGGTGGATGCCCTCGTCGAGCTTGCCGACCGCCATGCCGGGGAGCTCGAGGTGATCGCCCAGGGCCCACTTACCAACCTCTCCCTCGCCCTGCGCAAGGATCCTACGCTCCCCGAGAAGGTGAGACGGCTCTGGATCATGGGTGGCGCCAACAACTCGCTGGGCAATATCACTCCCGCGGCCGAGTTCAATTTCTATGTCGACCCCGAGGCAGCCCACATGGTGCTGACCGCCGGGTTCCGAACTGTCCTCGTGCCCTGGGACGTGTGCATCAACGACGGCATCCTGCTGCGAGGGGAGCTCGCGGGCATCATCGAGATGAAGACCAAGCTGAGTGAGTTCTACCTGGCGGTGAATCGAGCCACATGGGAGTTCGTTCGCGACGAGATGGGCATCGACGGCATTAGCCATCCCGACGCGCTAACGATCGCTATGGCGATCGACGAAAGACTGATCCTTGAACGCGATAACTACTTCGTCGATTGCGAGTACCAGTCGGAATTGACTCGTGGCTACAGCGTCGTCGACCTCATGAGCGTCACGGGCAATGCTCCCAACTGCGACGTCGTCCTCGGGGCCGACAAGGGCGCCTTCTTGAAGATGCTGACCGAGCTGCTTTCGGGATGAGCGGTGCGTCGGTCGCGGTCGTAGGCAGCCTGAACCTCGACATCGTCGTCTCCGTCGACCATCACCCGCGACCCGGTGAGACGGTGATCGGCGGGCCTCTCTTTACGAACCAGGGCGGCAAGGGCGCGAACCAGGCGGTCGCTGCGGCGCGGCTCGGACAGCAGGTCGCGCTGGTCGGCGGAGTAGGCGACGACGACTCCGGACGCAACCTCCTCGAGGCGCTGAACCGCGAGGGTGTCGACGCCACTCACGTCCGTGTCATGGAGGACGAGCATTCGGGGTCGGCGCTGATCGCAGTCGATCCCGAAGGAGAGAACACGATCGTGGTCAGCCCTGGGGCCAATGCGCTGGTCTCTCCGGACGACATCTACGAAGCAGGTCCCCTCCTGGAGCATGCTGCCGTCACGCTCCTCCAGCTGGAGGTCCCACTCGAGGCCGTTGACGCAGCAGCTAAGTCAGCGGGTGGGACCGTCGTGTTGAATCCGGCCCCCTTCAGAGGTCTGCCCGACTCCCTCCTGGATCACGTAGACCTTCTCGTCCCGAACGCGGGTGAGCTGGCGGCTCTAGCCGGAGAGCAGACCAGCGACGATCTCGATGACGTTGCCGAGATGGCTTCCCGCATCCACGGGCCTGAAGCCGTCGTCGTGACCCTCGGCGCACGAGGCGCGCTACTGGCGAGCCGAGGGTCCTCGCGCCGGGTTGCCGCACCAAGGGTGGATGTAGTCGACACGACCGCCGCCGGGGATTGCTTCTGCGGGGCACTCGCCGATGCCCTGGTCCGTGAACTGTCCTTCGAGGCCGCGGTGGAGTGGGCAGTGCGCTGCGCGTCGCTCTCGACCACGCGCAAGGGCGCGCAGCCTTCTCTCCCTACTCGGGCC
Organism: Actinomycetota bacterium; assembly: GCA_050694215.1. Lineage (GTDB taxonomy): Bacteria > Actinomycetota > CADDZG01 > CADDZG01 > WHSQ01 > JBOGXB01. The sequence goes on from JBOGXB010000055.1 coordinate 10,302, forward strand.
GAGGTCGAAGCTCTCACTGACGCCGAGTGAGTATCACGTTGGCATATAGGGAACGGAGTACTCACTCGACGTTGGCAAGGACGCGCGATGTGGCACCGGGCGCGAAATGAACGACGAGGCGTGTGCCGGGAACGCGAAACAGCTCCAGCTCATGCCGACGGCGGTGTAGGACCGTGACTACTCCGGGGGAGAGTCGCCAGTAGTCATCCCACACGATCGCTCCCGAGGAAGAGAGCATTCGGAGAGCGTTAGACGTGTCCGACTCCACGTACTGTTCTGAGTGGGCTCCGTCTATGTAGATGAGGTCACAGGCGCCGTGCCAGCTCGAGAAGTCGAAACCGGCAGAATCACCCCAGTGCTGACGTACCCCGTTGACACTCTGAAGGCGCTCGTATGCCATTGGCATTCTTCCCGCACGATGGAGATCACTCTCCTCCAGGTCGAGGCGCGGCGTCTCGCCCGGCGGAATGTCAAGCGTGTGTACGGCAGCATCCGGAAGATTGCGAGCGAGACACCAAGCGGTTAGGCCCGTGAACGTCCCGATCTCGAACAGGACGCGGGCCGGGAGCTCCTTGGCCAACGACACGAGAAAAAAGAGTCCGTCGATCGTCTGCATTCCCGGCTGCATCAAGAATCGCCTCGGCGGCAAGATCAGCTCGTGACGATAGATACGTCTCAATGCCGTCTCGGGTAGAACGGAGAGAGGAGATCTACGCTCGAATTGATGATTGAGGAACTGTCGCCACAGAAGGTTCATGCGGCGTGTAAGGCTCTTCAACCCCAGCGGATTCTGATAACCGGTCCAGTCCTCAGACGATCCCACTCCCGGTCACCTAGCTTCCGGGCGTAGAAATGAGCTGAGACTCGGTTCCTCGCCGTCGGGAGGGACCGTCAAAGTCCACCCGACCCCTCATACGCCTTGCCCGCTGCAGCAGGAGGCTGAACCCGGCCCATGAAACCGGCGATGGCGATGATCGTGATCACGTACGGGATCATGCGGATGAACTGCTCCGGCAGGAGCGAGATCACGGGAGCGTCGTTCAGTCGCAGCGGGACGGCCTGAGCGATTCCGAAGAGCAGTGAGCCGATCATGAGTGGGATCGGCTTCCAGTTCCCCAATATGAGTGCGGCAAGGGCGATGAAGCCGAGGCCCTGAGTCTGGCCTTCACGGAACAACCCGTTGATCTCGATCGCGAGGAAGGCTCCGGCGAAACCCGCCAGAAGGCCCGACAGCGCCACTCCCGCATACCGGAGCGGCGCGACCCTTACACCCAGAGTCGAAGCTGCTTCGGGGTTCTCGCCGGCCGCTTTCAGTCGCAGTCCGAAGCGGGTTCGGTTCAATACGAACAGGACGGGGATCGTGAGCAGGAAGGCGACCGGCACGACCGGTGACATGCCTTCGAAGGCTTGCCCCAACCCGAAGGGGAGTTCACGGAGCAGTGGGACGTTGATCGTGCCGAGGTCACGGATGCCTGGATCGGACTGCGTCGCCTGATCGAAGAACAGCTGGGACAAGAATCGAGCGAGCCCCACGGCGATGATGTTGATCACTACGCCCGACACGATGTGGTCGACGCGGAAGGTGATGGTCGCGATCGCGTGGACGAGCGAGTAGAGGAGGCCGGCCCCGGCTCCGATCAGTAGACCGGGGATAGGCCCGTACTCGATCGTTCCCCAGGCCCCCATGACCGTGCCCACGATCATGAGCCCCTCCAAGCCGATGTTCACGATGCCCGAGCGCTCGCTGAACATTCCCCCGAGCCCGGTGATGTAGATGATCGTGAAGTAGCGGAATCCGAGCGCGACTGCGGCGCCGAGGTCAACGAGATCCATCAGGTCTTCGCCTCCCGGACGCGCTCCTCCTCGGTGGCGGCCTGCCTCTGCCGCCGAGCCAGCGCTCGACGCGCGATCTCGTAGGCGACGACAACGGAGAGGATCAGGACGCCTTCGAGAATGATGAGGATCTCGCGCGGCAGGTCGGTCGTCACCGCGATCCCGTCCTGTCCCCGAGCAAGCATCCCAACCAGGAGCGCGGCGAGCGGGATGCCGAAGGGATGGTTGCGACCAAGGAACGCGACGGTGATGCCCGCGAAACCGAGCCCGGCCTCGTAGTTATGGGCGAGGTAGCCGCGGTCGCCGAGGATGTGATTGAGACCGACCATTCCCGCGAGCGCACCCGAGATCAGGAAGACCTTCACCTGTGCCGCGCCTATGGATATGCCGCCGGCCTCGGCCGAACCGCTCGATGAGCCTACGGCCCTGAGCTCATAGCCGAGCCGAGTGCGGAACATGAAGAACCACACCAGGGCGCAAGCCACGAGGGCAAGAGGCAGAAGCCACGTGAGATGGACGGAGGGCGGGACGACGCTCTCGCTGAGGCCAAGCGAATCCGCGAGGGTCGGTACGAGCGCCCCGGAGGGGAACTCGTCGGTACGCAGGTCGATCAACCCCGTTTGGGACGTACGCAGGGGATTGAGGAGAGACCACGCGACGAGACTCACCGCGATCCCGTTCATCATGATCGTGGTCACGACCTCGTGGGCCCCGGTCTTCACCTTGAGGATCGCCGGGATGTACGCCCACACCATCGCGGCAGCAATGGAGGAGAGGACAACCGCCGGAAGAAGAACGAACCCGGGAAGGGTCTCCAGCCCGGTGGCCGCGGCGGCCGCCAGCATCATCCCGACCTTGTACTGACCCTCGACTCCGATGTTGAACAGGCCGGCCTTGAACGCGACCGCGACGGCGAGACCGGAGAAGATCAGAGGCGTCGCCGTCTCGAGGACGCGCGCGATGTCGGAGACCTCCGAGGTCGAGTAGATCCAGATGGTGTTGTAGATCTCGAGTGGGTTCTCCCCGTAGCCGATGATGATGAGACTCCCCACGAGCCCGGCG
>JBOGXB010000056.1:0-13120 GCA_050694215.1 Actinomycetota bacterium
CCACAGCTTCTTCGACCGCAAGATGTCCGAGCACGACGCGGCGTGCAAGGACGCGTGGCGAAGAGTGCTTGATTTCGTGCACGAACCGGCGTCCTGACCGTCCAGGTCACTCCTCGGGTGCGATCAAGGAGCAGGCTTCAGGAGGCAATGTGAGCGTCACCTCCGAGCCGGGCGGAATGGACTGAGTGGGATTGCATCGTGCCCGGATCTTCAGCTTGCCGACGGCCACCACGTGGTCGACGCTCTCGCCCAGGAACGCGCGGACCTCGATCTCGCCCCTCCAGCGATTGGGACCAGTCTCGTGCGGAGCCGTGGAATCGAGCTTCAGATGCTCGGGCCGGACCGCGACGATCACTCGGCTTCCCGCCGGAAGGTCGACTTCGCTCTTCACGCGCAACATCCCCTCCGACGTCGACACCGAGTGCATCCCCGCCTCCCTGCTCTCGGTAACGCCTTCGATGAAGTTGGAAGTCCCAATGAAATCCGCGACGAAGCGCGACATCGGCTGCTCGTAGATCTCGCGCGGCTTGCCGATCTGCTGGATGGTGCCCTCGTTCATCACGGCAATGATGCTGGACATCGCCAGCGCCTCGATCTGGTCGTGCGTGACGTAAACGGCCGTTATCCCGTACTCACGCTGCAGCCGCTTCAGCTCGAAGCGCATGTCCTCGCGTAGCTTCGCGTCGAGATTCGACAGCGGCTCGTCGAGGAGCAAAAGCGGCGGCTCCATGACAAGCGCTCTCGCGAGAGCGAGACGCTGCTGCTGTCCACCCGAGAGGTCGGTCGCCTGTCGGTCGGCGAGTTGGTCGAGGCGAACTACCGACAGGACGCGATCGACTCTCTCCCTGATCTCCTTCTTGGATGATCGCTCGCTCCTGTTGGCGACCCGCAAGGGAAAGGCGACGTTCTCGAAGACGTTCATGTGCGGCCAGATGGCGTAAGACTGGAACACCATGCCGATGCCGCGTTCGTTGGCTCGGAGCTTGATGCCCTTGTTGGACGAGAAGAGCACTCGATCCCGGATCGAGATCTCGCCGGAGTCGGGGCTTTCGAGCCCCGCTATGCAGCGAAGCGTCGTCGTCTTACCGCACCCCGAGGGGCCGAGCAGCGTGTAGAGCTGACCCTCTCTTACCTCGAGCGAGATCCCGTCCACGGCCACCACACGTTTTTCCGGAGCCTTCCTGGCCCCCGGAAACGTCTTCGTGAGCTCCTCGATATTCAGCACGTCGGCGCCCCCCTGGCGACTCGGGCGAGCTCTTCCCCCCTTGAACCGACCCGAAGCCTAGGCGCCGCCGGCCGTAACGGCCTCCTGCGCTGTCGGTGCGGCCACATTTTCGACCGCGTAGTCGGCGCCCTCGCCTACCTTGATCTGAGTCGGGTGCCGTTCGATCCTGTGCAGCCGCATGTGGCGTAGCAGACCAGTGTCCTGGATCGCGAGGTAGCGCGCCGTCTCGTCCGGATCCGCGTTGAAGTGCTGGTGCCACGCCCACACGGGCGGGGAGAACAGGCTGCCCTCGGCCCACTCGTAGCGGTCCTCGGGCTCGCCTTCGTAGTTGATGATCGAGAAGCCACGACCCTTCACGACGTAGATGTAGGCCTCTGTCGTATGACGATGGCGTGTCGTATTGCCGCCCGCAGGGATCTCACTCAGGTGCGCCTGGATGATGTTGTTGTCCCCCAGCTGGAACCACAGACCCTTGTTGTTGCGCCACGGCCGGTGGATGAGGTCGATCGTGCGGAGGTCACCAGGACTCACGATCCCCGTCACGGGCGGGTTCTTACGAAGGAACTCTTCCCGGGCGGCCATCTCCGAGGCGTCTTTGTTCGCCTTGTCGGTAGCCATTACCTGGAAGTCCCATTCACCCATTAGGAATCACCCCTTCTGATTGCCATGAGCGGGCCACCCTAACATCCATAGGCATGAAGGTCTAACCATTGGCACCGGGAGAGAGCGAGCCCACCAGCCCCAGCTCCTCGCACTGGAGACACCACCCCGCGCCTCCCGAAGGGGCCCAGAAGTTAGAGTCCGGCCCGTCTCGCTCCTCGTCCCCCAGGATCACGCCGCACGTCCTGCACCGCTCGATCTCCTCGAGCAAACGGGTCGTGTCGGGGTCATCGGAGGCGAGCGTGTTCTGCACCTCCCACCAGAACCCCCACAACGATACCGGCCGCCGTCCCTGGCCGAGCCCGTCGAGGAGACGCAGGAAGCCGATCTTCTCGTCGAGATGGTCGCCGAGCGTGTCCCAGTGATCGAGGACGTACCCGTCGTGGCGTCCCGACTCGACGAGCTCTCTAAGAAGAGCGTCCGCATCTCCGACGAGGAGCCGGTGACTAGTGCCGGAGAACCACTCGGCCCCCTCGTGGAGGGCGGCCACTCCCGGACGCGACTCGATCGTCGTCACGGTGCTCACCTCCGGCCGGTGCAGGAGCAGCTGCTGAACGATCCCGAGGCCCAAACCCGTCACCAGCACGTCGCCGCGCTGGCCCTTGGCGAGCCCGGTCATCATCGAGACCTCCTGGGGGCCGTCGGTCATCCACAACCGAAGCGAAGTGTCATCGAATCGCTCGAACACACGCGTGATGTTGGGCATGTCCGGGAACTGACGGCTGTAGTCGACCATCGCTCCGAAGTACTCTCCGTGGACCAGCTCGCCCATCTCCTCGTCGCTCAACCGATCCACGACGAACTCGCCGTAATTTCCCGGACGAGGCACGACATGGGACCAGCGCGGCCGGAACCCGCGATCGTCGGGGACGCGCTCGGCCCCCAAGAACCGGCCGCTCACGGAAGCGGCGCGAGGCCCCGGGCCGCGACCGGGGTCACCTAGGCCTCCCAGCCCTCGTCGTCGAGCAGGCGCACCACGCGCTCGTGTGAGATGCCCTTCATCGCGTCTCGGACCACGGCGGCAACTGGTAACTCCTGATCCAGCTCCGAAGCGACGGCGAGCGCGTTGCTCAGGTCCTTCTCCGGCCACCTCATCGGCATCAGATGGATCTCTCGGAGTGTCTCGCTGTCGACGCTCGCGCTCTCGAGGGCCTCGCGAAGAGACGACACCCGCAGCCCCATCCTCCATCCCAGGACCAGTGCCTCGGTGATGGCAGCGATCTCCGCCCAGTGGATGAGATTGTTGACCGTCTTACCGGCCTGGCCCGCTCCCAGCTCCCCGAGGTGATGGATAGCTCCGCTGAATGTCTCCAGCACTGCTCGCGCTCGCTCGAGCGCGGCCGCGTTCCCTCCACAGAGCAGCGTCAGGTCGCCGGCTTCGGCCCCCCTCGTTCCCCTGGTAAGTGCGACGTCGAGCACGTCGATGCCTCGGACCGCACCCTCGGCACCCACCCGAGAGCAGGTGACCGGCTTGACCGAGCTGCAGATCGCGACGACGCAGCCGGATGGGGCGGAGCCGAGTAGTCCGTTTTCTCCGATGCACACTTCGAGAACGTCCTCGTCGGTGGGGACGATCACCAGCACGAGGTCCGCACCGGCCGACAGCTCCGCCGGGGTACGGGCGATGCGAGCCCCTTCCTTTGCCGCCGCGGCCAGGGCGCTCTCGTCGACGTCGTAGCAAGCGAGCTCGAACCCGGCGGCCATCACGTGACGAGCAATGGGGGCGCCCATGAGACCGACACCCACGAGACCGACCCTCATCTGCCTCAACTCCTCCTCCTCGCCTCTGGATCGATCGTGCCCGTCTCGAGCATCGCGATCGCCTCGGCGACGCTCCTCACGCGGCACATGCGCGGGAAGACACGCTCCAGGAAGAAGTCCCGCTGCTCGTTGAACCCCGTGCAGGCATCGCGAATGACCACCATGCTGTAGTCCATGTCCCGGCCCGCGTAGACGGTGCTCGCGATGCCGACGTGCGTTGACCCCCCCAGGATCATCACGGTGTCTATCCCGCGCGTCCTGAGGCTCAGGTCGAGGTTCGTCTGGTAGAACGCGCTCCACCGGTGCTTCGGGACGTCGTAGTCGCCGGGGCGAGGGGCAAGCTCTGCTATCACCTGGAGCTCCCGGGAACCGGACCCGTGCGGGGGCCGCGTAGGACGCGGATTGTCATGTCCCCACGGCCTGAGCTGCGAGTCGGTGTCGGTCACGGCGGTCGCAAAGTCCTTCCCATCTTCCCGGTGGTCCGCGCGGGCGTAGAGGACGGGGACGCCCCGTTCCCGGCACTCGTGGATCAGCGTTCGCGCCGGCTCGATGGCCCCAGCCTCCTCGATTGCCGATCTGTATCTCTCCAGCATGTCAAAGACGACGAGACCCGTGCATGCCGGGTTCAGCGTTGCCTCGTCTGCTCTGCTCACGACCGCCGCCCGCCGGTCGCAGTCCGATCGAGGTACGCGAGCGCCTCCTCCAGGTGCACGACGGTCGCGTACTTGTGATGGAGGTCGAAGAGATTGATCTTATGGCTGATGTCGATGCGATCGAAGGTCGCCTCCTCCACGATCATCACCTCCAGGCCGTGCGAGTAAGCGTCGACGACGGTGGCGCGCACGCACCCACTGGTCGACTCTCCACCCACCACGAGGGTGTCAACGCCCTCTCTCCGAAGATGAGTCGACAGTGGAGTCCCAAAGAACGCGCTGGCCCTCGTCTTGTAGACGACGAGCTCGTCCTCGATCGGCGTGAGGGGGTCCACGATCGTCGAGCCCCACTCGTCGTCGACCCGCGCAAGCCTCTGGGTAGCGCGACCGAACACGGCCTCGAGTCGATCCTCATTGGTTGTATGGAGGATTGGATGGCCGGCCGCACGCGCCGTTGCCAGAAGCGCCTCGAGAGGCTCGAGGGCATCCCACGCGGCCTCGCCACAGCTACTCGGGAAGCGCTCGATGGCGTCCAGCAGCGGCTCTCTTCGGTCGCCGAACACCCGGTTGTAAAGATCGATCAGCACCAGGGCCGGTCGCCGGCCGAAGGTGCGCTCCCGCTCATAGGCGCGGTAGACACGAAGCTCCGTCTCGCCCACGACATCGTCCCAGCAGTGACCACGCCCGGAGGATGCGCTCCCGGCCTGGCTGGACTCGGATGCCTCGTGGATCACCGCCACCTACCTGGGCTGGCATACGACGTCGACGAGCGCGGGGGTCTCGTGCTCGATCACCATCTTGGTCGCCCGGGCCACCGCGCTTCCGACCTCAGCCGGATCCACGATGGGCCCCTCGCCGTACCATCCGAGGGCGCGCGCGGCTGTGGCGAAATCCGGCGCCGGCTTGTCGATCTCCATACCGATGGAGGCCCGTTCGACGGGAGTGCCTCGCTGGCGCGCGATCCGCTCCTGATGCTCCCAGTCGTTGTAGTAGGCGCGGTTGTTGAACATCACCACTAGCAAGGGGATCCTGTAGTAGGCGGCCACCCACAGCGCGCCGAGGTCGAACATGAGGTCCCCATCGGGCTGGAGGTCGACGACGAGCCTTCCCGACCCGCGGTGCGCCAGGGCCACTCCGAGCGACATCGATATCTGCGTGGAGGTGCCGAGGCTCCTGCCGGGGTGACGGTACGCGCGATCGAAGTCCCACGTCTTCAGCGCCCAGTCGTGCGCGGTTCCGGCCGTGAGAACCCAGTCGTGATCCTTGATCACCTCCCACACATCTGCGGCCAGCCGGGCGGTTGAAACCGGCGACGCGTCCCAAACGGACGAAGCCTCCCGACGCCAGCCCTCCCACGCGGCGTCGTGCATCTCCGTCAGTTGGGCGCGCCTGCGAACGCGCTCTGGTTGCCGATCCGGGGCGTGGCTCTCCAGATCCCGGCACCTCTCGAGAAGCAGCGGCAGCGCGACCGACGTATCGGCAGTGACCTGAAGATCGGTCTCGTGGAGCGCGGCGAAGTCGTGCGACCACGAGGAGATGCCGATGTGGTTGAAGCCCACGTCGACGACCCTCGCGTCCTCCTGGATCCGTGACCTGATCATCCTCGTAGTCGAGTCGAGCTTCTGGGTCGCCTTTCCCATGTCTTTGACGTCGACGAAAAAGACCAGATCCGCCTCCTCGAGCGCCGAGGTACCGGTCACGTTGAGCGGATGGCGGTTGGGGAAGTTCAGTCGTGCACCGGTATCGATGACGCCGATCGCAAGAAGCTCCGCGAGCTCCACCAACTGTTTGAAGGCTTCGGGATCGCGGCCGGCGTAGCCGGTGATCATGACGGGGCGTTGTGCGGCCACGAGCATCTCGGCCAGCCGGTCGAGCGCGCGCGGATCCGGGCCGATGAGGGCAGGCGGCCTCAGCCGCTCGAGATCCGGCGAGGGGATGTCTCCATCGATGCGATCCTCCTGCAAACCGGCGTCCAGGCCGATGTAGACGGGGCCGGCTGGTTCGGAGGTCGCTATCCGGCAGGCGCGCGCGATCGCCTCCGGCACCGACGAGATGGAGAACGGCTGATCGTCCCACTTCGTGTAATCGCGCACCGCGCTGCCCTGGACGTTCGCGCTGTGGATCCAATCGATGTTCGGGCGACGGCGCGTCGTGTCCATGGGCCCCGCCCCGCCGAAGATCACCACCGGGACGCGATCGATGTAGGCGTAGTAGATCCCCATGGCCCCGTGCAGGAGCCCGACGACGTCGTGCAGCACGACAGCCATCGGCTCTCCAGACGCCTTTGCGTAGCCGTGCGCGAGTCCCACCGCTACCTTCTCGTGCGGGCACTCGATCATCTCCGGAGAGTTCCCACCGTAGTTGACGAGCGAGTCGTGCAGTCCGCGATACGACGAGCCGGGATTGAGGCTGATGTACTTGAAGCCCTGTGCCTTCATCGCATCCACCATCACGTCCGAGCCGTACGTCGGTCTGGTGTTAGTCATGGCCTCACCTCCGTCACCGTCCGGCGCGTCACCTCGAGGCGCGTTCTCATGGGTTCGCGTCGAGGCTGGCTTCGGCGGAGTCGAACTGTTCGACCTCTGCATCTTCGCGGCTAACGCGATCAGGCGCGACTCGATGCGATCTGCGGGCCGCCAACTCCAGCAGGGCGTAGCAGCCGAGCAGGACCAGGGGGAGCGTGCGGAACATCGTGGGCAGACTCGTGAGACCCGCGACCGCGCCTCCGATGAGCGGCCCCGCCAGCTTGCCGAGGTCCAAACCGGAGTGCAACAGAGACGCCGTCATCCCGTGATGGCGGTCATCATCCGGAGCTCCGTCGAAGGCCTGTGCCGAGCCCGTCACTCGCAGCAGGCCTCGCGACATGCCGATCGCGAGAAAGAGCGGCGCAGACATCACGAAGGACGCCTTCGCCGACGGAACGAGCACGACGGCAAGAGCGCCGAGGACGACGAGGGGGGTGGTGAGGACGGCTCCGCTTCTCCGGGCCAGGACCACTCCCGAGCCGAGCCGGACGAAAGACGACGCGAAGGATCTCAGGCTGGCCAGGACGCCCACCTGGGTAAGCGTGAGGCCTGCCCCCAGAGCCAGGACCGGCTGGAAGGTAGTGACCAGTCCGTTCACGAAGTTGATATCGAACATCAGCAGAACGCCCGCCCACACCGCAGCGGGCACCCCGGCAACCTTCCACACAAACAGAGGCCGCCCTCGACGTCTTTTCGTATCGGGAGGGGACGCCGACGCGTCGATTGGTGGCATCGCGCGGACCATGGCGATGGTTGCCAGCACCGGGATGCCGGCCAGCATCAGGAACCCCGCGGCGTATCCGAGCGTGTCGGCAACCAACGCCGCCGTCGCTCCTGCAGCCGTGTGCCCCAGACCGGTGAAGCCCGCGTACCAACCCATCGCCGATGCCGTCGACAACCTGGACGGGCGACCCGCGACCAGAACGGCAAGCTGGGTGGTCGTGGCGATGGACCACCCGATGCCGTCCACCGCCATCAGAATCGCGAAGAGGAAGGGTCCGGAGACGACGGGCACCAGCGCGAACGCCGTCGCCGAGAGAGCACCACCGACGACGAGCATCGACCTCGCCCTCCGGGCCCGGTAGACGGCTCCGACGGGAAGACGGGTCAGTAACGAGGCCGTCCCGAAGACTGCCACCACCACACCGATCAACGAAGCCGACAGGTGCATCTCCTGGGACAGGTAGGGAGAGACCAGCACGTGCAGCCCAGCCTCGCCGACGCTGTAGAGGAAGACGGAGATGTAAACGGGAGCGAGCGGATTGTGCCGTCCCAAGGGGTTCCGCGGGAGCGCGGTCCGGTCGTCCGCCATCAGCCTTCTCGGAACGCAGCTTCATGACCGGCCGCGAGCGGCCTCAGCGAGTGTGTCGGGCGAACCGTCAGGGCGCTTCCTTCACGCCGATCTTTGCTCCCAACCTCGACGCGACGAAGACCAGAACCACCAACGTAAGGACCATGATCACCCCGAGCGCTGCAAGCTCGTTCGTTTGGCCGTTGGTCCACTGTTCGAAGATGAGGATCGAGAGGACCTCGTTGCCCGGCGAGTAAAGCAATATGGAGCTGGACAGCTCGCGCACCGAAACGGTGAGGATGTAGATCCACCCTGCGACCAGTCCGGGCACGAGAAGCGGCAGCAGAACGCGCCTGAACCCTTGCCACCAGCTGGCGCCACAGACCTTTGCGCTCTCCTCTAGCTCCCCACTTATCTGGTACATCGAGGTGGATGCGTAGCGCATCCCGTACGGCATGTAACGCGTGAAGTACGCGATGAACAGGATCCACAGAGTTCCATAGATTGGCAGGGGTACCCGCAGATAGACGAATAGGAGGGCAACACCGAGGACGAGACCGGGGATCGTTAGAGGCAGAAACGCCAGGTTGTCTATCAGCCAGCGTCCCTTGAGTTTGGTGCGCACCACAACCCAAGCGACCACGGACATCACCAACATCACGACGGTGGCCGAGCCGATACCAAGCGTGAATGAGTTCTTGAGCGCCCTCAACGACTGGGAGTTGGTCAGGGTGTAGCGGTAATTCTCCAACGTCATCTCCGAGACCGACTCCATCGACGGGAGCTGATAGAAGGGCTGCGTCGATACGTGCACCAGCATCATCACGGGCAGCACGACGGCGATGAAGAAGTACGCAAACACTGCCATGGTCGCCGGCTTGCGCCACCTGCCCAGCTCCATGGGGCGGGGTCGGAAGCCCTTTCCGGTGACCGTCTGAAAGCGCTTCCCTTTGCCCGAGAGACGGGACTGCAAGAAGACGCCGATCGAGGTGAGCACCAGCAGTGAGGTCGCGAGGGCCCCCGCGTTCCCATAGTCGATGGGATAGGTCCTGAGGGCATTGAAGATGCGAGAGGTGAAGACCCAGGTCCCGGCCGGGATGCCGAGCAGGGCAGGGACCTCGAAGGCCTCGAGGCCTCGCACCATGATGATCAGCACGGACGCAAACAGCGCGGGCTTTACCAGCGGCAGGGTGACGCGCCGGATGACCGTTGGCAGCCGCGCCCCGCTCGACAGAGCCGATTCCTCCAGAGAAGGATCCATCGACTTGAACGCGGCCACCATCAGCAAGAAGACGAGGGGCGACAGGTGCAGCCCCTCCACGAAGATCATCCCCGGCATGGTGAAGACGTCGAAGGTGCCCGGCCCGAAGACCGGCTCCAGGACCTTGTTGACAAGCCCGATACGGGGGCTCGCGAGAAAGATCCATGCGATCGTGTGCAGGATGCCGGGAATGATGAGAGGCACGAGCGAGGCCGCGAAGATGAGCCGCTTGAGCGGGACGTCCGTTCGTACGTTGAGATAGGCGAGAGTCGTGCCGACGCTGACGGCCAAGACGGTCGAGCCCACGGCGAAGATGACGGAGTTAACGGCCATCTCAGTTATGCGGTACTGGCTGTACGCCTCCTCGAAGAACCGCAGCGTGATGCCTTCACCGTCGTAGAACGTTCCGTACAGAAGGCGAGTTAGGGGCACGAGAGCGAAATAGCCAACCAGGGCCAGAGACCCGGCGATGATCAGGCCCTGCATGCTGAAGATGTCCTGCCATCGTATGTTCCGGACGCGCGCGGCCCATCCCGCCCTCGTCGCTACATCCGCCATCTCGGCTGCTCCCAGCTAGGTCATCGGCCGATCGACTACCGGGGATGCGTATCGCTCAATCCTCGACCACCTCGCCGCCGGCACCCTGGATGATCTCGTCATAGAGTCCTTCCCACTTGTCGATCTCGTCGACCACCGCCTCCACGTCCACCTCGATGAAGTCGAATCCCTGCGGCAGGCCGCCGCCTTCGACCGAGGCGCTCGCCGGCTGCCTGTCGATCTCGAGCAACCCCGGCTGCGCATCGGAGAGCTCGAACTCCGTCCACAACAGCGCCGTGGCCGGATGCGGCGCGTTGGTGTGGATGCCGACGCCGTTGGGCCGCACCACCAGCGGCTCGACAAATGGTTCCGCCTCGATCGGAGCGTCCTCCCTCTTGAACTGGAAGATGCGGTGGAGGTAGGTAGAGGAGGCGATGTCGTACTCGCCCGCAACGAGCAGCTCGGCCATCAGCGTATGCCCGTCGACCACCGATGCAGCACCCGCCGCCGCGTCCCGGAACAGCTGCACGGCCTCGTCTTCGCTCATACCTTGCTCTTTAACGAAGTAGTCCTTGACGAGGGTCGCGAACCAGTCGAAGTCACCGGCCTCCATGGCGAGCCTGCCGTCGAACTTCGTGAGGACGTCGTCCCACGACTTGGGAGCCTCGCTGGCCGAGACCCTGTCGGTGTTCCAGGACGCGACGAAGGTGTTGATGTAGACCCACGCCCAGTTGTCCAGCACACCCGCCTCGGGGTGCTGGTCGGTAGTGGGCGAGTCGAACGGAGCGAGCTCCCCCTCACGATCCAGGAGCACCATCTGCGGCCCGTTCATCTCGACCGCGTCCACTCCGTTATCGAAGTTCGCGTCGGTCTCCTGCAGGATTCGCAGCAGGACGTCCTCGGCCGAGGCCCTGTAGATATTGACCGTCACGCCGGTCGCGTCCTCGAACTCCTCGATGATGGGCGTTATATCGTCGAGGTTGGTCGAGCCGTAGTAGTTGAGGACGGCGCCCTCTTCCTCGGCCATCGCGATGAGCTCCTCGCGACGCTGGTCTGGGTCGAGGCCCTCCAGGTCCGCGTAGATCTGCTCGAGCTTGGAGACCGCTCTGTCCGGCGCACCCTCGCCATCTCCACCACCCTCCTGGGTGGGCGTGTCGCTGCACGCCGGCGCGATCATCAGGATGGCAGCAACCGCGGCCCATCGCCTGATCTTCATAGTGGACCTCTCCTCCCCCCGGTCCTCCACCACACTCGGACCACCGATTCGACCCGTCCGTACTCCGGACTTGGCTAATAGTAATACCATTAGTCATCTTCTTAAGTGGTCGGCATCGATCACAGCCCCGGGGAGGTACATGGAGCGAGCCCTCAGCGGCCGGGTCGCGGTCGTAACCGGCGCGTCGAGCGGCATCGGAGAGGCGATCGCCCGCGCCCTCGCATCCGATGGAGCACGCGTCGCCCTCCTCGCCCGTCGCGCGGACCGCCTGGAAGCCGTCGAGGCGAGCCTGGACCTGGAGGGGCTCGTCGCCCGGTCCTTCGCCGCCGACGTGCGCGACCGGGAATCACTGTCCGCGGCGGCAGGTGCCGTGCGCGAGGAATTCGGAAGGGTCGATTGCCTCGTGAACAACGCCGGCATGATGCTGCTGTCCCGCGTCGAAGAGCGCAGCTTCGAGGAATGGCGGACCATGATCGAAACCAACCTCGTTGGGGCAGTCGAGACGACGGCGGCCTTCATCGATCAGCTCACCGACGGCGGTGGAGACGTCGTCAACATCTCGTCCAGCGCGGGCGGACGAGCCCGCCCGGCCTCGTCCATGTACAGCGCTACCAAGGCAGCCCTCAACGCGTGGGCGGATGGGCTCCGCCAGGAGGTCGCCGATAGGGGCGTTCGAGTAATCGTGGTGAAGCCGGGGGCCGTCCACTCGGAGCTGATCGAGCACATCTCCGACGATGAGCTGCGCGAGAAGGCTCGCCTAACGCGTGAGAGGGTGAGGGCGCTGGACCCGGCGGATATCGCTCGCGTCGTTACCTTTGCGATCACCCAACCCGAGCACATGTCGGTGAGCGACATACTCGTTCGCCCCACGAAACAGAAGTAGAGGCCCCGCGCTACATCGTGTGGAACGACGTTCACGTGCACCGCGCTGCGGTCCCACCTCTCGCCCACCAGATGCAGAGCGCGGAAGACCCGTCGAGCCCGTCCGCTTGCGTGGAGTAGTGGTCTGATGGTAGGCCCTAATTGATCCGGCCCGTCCGGTGTCAAGCGGCCGTGGCACGCAGGGGATGATGTCGGGTACGAGCCGCACGAGTCACCCGCGCGCAGGACCGCAACGTGTGATCGCAACGCGACTAGGAGGGCAAGGACCGAGGATGCCGGGCGCACACCTTTCCGCCCCCCAGGGACCCGCGGGCTAGGCCGTGGAATCGAGCTTCGAGCGCGGAATGAAGGTCCGTCGCGAGGTCCTCGGAGCGGACCACGTGGCCGCCGCCGAGGCGCACGCGACGCCTCTCGACGCCGACTTCCAGACCTTCATCACCGAGACCGCATGGGGATCCGTATGGGCGCGTCCCGGCCTCGACCGGCGCACCCGCAGCCTCATAACGATTGCGATTCTCGCCGCCATGAACCGCCGTGAGGAATTGAAGATGCACCTGCGCGCGAGCCGCAACACCAACACTTCACCCGAGGAGATCGCCGAGGCACTGATGCACGTGGCCGTCTACGCCGGCGTGCCCGCTGCGCACTCAGCCTTCGCGCTTGCGAAGTCGGTGCTGGAGAAGGACACCCCGGATGACACCTCTGGAGGGCCTCGGTGACCGCCCGAGAGCAAGCAGAAGACCAGGCGGCCGACGCGCGGCGGGATGCGGCGACGTTTCCTCCTTATCTCTACGAGGCTTATCGCTCGACGTTGCTACGCGCGCCCCGGGAGCTCCTCGAGGAGCTGCCTCGAACGCTCTCGGAGACGACCGGACCCGGCCCGGCAGTGAGCGCGGTGACGCCCGAGGACAGCGACCTCACGTGCAATGCCGGAACGAGTGGCGAGGCCGTAGGGGAAAGGATCATCGTTACCGGACGCATCCTCGATGAGAGGGGTAGCCCCGTCCCCAATGCCCTCCTCGAGATCTGGCAAGCGAACGCGGCGGGACGCTACATCCACCGCATCGACCAACACCCCGCGCCCTTGGACCCGAACTTCCTCGGCATGG
>JBOGXB010000057.1:0-13070 GCA_050694215.1 Actinomycetota bacterium
AGACGGATGCAGCGCTCCTTGAACTCAGGGGCATACCGCCTCTGAGGGTGGCCCATGGACACTCCTTTCTGGTCACGTCATGGACGTGCACCACATTCGAGTGTCCACGTAAACGGGTCAAACCCAACATGCACCAGTTGCACAGCGTGCACGGCACTTTTCCGGCTCCCGCGACGCACCTCCACCATCTTTGGGCGAGCGAAGAGCCCAAGTGATTCCCCGGAATCAGCTTGAGCCGGTGGGCCACTACGATGGAGACGTGAACGAACGCTCAAGCGGACAGGGCAAGCGCGTGTTGCTGGCGGCTCCCAGGGGCTACTGCGCCGGCGTGGATCGCGCCGTTCAGATCGTGGAACGTGCCCTCGAGGCGTGTGGCGCCCCGGTCTACGTCCGCAAGGAGATCGTCCACAACCGCCACGTCGTCGAGGAGCTCGAGCAGCGCGGCGCGGTCTTCGTAGATTCCGAGCAGGAGGTGCCCGAGGGTTCGGTGTGCATCTTCTCCGCCCACGGTGTGTCGCCGGCGGTACGCGAAACCGCGCAGGCACGCAACCTCCGTGTGATCGACGCGACCTGTCCGCTCGTCACGAAGGTCCACAACGAGGCCAAGCGGTTCGATCGAGACGAACGGACCATCGTCCTCGTCGGCCATCGCGGCCATGAGGAGATCGAAGGGACGTCCGGCGAGGCCGCGGGCAACACGATCGTCGTCGAGAACGTCGACGAAGTTGCGTCGCTCCCTCTCGCCGACGACCAGCCGGTTGGATATCTCACACAGACGACGCTGTCGGTAGACGACACTCTGCAGGTGGTCGAGGCGCTTCGAGCCCGGTTCTCCGACATAACCGGCCCGCGCTCCGACGACATCTGTTACGCGACGCAGAATCGCCAGGTTGCCGTAAAAGCGATCGCGCCCGAGTCCGACGTCGTGCTGATCGTGGGGGCGATCAACTCGAGCAACTCCAACCGCATGGTGGAAGTCGCAAAGAGCATGGGCGCGCATGCCTACCTCGTTCCGAACGAGTCCTATCTGAAGGAGGAATGGCTCGAGGGCGCCGGTGTGGTGGGGGTGAGCTCAGGAGCCAGCGCACCGGAGGTTCTCGTCGAGCGACTCCTCGAGCGCCTGGCCGGGTTCGGCTACGAGCGGGTGGAGACGCGAGAGGTGACAACCGAAGACATCACCTTCTCGCTACCCCCCTGGTTGCGCGATGAGGTCGGAAGCGCGCCGCGCCCAGCCTGAAGCCCCTTTTGATGTCGGAAACCGCACGGCGTTTGTAGCTGAGTTAGCAGAAAACGGTCAGCCGATCGACTGCTCGATGTCTCCAGCCAGGTCGAAGTCGAGCGGAGTGAGCCCGCCCTCGGAATGAGTCGAGAGGCTCAACGTCACCTTGTTCCAGCGGATGTCGATGTCGGGATGGTGGTCGTAACGGTCGGCGAGCTTCGCGACATCGTTGACGAATTCGATCGCGGACCTGAAGTCGTCGAACTCGAACACCTTTTGGATCTCGTCGCCCTCGCGTTCCCAATCGCCGAGCTCGTCGAGGCGCTGTTCGATCTCTTCCTCGTCCAGCAGTTGGACCACTTCTTCCTCCCAGAGCCTCCTTCGACCCGTCGCGGCGCACCTTACCCCAGGAGGGCTGAGCGACCGCTTGCCGCGGGACTATAGTGCGCCACGGACAAGGCGACGGACGAGGTGACGGATGGATTACGGGATAGGGATCGGCGGTCCCATGTCGATGATCGGCCCGATGGCCAAGATGGTCGAGGACGCGGGGTTCGAATCTTGCTGGGCGGCGGAGACGACCAACACCGCCTTTATCTCGGCTTCCGTGGGGATCCAGTCGACGTCCACCATAAACGTCGGCACGGCTATCGCCTTGGCTTTCCCCCGCTCGCCGACGATCGCCGCGATGACCGCATGGGATCTGGATGAGCTAGCGGGTGGCCGCTTCATTCTCGGGCTCGGCTCTCAGGTGAAGCGCGTCAACGAGAACCGCTTCTCGGTGAAGTTCGAGCATCCCGCTCCCAAGCTCAATGAGTATGCACAGGCCATGCGGACGGTGTGGGCGGCGAATAGGGGTGAGGACGTAACCCACGAAGGTCGCTTCTACACGGTGACCATGCCCACCTTCCACGCAGGGCCTCAGCCGGACCGGAGGGACGTGCCCATCTACTTCGCCGCGGTGGGAAAGCTGATGTCTCGCACCTGCGGTGAGGTCGCCGACGGTCTGCTCGCACATCCGATCGCCTCGCCGAAATACCTCGAGGAGGTCGTCAAGCCGGCGATGGCCGAGGGGGCCGAACGCGCGGACCGGAAGCCGGGGGAGTGCAACCTCACGGCGTCCCCACTCATCTCGATATCCGACGACGCTGATCTCGCCCGCCGCGAGATCAAGCTGCAGATCGCCTTCTACGCGACGACCCGTACCTACAGCGGGATCCTCGCGTTGCACGGCAAAGAGGCTCTCGTTCCGGAGCTGCGCGACGCGTTCGGCGCGAGGGACAAGGAGCGCATGATCGAGCTCATCGACGACGATCTCTGCGACGAGATAGGAGTAGCAGGGCCCGCCGGCGAGATCAGGGACCGGGTGAAGCGATGGGAGGGGATCGCCGACCGGCTGCTGGTGGCCGGGCCATGGTACGGCCCCAAGCCGGAGCGGATGTTCGAGAACTACCAGGCGCTGGTGGAGACCTTCGGCTCGAAGTAGTTGTCTGATTTAGGGCGGGCCAGCGGTTCTCCACTAGCCCTCTTGCCCCGAGAGGAGCTCGACCCTGTCGGCCTTCCAGCCTCCGTCGGTGGTATCGATCAGCGTGATCTCCATCACGTAGTTGAACGTGTTGCCCTGAGGGTTCTCGTCGTTCTGGGTCGTCTGGGTGACGCGAGCGATCGCAAGAGCCTCCGATCCGGAACGGAACGAGATCTCCGGCCCGTTTAGGACCTGACCTCGTGAGGAGGCGGACACCTTCTCGATTGCCTCGCCCAACCCGGCCGAGAAGGTCTCCTCGTAGTCCTGGCGGAAGTTACCCGTTGAGATCTGAAGCATCCGGTCGGCGACCTCGTCGATGTTGGTCGAGTCGTAGTTCATCAGGAGGTTGATCACCTCGAGGGCCCGTCTCTCGGCGACCGGCCGCTGGTCGTTCATGAACTCACCGACGTCTTCAGACGACGTGTCGACACTCGATGCCCACAACGCGACGAAGGTCGCCGCAAGCGCGATCGAGAGGACGAGACCGGCTGCCAGCGCGGGGACCACCCATCGCTTGCGGTCGCGCGACGAGGCACGAGCGGCCGGGGTTGGCGGCGCCGGCGGTATCGAGCGGGCTTCCTCTTCCTTGACCATCGTTTTTGAGCCTAGTGGGTGATCGTCGCTATGGATGTGGAGGTCCGTCATCGGGCCGGCAATGAACGAAGGCGGCGGACCGTCAGATGCTCTGCAGGTAGACGAGCGTCCACGACCACTCGGACATGCGCGCCGGCAGCTGCGGCCCTCCGCGGACGTCGGCCAGAGATCCATTGGACTCCGTGTCGGCCGCCGGCTGCGAGGAAGAGGAGGATGATTCCGCCCGTTTCGAGCACCTGGCGTTAAGGGGCGGAAGCCTGTGGCTGCGGTTGCTCGGCGGCCTGCGGTCGGTGCCGTAGCTGCAGGCGTGGTTTTCATCGTCGTTGACAAGACCGAACCGAATCAGCCCGGTTGAGGGCTCGAACGAGGTGAGGATCCTCGCGAGCCCGGTCGGGAGGTGCCGGAGCAGCTCGGAGATGTCACTCGCGTGATTGGCCTGGAACTCGTTGACCTTGCCGAACTCGTGCAGGAACTTGTTTAGCTGCGGCCGGTTCTCACGGATGAGCCTGACCAGCTCATCGGAGAGCTGGTTACCGCCTCGCATCAGCCGCTGCAGGTTCCCCGTGTTGTCCGCAAGCGTTTCGCTTACTATCACGAGCTCACGGATCGCCGTTGCGAAGTCCTCGCGTGACTCCAGGAAGGCCCCGCCCACGCTCGTGCCGTTGCGGAGGATGCCCTCGACCTCGGACCCCCGCTCGGCGAACAGCGTTGCGAGATCGGCGGTTGACTCGATGATGGTCGCGATGTCTGGTCCCCTGCCGGTCAGCCCTAAGCCCAGCGCGTCGACGGCCCCCTTGAGGTCCTCGGGCGGCACCCCGCGGAGCACGGCTTCCAGCGTGCTCAGGAGCTCCTGCGTGCTCACCGGGATAGAGGTTTGCTCGAGCGGGATCTCGTCGCCGTCCTCGAAGTAAGGAGCCCCGCTGCTTCCGGGCAGGAGATCGACGAACTGCTCGCCGACCGCGCTCTTGAACATCACGCGAGCTTCGGTGTCCTCCCTCGGGACCCTCGTCTCCTCGCCGATCAGGAGCTCGAGGCGGACGCCTTTCTCGACGACTTCCATCTTGCCGACTTGACCCACCGTGATGCCGCGGTAGGTGACCTCCTGGTTCGTGAACACGCCACCCGCGTCGGGGAAGATGGCGTAGACGGAATAGCGATCCTGCAGCACCGAAAGCACCTGCGTCGCCATGAGGTAGCACAGCCCGAGCGCGATGACGAAGAAGGCGACGAGGTTGACCCTTATTCTCCAGCCGATCATCAGTTGCTCCCCACCAGAGGCGCCCGAAGGATGAACTCGATGACGTTCGAGCTCGGCTGGTTCGAAGAGGTGGGTGCCGCGGGATCACCCGTACCGGGAGCGGCGCTCGACGCGTCGTTCTGGTCGGCCCCCGGACAAGTCCTGCCCTGAGAATAGTGGTCGGGCGGCGCCTGACACACGTCGAGCTGCAGGTAGTCGCCCGGCATGCTCTCGGGGAACCACTCCGTGAACGTCGCGAGCGTCTGCAACGCTTTCCTGACGTTCGCGCTGTTCTCGACCGCCGTCCGAAGGACCGGGCGAAGGTTGTCGAACTGGGAGTCCAGACCACTCTCGGTCTGCTCGAGGAGCTGCACGCTGATCGTCGAGAACTCGTCGAGTGCGATCAAGAGATCTTCCAGCCCCTCCCGCTGATCGTTGAGCACGGTCGAGGATTGGGCGAACGACCGCAGGAATCGCTTCAGCACGTCTGAGTCCTCGAGGACGGTCTGGGCTACCGAATCGAGGGAGTCGACCGAGGACGCGATCTGGTTCTTGCGGCCGGCCAACACGTCGCTGAAGCGACGGAAACGCGACAACACCTCCTTGAGCTCGTCAGCGTTATCGCGGAGGATGTTGGCCTGAGCGGTGGTGAACCGGTTTATCTGCTCGAGATTCCCGGTGCCGAGGATGCTTGCCAGCTTGGCGAAGACCTCCTCGAGCTCGGTTGCCTTCGACGTTTGGTCGAGGCCGATCGCGTCCCCGTCCTCGAGGAACGGCGGGCCGTCGGACTGGGGTCGGAGGTCGACGAACTTCTCGCCCAGCAGTGACGTGGTCCTGACAACGGCCTCCACGTCGGCGGGGAACTGCTCCCCCTCGTCGAGACACATGGACACCCGAGCCGTCCAACCGTCGAGCTCGATGTTCTGGATCGAGCCGATCTCGACATCGGACGACTGCACGTTGCCTCCGACAACGAGGTCGCCTACCTGCTCGAACCTGGCGATCAGCTCTGTGCCGCTGCAGCTCGATCCGAGTCCCAGCGCGGTGCATGCGGATCCCAGGACCGCGATCACAAGGAGAAGAGCGACAACGGCCGGCGTCCTCATCCGCATCACGACCACCCCAGAAAGCTCACGAAGCCTCCGACCCAGTCACCGACGCGATCCATAACCCCGGGCCCTGCAGAAGACGGCGCCGGCCTGGACCCCGCGCTGCCCCTGAGCCCCGTCGGGTCGAGCGGGTCCTCGACCGTGTCCGTGGTGTCGTCCACGGTGCCCTCGAGGTCGTCGAGGAGACCGCCACCGCCCCCGCCCTTCTGGATCGCTCTGCTGAGCTCCTCGCACTTTCGCTTCAGCTTGCGGAGCTGGGCCTTGAATGAGTCGATCAGGTCCTTCTCGGCGTCCGCGGGTAGCGTGATCTCCTCGACCTTGCGGATGTGACGGCGGACCTTGCGGACGCCCTGATTGCAGTCGAGCCGGAGGAGCCCGGAGATGCTGGGAATATCGGGGCCGGCGGCCGGCTCGCTCGCCCCGCCGCCACCATTCGGGGTACGCGGCTCTCCCGTCTCCTCGCGGCAGATCCTCTCGAGCTCCTCCGGCAGCGGACCGAGCAGCTGGCATTGGAGATGAGCCTGGGCGTTGTCGCGGATGTCAATGTCGTCGAACGGCGGCGGGTGGTAGGCGCTCTCGAACCCCTTCCCCACGACCGACAGCCACTTGAGCGACTCGATGAGAGAGGCGCGATTCCTCAGCACCACCGAGGTTATCCGGGACGCCAGCTTGAGGTCCCGACCGAGCCGGTCGCCGTGATTTGACACGAGGTCGCCCACCGACACCGTGAGGTCGCCGAGGTTCTCGAGCGTGCCCGTGAGGTCGTCGCGGCTCTCCGCAAGCGCCGTCATCACCAGCGCGAAGTTCCGGTTGAGCGAACCGAACGAGTCCGCTCTCGTCGCGAGCTGCTCGAACAATCCGTCGAGGTTGATGAGCAAGCCGGAGATGTCGCCCTTCGCATCGGACAGCGTGTCGGTCAGCTTGGACGCGCTGATTAGAGTGCCCTTCAGGTCCTGCTCCCGGTCCTTCAGGGTCTGGTTGAGTTGGACGACGAGGTCGCCGAGGGCACCCGGCTCGCCCTTCTTGCCGGGTTCGATCGCGTCAAGCAGCTTCTTGAGCTGCTTGAACACGTCGTCGAGCTCGGCCGGGATCTGGGTGCGATCAACGTCGAGCACCGCGCCGTCCTCCAGAGCGGGGCCTCCCTCGTAGACGGGGGCGAGCTGAACGTAGCGATCCGATATCACCGAGATGGGGACGATCTGAGCAAACGCGTCGGCGGGGACCTTGTAGCGGCCGGAGATCTCCATCTCGACCTTCACCTTGTCTCCGTCCGGCTCGACGCTCAGCACCTTGCCCACCGGCACCCCGAGTATGTCGACGTCGGAGTTGGGGAACAGGCCGATTGCCTTCTCGAAGTAGGCGGTTACATCGTAGGTGTCTTCGCCGTCGTTCGTCGCGCTGTACGCGAGCGTGCCTCCGCCGATCACCAGAAGCGCGGCGACGGCGTAGGAGAGGGGTCTGATGAAGCCGCGTATCACGAACCCTCCTCGCATGCGCCTTCGAGGACCAGGGCACAGGTGAAGATGTCAGCCCACCGTCCCTGGGTGAAGATCGAGCCGAAGTATCGAGACGATGGTCCCGAGAAGCGCAAGGCGACGTCGAGATGCTCGACGTTGCGTTCGAGGACTATGAGGGCACGATGCAGATCGGTGAGGATCGAGTCCAGCTCCTGGCGGTTGTTGTCGATAAGGCCGCTGACGTCTGCCGCCATCCGCTTCGTGACTTCTAGGAGCGTCTGCACGTCTTCGCGCTTCTGCGCGAGGGATCCCAGGACCTGGTTCGATGCATCGATAAGGCGATTGATGTTGCCGCCTTCGTCGTCAAGGAGGCCGGTGAGATCGTTAGCCTCAGACAGGAGCGATCTCAGCTCGTCGTCCTTCTTGTTCAGACCGGTTCCGAGATCGTTGAGTCCGTCGAGCGCGACACCAAGCTCCTCTTGCGTCACGTCGGTCAGCTTGGTGAGCTCGACCAGCATCTCGTTGAGCGCCTCGCCGTCGAGGCCCTCGAGGACGTCCGTGCCCTGGTTGGCTGCCTGGTAGATCTCGTACGGGACGGCCGTGTCTTCTATCGGGATCACGTCCCCGTCCTCCAGCAGCGGCCCGCCGCCCTTGCCTTCGATATCGACGAACTTGGTCCCGAGCAGGGTGCCGAGCTTGATCTCCGCGAACGCGTCCTTGGAGATCTCGGTTCCGTTATCGATCTCCATCGTCACGACGACGCGATCCTCGACGAGCTCGATGTCCGACACGGTGCCAACCTTTATCCCGGCGACGCGCACCTGGTTCTCGGCGGTGAGGCCGGCTCCGTCCTTGAACTCGGCTTTCACGTCGTACGCCTGCTTCAACATGGGGATGCGGTCGATATAGAAGGCGAACGTCGTTGCGACCGCGATGGCAGCGATCGAGATGACTCCGACGACGGCCGGCGAGCGCTCGCGGAAGTTCTTGATGCTCATCGGCGACACTCCAGACCGCCTGGCATCTGTGTTCCGAAGGCGCCGGCTTCGGGGCAGAAGTTGACCACGTAGAGGGTGAACCACTTTCCGTAGCTGTGGGCCCTCGCCGTGGCAAGCAGGACCTCCTTCAGGTTGCGCGCCACGCGATCGAGGGGGCCGAGGTTCTCGTTGACGATGTTCAGCAATGTTGCGAGATCCTCGAGCTCCTGATCGAGGTTGGCCCGGTTGCGGGAGACCACTCCGCCGAACTTCTCGGACGCTGTCGTCAGCTTGTCGACGGCGCTCTCGAGCTCCGGCGTCAGGTCGGCAAGCTTCTCCATGAACGAGGAGAACTCGTCGAGGGACGTCCGCACCGAGGACGATTCGTTGTTCAGGATGCCGCTCACCTTGTCGAGGTCTCCGACGAGTCGTGCGAGCCTCTGGTCGCGATCGGCCAAAGTGGACGTGAGCTCTCCGACGTTGGCGAGCATCTTCGCGAGGTCGCCTTCCCTGCCCTCGAAGATGTCGAGGATGGCGCGCGCAACGGTGTTGATGTCATCGGGGTTTGTCGATTGGATCAGAGGACGCAGATTGTTGAAGACAACGGAGAGATCGAGGGCCGGGCGCGTGTTCTGTACGGGGATGGTGTCTCCTTCGGCGAGCTCCTCGGACGAGGGTTCGCTCGGTTGAAGGATGTTGATCACCCGCTGGCCGAGCAGATTGAGGAACTTGATGTCGACGATCGAGTTCTTCGGCAGCTCGACGTCTCCGGCGATCTCCATCGTGACTAGCGCCTCGCCGCCGTCGACCTCGAAGTTCGTCACCTTCCCGATCGG
Source organism: Actinomycetota bacterium (assembly GCA_050694215.1). Classification (GTDB taxonomy): domain Bacteria; phylum Actinomycetota; class CADDZG01; order CADDZG01; family WHSQ01; genus JBOGXB01. The sequence continues at coordinate 8,955 of JBOGXB010000057.1, forward strand.
AACGCCCGCGATCTTGACCGCGTCTCCGTTCAGGACACCGGTTGAATCGGTGAACACGGCCTTGATCTCGTAGGTGTCGTCGAACGGTGACAGCTTTCCGATGATGGAAGCCAGCCAGAACGTCACGAGGATCGTGAAGACCGTGAAAACGGCCAGTTTTGTCGTCACGCCTCTCATTCGGACCCCTCCGTCGTGGCGATGGAGGACTCGAGCAATCCCTCGAGATCCGTGGGAGCCGATGCTCGTCGGCGCGACTCGGGCGATTCGCCCTTCCTGTAAGCGCCCCGGCTCTCGGATATGAGGTTGTGCACCCCCCAGCAGCGTCCCGGCACGCGCTCGCCCACCGACTTGCCGGGCTCGTCTGTCGCCTGCCGGTAACGGCAGACGTGGTTGAGGTTGCGGATCCAGGCGGAGTTGAATCGAGGCAGGACCACCAGCAGGCGGTCGAGGTCTTCTGATCTCGCCGCAAGGACGCTCACGACGGTGGCCCCGCTGTTGACGATGTTCGTGAAGTCCTCGAAGCGAGCGTTGAACAGGCCACCCAGCTCGTTCAAGAGCCTCGGCGCCTTCTCGAGGCTGGACTCGATCAGCTCTTGGTTGTCAGAGGCGAAGCGGTTGACCCGGTCGAGATTGTCGAGCGCTCGCAACAAGTCGTCGTCGATGTCTGAGAAGACGTCCCCGGATTCGTCGAGCTGCCGGATGCCTTCTTTCAAAAGGCCCTCGTTGTCGTTCATCACCCGAAGGGCCCGGATGCCGTCCTCGATCCCGCGGATCGCGGCGTCCTCATGTCCGACGAAGCCACCGGCGAGAGCGTCGAGGGCTCCGGCCAGGTGCTCCGGATCGATCGCATCGAGCAACGGCACCGCGACATTGAGAATTGTCTCGACTTCGAGCGGGTCGATGGTGCGGTCCTCGGGGATCTCGGCGCCCTCGGAGAGTCTGGCCTCCTCCGGTTCGTTGGGGTAGAGCAGCTCCACCCACTTCTCGCCGAAGACCGTCTTGGCCCTGATCTGCGCGCCGACGTTTGCGGGGATCTGGTCCCTGTTCTCCGGGTTGATGTCGAGCCGGATGTCGCAGGCTCCGTTGCCGGCTCGCTCGATGGCTCCGATCTGGCCGACGAGGACGCCCCGGAGCTTCAGGTCGCCGCCCTCGCGGAGGCTCTGCCCGCAGTTGGAGAAGCGGGCCGAGACCTGTTGGGTCGGAGCGGTGATGCTCCCGGTCAAGAACAGGCCGGTGAGCACGACGGCTCCGCCCAGCAGACCGAGGGCAATCAGTCCTACGATGACGTGGCGCAGCCTTGTGATCTTTTCCGCCTCCGTGTTGCTAGCGCTTGTCGATTCAGCCCGCGATGCGGACGGTGTCCTCGACTCCCCACATGAACGACGACATCATCAGGTTGAGGACGTTCACGGCCACGATCGAGGCTCGGATGGCCTTGCCCACGGCTACCCCCACGCCTGCGGGCCCGCCGGTCGCATTGAACCCGTAGTAGCAGTGGATGACAGCGACGGCGATGGCGAAAACCCCTGCCTTGATCAGCGAATAGAGCACGTCGACAGGCGGCAAGAACAGAGTGAAGTAGTGCTGATACGTGCCGGCCGACAGCCCGAGGAGCTTGGTTACTACGAGCTCCGTGGCGAGATAAGAGGCGAAGAGCGAGATCAGATAGAGGGGGGTAATGGCGATGAACGCCGCGATGATCCGGGTCGAGATCAGATAGGGAACGGGTCGAACCGCCATCACCTCGAGGGCGTCGATCTCCTCGTTGACCCTCATCGCCCCGAGCTCCGCCGTGAAACCTGCGCCCACCTGAGCGGCCAGCGTCACCCCGGCGATTAGCGGTGTGATCTCCCGAGTGTTCGCGAAGGCGGATACGAAGCCGGTGAAGGCCTCGGCGCCGATCAGCTGTAGACCCTTGAAGCCCTCCAGTCCGACCTGGGTTCCCGTGAAGAACGCCATGAAGAAGATGACTCCGGCCGTGCCGGCGCCCACGATCAGGGCCCCGGCCCCCAGGGTGATCTCGGAGATGAGCCGGGCGATCTCGCCGGTGTGGCGGGTGGCGAATGCGATGTCGCGCATCGACTTGGCCATGAACGCGAGTTGCTCGCCCAGCGTCGCGAGGCCGTCGATGCCCCGATTGACAAGCCGCCCGGGGACCCCGAAGGTCCGCCTCAGCCCTGCGGTTGCCTGCGCCACTAAATCGCTCCTATCCGAACTTCTGGGGGACGATCGCGAAGTACAGGGCCGTGAGGATGAAGTTCACGAAGAAGATCAACATGAAGGTCACCACCACTGCGCGGTTCACTGCGTCCCCGACCCCCTTCGGGCCGCCCTTGGCGTAAAAACCGAAATAGCAGGCGACCATCGCAGCCAGTAGTCCGAAAATTCCGGCTTTCATGATGGCCACGACGAGATCCGCCGTCTGGGCCAGGAGGTTGAACGACGCGAGATACGCGCCGGGAGTGCCCCCCTGGATGACCACGTTAAAGAAATAGCCTCCCGCGATCCCTGCTACCGAGACGAATCCGTCCAGCAGCATGGCAACGAAGATCGCGGCCCAGATACGAGGGACGACCAGGGCTTTGATCGGGTTGACGGCCAGCACCTCCATCGCGGCGATCTCGTCCCGGATCTTGCGCGAGCCGATGTCGGCGCACATTGCCGACCCCCCGGCCCCCGAGATCAGGAGAGCAGCGACGATCGGCGCGGCCTCACGTACCACGGCGAGGACCATTGCCGCACCCGTCTGGGACTCTGCTCCCAGCTGACGCGCAACGTTGCCGACCTGGAGAGCGATGGTCGCGCCGAAGGCGATGGAGACGAGCACGGCCGGAATCATCGAGACGCTTGCGATGAACCACGACTGGCGGATGAAATCGCGCCACGGGTAGGGTCGTTTGGGCATGAGGCGGAAGGCCTCGAGCGTGATGGCGAACATGTTGCCCGTCTCGACGACGAGCATTCTGCCCATACCTATCAAGTGGATCTCCTAGATGCTCTTCTTACGGCGTGCTATCCGGTCGATGGGTCCGCGATGGGAAGCAGCCGCGGCGGTCTCCTCGCCTGTCGGGGCGCCGGCCGCTCGCTCTATCTCCTCCGTCTCCTCTGCGGTCAGCCCGGAGGTGCTTTGGGGCCGGGTGGCATGGTCGGTCTTCGTTGCATCCTTCTCCTCCGACATGCCGATCGGGCCCTCGGTGTCTCCGGCGAGGAACTGCCTCACGACCGGGATGTCGGAGGTGAACATCTCCTTCGCCGGCCCGAACTTGACCAGGTTGCGCCGGTACAGCATGCCGATGAAGTCCGCAACCTGCTTGGCGGTGGCGATGTCGTGGGTTACCACGATGAATGTCGCGTTGAGCTGGCGGTTCAGATCCATCGTGAGCTCGTTGAGGAAGGCGGTGCGCACGGGGTCGAGGCCGGAGTCCGGCTCGTCGAAGAGAACGATCTCGGGATCGAGCACCAGGGCGCGGGCGAGGCCGGCTCGCTTCTTCATCCCCCCGGAGATCTCGCCGGGCAGCTTCTTCTCAGCGCCGCCAAGGCCAACCATCTGTAGCTTCTCGGTGACGATGTCCTTTATTTCGCCCTCACGCTTCTTCGTGTGCTCGCGCAGAGGAAAGGCGACGTTGTCGAAGATGTTCATCGAGCCGAACAGCGCCCCGTCCTGGAACAGGACGCCGAACTTGCGCCGGACCTCGTAGAGCTCCTTCTCGTTCAAGGCGGGGACGTTTTTGCCCTCGATCCAGATCTCGCCTCGATCGGGCTTCAGGAGTCCCACGAGGTGCTTCAGGAAGACGCTCTTTCCCGTACCCGAGGGGCCGAGCATGAGCGTGATCTTGCCCTTGGGGATGTCGCAGGTGATGTCCTCTAACACCGTCTGTGGACCGAAGGACTTGGTCAGCCCCTTGATGCTGATCTCGACTTCAGGCATCTGCCCCCCTGCGAGACGAGCTAGAGATGTCCGGTGACGGGTCGACGATGGTACTCCCCGCTGCATTGAGTATTCGCCCGACTACGTCGTGATCCCTGTGCTTCTCACATGCTTGTTCCCTCGTCCACCCCCCGCAAAACCGGCCAGTGGTCTCCGCGGTGGCGCGCCCGGCGAACATGGGGTGGTGT
>JBOGXB010000058.1:0-12519 GCA_050694215.1 Actinomycetota bacterium
AGCAAAGGCAGGCGAGGGACCAACCCTCATCGAAGCGTTCTGCTACAGGATCGGGGCGCACGGCACCGCCGACGACCCCCGGCTTTATCGAGACGATTCCGAGGCCGAGAAGTGGCGAGCTCTCGAACCGGTCTTTCGAATGAGCTCTTTTCTGCGACGCATCGGCATCGGTCACGATCTCGATGAGGAACGCATCGTGGAGGAGGCAAAGCAGACCGTCGCGAATGCGGTCAAGGAGCTTGAAGCCATCCCTCAACCGGACGAGAGCATCCTCTTCGACCATGTCTACGCGTCCGGACGGCCCTGGACTTTCGATGAGTCCCTCGACGAGCTCAATTCGGTGGGGCGCGAACCGGAAGCAAAGCCCGTCAAGCCGCAGGGGCCGCAGGGAGCAGGCGAAGACCGATGAGCTCCGGGAACGGTGCAACGAAGAGCCTCAACATGGTCGAGGCGCTCAATCTCGCTCTTCATCAGGGGATGGCAGCCGACGAGCGCGTGCTTGTCATGGGTGAGGACGTTGCCAAGACGGGCGGAGTCTTCCGTGTGACCGCGGGTCTCCTCGACAAGTTCGGTGAGACGCGCGTTGTCGACACGCCTCTCTCCGAGTCGGGAATCATCGGAACTGCAATTGGCATGTCGGTTTACGGCCTTCTGCCCGTACCGGAGATTCAGTTTGATGCCTTCGCCTACCCCGCGTTCGAGCAGATCGTGGTCCATGCAGCACGTTATGCGTGGCGCACCGGAGGAGATGTGCCTGCCTCGATTGTCATCCGCATCCCCTACGGCGGCGGTGTTCGGATGCCGGAGCTTCATTCCGACTCACCGGAGGCTCTTTTCGTCCATACCCCGGGGCTGAAGGTCGTGAGCCCTTCCACTCCCCTGGATGCGCGCGACATGCTTCTCGCTGCTATCGAAGATCCCGACCCCGTCATCTTCATGGAACCGAAGAAGATCTACAGGGTCGGCCGTGCCGAGGTCCCGGAGGAGCCCCCGTTCGCCCTGGGCAACGGAGGCGGGAACGGCCGCGCTAACGAGATCCTGTCGCATGCCCGCGTCGCACGGGAGGGAAGCGATTTCGCGATCTTCAGCTACGGAGCAATGGTGCCTGCGAGCATCGCGGCGGCCGAGCGGATCGAGTCGGACCGCGACGTTTCGGTCAAGATCGTCGATCTCAGATCGCTATACCCGCTCGACGTCGACGCCATCGTGGAAGCCGCGTCGCAGTGCCGGCGCGCGTTGGTCGTGCACGAGGCTCCGCGCACAGCAGGGATCGGAGCCGAGGTGTCCAGCTTGATCCACGAGCGGGCGATGCTCGACCTCGAAGCCCCTGTCGGAAGGGTGACCGGCTTTGACGTTCCCTTCCCACAATTCGCGAACGAGAACGATTACCTACCCTCCGTTAGTCGCATCGTGGCCGGCGCAGTGAAGGTGCTCGACTTCTGATGCCGGACTTCGTGCTCCCCGATCTCGGGGAGGGCTTGACCGAGGCCGAGATCGATCGCTGGCTCGTCAAGGAAGGCGACACGATCTCAGAAGACGAACCCCTCGTCGAGGTCATCACGGACAAGGCAACGGCCGAGATCCCATCCCCCTTCTCGGGTGTCGTATCCCGAATCCACGTGGAGGAGGGTGACATCGTGCCCGTCGGCAGCGTGCTGGTGACGATCGGAGACTCCTCGGAGGCAACACCTCCGGCCCCCTCACCCCTCCACACGAAGCAAGAAGATGTGAACGCCATGCCCCCGGTGAGAAAGCTGGCGCGGGAGTTGGGCGTAGATCTTGGAGCCGTCAACGGATCCGGGCCGGGTGGGCGCATCCTGCGCGAGGACGTCGAGGCCGCGGCGGGTAGGGCTGTGGTGATTGCCGGCGCACCACATGGTCCAGAGCTCGAGAAAGCCGGCCAGCGCGACAAGCTGCGAGGAGTGCGGCGCACGATCGCGGAACGGATGTCGGCTGCTCACAGCATCGTGCCGTCGGTGACGCATGTGGAAGAGTGCGATGTCACGGAGCTGGAGGCCACGAGACGGATCGCGAACGAGCGGCACCCGGAGCTGGCTCGCTTGACGCCTCTTCCCTTCGTCCTGAGGGCGGTGGCAGCGGCTCTGAAGGAATACCCGCCCCTGAACGCATCGCTTGACGACGACGCCGGCGAGATCATCTACCACGACCGCTGCGATATCGGCATCGCGGTGGACACGTCCGCAGGTCTGGTGGTTCCGGTCGTGCGCGGTGCGGACAAGAAGAGCCTGCGCGAGATAGCAGCAGACATCGACAGGCTCGCCGGTGGTGCTCGTGAGCAGACACTGAAAGCTGCCGAACTAAGGGACGCTACGTTTACGGTCACCAGCCCGGGCAAGTTCGGTGGCCTGATGGCGACTCCCATCGTGATGCATCCTCAGTCCGCCATCCTGGGGATACACAAAGCTGCGGAACGACCGGTCGTGCGTGACGGTCAGATAGTCATCCGCACGATGCTCAACATGTCGATAACCTTCGACCATCGCATCCTCGACGGGATGACCGCATCGAAATTCGTCCTCGAAGTGGCCGGGATGCTCGAGCACCCCGCAGTGCTCATGCTGGGGGACTAAGGGCCATCAGCCCCGGCTCGTTCATCGAGTGCGTACATGGTTGAGCCATGGCGACCCTGGTACGTGCTCGGGGAAGGAGCGGTTAGCTGCCGGTGAAGTTGGGGGGTCGTTTCCCGAGAAACGCCCGCACCCCCTCGAGGTGATCTTTCGTCTGCCCGGCCTGGGTCTGTGCCTCGACCTCGAGATCGAGCTGGTCGTCCAGCGATCGTTCGGGTGCTTCGTTCACCAGCTTCTTCGTCAGCGCGAAGGCGCGGGTGGGCCCGGCAGCGAGCTCCTGTGCAAGCTTTCTCCACTCCGCTTCGAAGTCATCGGCAGGAACCACGCGATCGAACAGTCCCAGCCGGAGGCCCTCATCGGCGGTGACGGGTGCACCCGACGAGGCTAGCTGCCAGGCCCTGGCCGACCCGATCATGCGCGTCAAAAACCACACCGCGCCCGAGTCGGGCACCAGACCAACCTTGATGAACGCGAGGACGAGCTTGGCGTGCTCGGATGCGACCCTGACGTCACACGCGAGCGCGATGCTCGCACCGGCTCCGGCGGCAACCCCGTTCACCGCAGCGAGCACCGGCTTCGGGGCCGCTCGGATCGTCCGTATCAAGGGGTTGTAACGGTTCACGAGGGTGTCACCCAGTGCAGGGACCTCGCCTCGTTCGTACCCCTCGACCAGGGCGCCGAGGTCCTCTCCGGACGAGAAGGCCCGACCTGCTCCGGTGATGACGATGCAACGCACCGAGTCGTAGTCCGAGCCCTTGCGGACGGCGGTGAGCGCAGCCTCTCCCAGCTCGTCGTCGAACGCGTTGAGCACTTCGGGGCGGTTGAGCGTGATGATCGCTACGCCGTCATCGACCTCGAAAGCACAGGACATGCCCCGAGGCTATCCAAGTGAGTCGTCGGGGAGGATCGCCCTTCTCGCGGCGGCTCGGCGAGCCTTCATGTCCTTATCGCTGCTGGCATGCATCTTTCGCACCCTCTTCAACAGCGCGTCGAGATCGAATGGCTTGGTGACGTATTCGTCTGCCCCAAGCTCCCAACCCTGCAAGCGATCACGACTGGACGCCTTCGCCGTGATCAGGATGACCCGGGTGCGCTCGTGCGGATCCTTCGACAATCGCTCGAGGACGCCGTAGCCATCAAGAACGGGCATCATGATGTCGAGAAGCACCACGTCCGGTTTCTCGCTCTCGATGAGCTCAAGAGCCTGGCGACCATCCCCGGCGATCAGCACGAGGAACCCATCCGCCTCGAGGTTCGTCCTTAGGAGAGTGCACAGGTCCTCGTCGTCGTCGGCCACAAGGACCGTGGGTGGCTTATCAGTCATGATTCGGTCTCGTCCGGTCGGGACTATCCCCCCTCGTGCGCCATCCACTCTCTGCCCGGGTGGCATTGAGTGGATCCTCGAGCACGTTCTTGTTTCGTAATTCTAATGCGGGAATCTGTACCGGATAAAGAGACGAAAAGCAGGCGGTACAAAAATCATCTCCCGGTATCTCGGTCGCGGCCACCATCCCTTCGAGCGAGAGGTAACACAAAGAATCCGCACCAATGTGTCGCCTGATCACGTCCACTTCCCGCTGCGCTCCTATCAGCTCGTCCTGATCGGGCATGTCGATCCCGTAGAAACATGGCCACTTGATGGGTGGAGAGGAAATCCGCATGTGAACCTCGCGTGCGCCGGCCTCACGCAGCATGGAGACGATCTGCAGCGTCGTGTTTCCGCGCACGATCGAGTCATCGATGACGACGACCCGGCGACCTTCGATGACGGCTCTTACGGGGTTCAACTTCATGCGAATACCTTGCTCCCGCATCGATTGCGTCGGCTGGATGAACGTGCGCCCTACGTATCGGTTCTTGACGAAGCCATCCCCGTAGGGAATACCCGATGCCTCGGCGAACCCCTGAGCCGCGGGGACACCGCTGTCCGGAACCGGCATGACGAGCTCTGCAGTCACGGGTGACTCCTGCGCTAGTCGCCGGCCCATTCGGTAGCGGGTGGCGTAAACATTCTGACCCATAAGTGTGGAGTCGGGACGAGCGAAGTAGACGTGCTCGAAGATGCAGCTCGCGTGGCTCGCCGGAGCGAAACGATCGCTCGTCAGCCCGGAGTCGTCGATGGTTATGAGCTCGCCCGGCTCGACATCTCGGATGAAGCGAGCCCCCAAGAGGTCGAGCGCACAGGTCTCCGACACGAGGACCCAGCCGCCCGACTCGAGCCGACCGATCGATAGGGGCCGGAACCCATACGGATCGCGAGCCCCGTACAAGCGCCCCGAGTCCATCATCGTGAACGAGTAGGCACCCGACAATCGGGGCAGCACCGACACGATCGCGGAGCGGGTGTCGCCCTGGTTGGCGCGAGCGATGTGGGCGGCCACCAGGTCTGTATCAGAAGATGAGGGGAGTCGGGCGGCCTCGGGTGTGGGGTCTCCCCCAGCCTGGTGCAGCGATCGTTTGAGATCCACAGAGTTCACCAGGTTCCCATTGTGTGCGAGCGCGATCTGCCCTGCGGGAGAGCTCTTGTACGTCGGCTGCGCGTTCTCCCACGACGTGGAGCCGGTCGTGGAGTAGCGAGTGTGCCCGATCGCGACGTGACCTCGCAGGCTCTTCAGGACGGTCTCGTCGAACACCTGCGCGACGAGACCGAGGTCCTTGTAGACGACAATCGTCTGTCCGTCCGAGATCGCGATGCCGGCAGACTCCTGCCCTCTGTGCTGAAGGGCATAGAGCGCGTAATAGGTCAGCCTCGCTACGTCTTCATCCGGGGCATAGATACCGACGACGCCGCAGGCGTCGCGAGCCTCCCCTGTCATGGATCACACCTTAGCCGAGAGCGAAGCCGGAAGGGCGTTTTCGAAGGCCCGGGCCGCTTTCGCCAGGCCGACCTCGAACGTCCCGAGATCCACTGTGCCTCCTCCCGCGATTCCGATCGGGCGGGCGGGCAGGTCGATCTCGCCTGCTAGATCGAGCACCTCGTCCAGACGGTCGGGCGGGCAACCCACGATCGCTCGAGAGGGCGATTCCGCGAACAGGTCCCGATGGGGTTCGCCTTCGTCGACCGAGACCCTCATCCCGACGCCGCCCGCGATCGCCGACTCCGCAAGTGCGATGGCAAGACCTCCCTTGGACAGATCGTGGGCAGAGGTCAAATCACCGCGTCGGTTTGCTTCGAGAATCATGCGATGAAGCTTCAGCTCGGCGTCGACTTCCAGGCGAGGCGGGGTTCCCGCTACCGTGGAGCAGATCAGCTTGGCGTACTCGCTTCCTCCGAAGTCACGCGCATGTGTCTCGCCCAGCAAGACGATGCTGTCGCCTTCCGCCAACCCGATACCGAGGGCGTGCTCGACGCTCTCGAGCGCGCCCAGCATGCCGATCACGGGGGTCGGATAGATCGGGCGGCCGTTGGTCTCGTTGTAGAACGACACGTTGCCACCGGTGACCGGAGTCCCGAGAGCAGTGCAGGCGTCCGACAGGCCCCGCACCACCTCGGCGAACTGCCACATGACCTCGGGCTTCTCGGGATTCCCGAAGTTCAGGCAGTTCGTGACCGCCAGCGGCTTGCCTCCGGCGCACACCACGTTGCGGGCCGCCTCCGCGACCGCGAGGCGCGCACCCTCGTAGGGGTCCAAATAGCAGAAGCGTCCCGGCCCGTCGACGGAGATCGCAACGACCACTTCGCTACCGGGGAGGCGGATCACGGCCGCGTCTCCGCCGGGACCACCCAGTGTGCCGAGGAAGATCATGTGGTCGTACTGCTCCCACACCCACCTCTTACCGGCGATCCCGGGTGACGTCAGCAGTTGGAGGAAGGCCTCCTCGAGGTCGGAGGGGGCATCGTCGCCTGAAGGCGACGACTGCAGCTCATCGATCCATCCGGGCCGGGCGATGTCGCGCTCGTAGATGGGACCCTCTTCCGCCAGCGCGCGCGCCGGAACATCTGCGACGACGTCGCCACCACTCATGACCTCCACGTTGCCCGATCCCGAGATCTCGCCGATGACGTTCGCCTGCAGCTCCCAGCGGTGGCATGCGGAGAGAACCTCCTCGAGATCGGACGGTTTGACGACAATCATCATGCGTTCCTGCGATTCGGAGATCATCACCTCGAACGGTTCCATTCCTGGCTCTCGACGTTGCACCTCGTCGAGAGCGATACGCATCCCCGTTTTCCCTTTGGCGCTCATCTCGGAGGTTGGACACGAGATTCCTCCGGCCCCCAGGTCCTGGCACGCGATCACGAGCCCTCTACGGAAGAGCTCGAGGCAACATTCGATCAACAGCTTCTCGGTCAGAGGATCGCCGACCTGCACCGACGGCCGCTTGTCGGCCGAGTCCTCACCGAATTCCGCGGACGCCAGGACGCTCGCACCCCCGATACCATCCCTGCCCGTCGATGAGCCGATGAGCACGACCAGACTGCCCTCACCCTCCGCCCTGCCCTGCATCATCCGATCCTCGATAACGCCCAGGCAGGCAACGTTCACGAGAGGATTCTCCGCGTAGCAGTCCTCGAACACGATCTCACCGCCAACGGTTGGAACTCCGATCGAGTTCCCGTAAGAAGAGATGCCGTGCACGACTCCGTCGACGAGGTAGCGCGTACGCGCGTCGTCGAGATTCCCGAAGCGGAGCGGATCCATTAGGGCGATCGGACGTGCGCCCATCGACAAGATGTCGCGCACGATGCCGCCCACTCCGGTAGCGGCGCCGTTGAACGGTTCGACGAACGAGGGGTGGTTGTGGGACTCGATCTTCCACGCGACGGCAACGCCTGGCGCGACCTCCACGATTCCGGCCCCCTCACCGGGTCCGACCAGGACCTGCGGTCCCTCGGTGGGCAGCCTCTTCAGGTGGATGCGACTCGATTTATACGAGCAGTGCTCGCTCCACATCACCGAGAACATCGCCAGCTCTGTGTAGGTCGGCTCCCGTCCCAGCCGGTTCACTATGGCATCGAGCTCGTCGTCGCTGAGGCCCAGGCCCCGATGCAGCCGTGTTGCCGTCGTCACACTGACACCGAGCCCCGCTCCAGCACGTGATCGAGCATCGAGGAGAGTACGAGAGCGCCGTGAGTCGAGCCGAGAAGAGCCTCGCTAGCACGCTCCGGATGAGGCATCATCCCGAGCACGTTGCGGTCCTCGTTCACGATTCCTGCAACATCGTCCAGCGACCCGTTCGGGTTGTCCACGTAACGGAAGACGATCTGGTCGTTGCTCCGAAGGCGTTCCAACTCGTCCCTTTCGCAGTACCAGTTGCCTTCGAAGTGATTGATGGGTATTCGCAGGAGATCTCCAACGGAAGTCGCCGAGGTGAAGGGTGACTCTGGGTTCTCGACACGGAGATCAGTCCACATGCACCGGAACTTGAGCCCCGAATTCTTTCGCATGGCTCCGGGCAAGAGCCCTGCCTCGCACAGGATCTGGAACCCGTTGCAGATCCCGATGAGCAGCCCTCCGCCGTCGGCATGCGCCTTCACCGCATCCATCACCGGCGAGAACCGCGCGATGGCTCCGGTTCTCAGGTAGTCGCCGTGAGCGAAACCGCCCGGCAGGACGACTATGTCCGAGCGCGGCAGCCTCTCGCTCGCGTGCCACACAAGCTCCACGTCGGCGCCGAGCCCCCGGAAAGCCGTTCGCACGTCGAGCTCGCAGTTCGAGCCGGGGAACACCACGATGGATACGCGGGCGCTCACTCCACGATCACCTCGAATGACTCGATCACCGGATTGGCCAGTAGCCGGCGGCACATCTCCTCGACCCTGGAGCGGGCTTCGTCGGCCGTCGACGCCTCGATCTCAAGATCGATTCGCTTACCAACGCGAACTCCACGGACGCCCTCGTAGCCCAGCGCCGGCAGCGCTCGTTCGATCGTCAGGCCTTGAGGATCCGAGATGCCGTCCTTCAGCATGACGTTCACCGAAGCGGTGTAGGGCATGCCCCCCCCTCTGGTGCGAACAGGGTGAGAGCGGCGAGCACCCCAACAACGAGCAAGAGACACAGCGTGGCCGCGGCAGCACCAGCACCGGCTCTAACCGTCGACAGCTCCGCGACCACCTCCATCCCGCGCACGAGCAAGAAGAGTGACCAGACGGCCAGCGACACACTGAGCGCAATCGAGAATGCGGCCCAGGCCGTCGACAGGGGATCTCCAAGCGAGCTGGTCGTAAACGTGTCCGTCCCGACGATCGCAAGATCCAACGGGAGCAGTACGGCTAGAGCAAAGACCTGCGGGAGCAAAGCGGTGCCCCACACGAGTCGTAACCCTGCAGAGGAACCAGAGCCTCGCAGCTTGCGCGCGACCGATGGGCCGGCAGCGCCCCAAACGGCGAAGGCGATGAGCGCGAGCAAAGCACCCAGCACCAGTGTTGCGGCGAGGTAGCCCGCCACCCGATCGCCGGCACAAACCTCGCGCATCCCGACGAGCGCTCCGATCTTCAGCCAGAGGGACGCCAAGGAGGCGCCGCCGATCGCGGTCAGAATCACGGGCGCCCATCCTTCCGCGGGCCGGCGACCCGCTCGCGAGCGTCGCTCCGCAGTCCGCAACGCGCTCAAGAATCCATCAGTGGGTGAGAGAAGGATCGAACGAAGGGTCAGGCCGAGCTTGGCCGAGTGACGCGCATCCCTCCTCGTCATCGGGCCCCCGAGCTCGGACCTGCTCACGCAGAGACCTGCTCGAGCCAGTCCGTAAAGAGCCCCCCGCTGACCCGCTCGTACGCCTCGATGTAGCGATCCCGGGTCGCCTTGACGATGTCTGCAGGAAGCTCAGGAGGAGGGGGGGAGTGATCCCAACCTGAATCGTCGAGCCAGTCGCGTACGTATTGCTTGTCGAAGCTCGGTTGAGGGCCTCCTGGTTCGTAGAGATCGCGCGGCCAGAACCGGCTTGAGTCCGGCGTAAGAGCCTCGTCGATCAGGAGGACCTCGCCGTCGAGGGTTCCGAACTCGAACTTCGTGTCCGCGATGATGACGCCACGGTCGAGAGCGACCTCAGCCGCCCTCCTGTAGATCGCGAGCGCGTGGGCGCGTGCCGTGTGATAGACGTCTGCGCCTGCTATCTCCGCAGCACGAGCCTCCGTGATGTTCTCGTCATGGCCTGAGGTGGCCTTCGTGGCCGGCGTCAGGATCGGCTCGGGAAGCCGATCGGATTCATCGAGGCCGGCGGGGAGCTGGTGGCCGCACACCGTCCCCGACTCCCGGTACTCCCTCCACCCGGAGCCGGACAGGTAGCCGCGCACCACGAACTCGATCGCCACCGGCTCGGCTCGCACACACAGCATCCCTCGGCCGGGAAGGTCGTCGATCCCCACGTCTGGCAGGTCACTCTCATTCACCGACAGGCGATGGTTTGGGCAGATCGAAGCCGTCTCGTCGAACCAGTAGTTGGAGAGGCCGGTCAGCACCTTGCCCTTCTCGGGGATCGCTTGGGGCAGGACGACGTCGTAGGCGCTGATCCGGTCCGACGCGACCAGGAGGAGCCGGTCGGCCCCCACCTCGAACAGCTCCCGCACCTTGCCGGAGCCGACATGCCGGACCTTAGCCAACTGGCTCACAGCTCCTCTAACCGACCGATGATCTCTTTCGCGCCTTCAAGATAACGACCCGAGTCGAAACAAGCCTCGATTTCGTCAGGATCCAGATGCTCGGTTACCTCAGGATCCGATTTCAACAGCTCTCTGAGAGGCCGGCCCTCGTCCCATGCCGTCATCGCGTTGCGATGGACGAGCGCGTATGCGTCCTCTCTCTGCAGCGACCCCGCGGCCAGGAGAGCCGTGAGGACGCTCTGAGAGTGGACGAGGCCCTGGGAGGCCTCCAGGTTCGCCTCCATCCGGTCCGAATAGACCGTCATCCCCTCGACGACCCAGCGCATCCTGTCGAGCATGTAGTCGAGAAGGATGCAAGCGTCGCCGAGGGTCACTCGTTCGACGGAGGAGTGGGAGATGTCGCGCTCGTGCCACAGCGCGATGTTCTCGAGACCGGTGAGGGCGTAGGCGCGCAGAAGCCGGGCGAGGCCGCATATCCGCTCGCAAACCACCGGATTGCGCTTGTGGGGCATCGCCGAGGACCCCTTCTGGCCCTTCCCAAAGGGCTCCTCCACCTCCCGCACCTCAGTGCGCTGAAGATGCCTGATCTCCTGAGCGAAACGCTCCAGCGACGCTCCTGTCGTCGCGATCGCGCCCAGGAGCTCCGCATGCCGATCGCGGGGGACGACCTGGCTGGCGGCGTCCTCGGCCGTGAGCCCCAGCCGGTCGCATACGTAGGCCTCCACCTCGCTTGGAAGCTGGGAGTACGTGCCGACGGCACCCGAGAGCTTCCCCACCGCGACCTGGTCACGTGCTCGGCGCAGGCGCTCTCGGTCGCGAACGAGCTCGAATACCCATCCGGCAAGCTTCACCCCGAACGTCGTGGGCTCCGCGTGGACCCCGTGGGTCCTCCCGGCCATGATCGTGCCGCGATGCTCCAGGGCTCGCTTTCGAATCGACTCGGTTAACAGGCCCACCCCCTCCAGCAGCAGGTCACCTGCATCACGCAGGGCAACGGCGGTGGCCGTGTCGACGATGTCGGATGACGTCATTCCGAAGTGAATGTGGCGGCCGGAGTCGCCCACGTTCTCCCGTACGTTCTCGACGAACGCCACGACATCGTGATGCCTGGTGGCCTCGATCTCCTCGATGCGGCCGACGTCGAAGGCGGCCCTCTCTTTGATGGTGGTCAGGTCCTCGACCGGGACCGCGCCTAGGCGGACGCGCGCCTCCACGGCGAGGATCTCGATCTCGAGCCAGCGCGAGAACTTGGCCCGGTCGGAGAAGATCGCCGCCATCTCCTCGCGGCTGTAGCGGGATATCACCCACTCATCCTACTGAGGGGGCCGGGGTCTTCTAGGGTGACTCGATGACCGCTCAGAAGTCCATCTCGTTCGATCGCGCCGCGACTTACTACGACACGACCCGCGGCCTGACGCCTGGGGCAATGAAGAAGGTGGTCGGCTTGCTCACGGAGGAGATCGCCGGGAGAGGGCCCTGTCTCGAGGTCGGCATCGGCACGGGACGGATCGGGTTGACGCTGGAGGAAGCCGGGGTAGACGTGGCCGGCGTGGATCTGTCGGCCGCGATGTTGGGAACGTTGGTGAAGAAGGCAGGAGGGTCGCCTCCCTTCCCGCTTGCAGTCGCAGATGCGACTCGACTCCCCTTCCCCGACGCGACCTTCGAGGTCTGTCTCGCGTGTCACGTTTTCCACCTGATCCCGGAGTGGAAGAGCGCGCTCAGGGAGATGGCCAGAGTGCTCCGCCCTCACGGGACGATCCTCGTCGATCCCGGATCGGCATCCGAAGCCGAGAATGAGCGCGAGCAGGTCATGGACGAGTTCGCGCGGCTCGCCGGCTACTCGAACGAGCGCGCGGGCGTCAAGGACGGAGGTGAGATCGACGAGGAGATGAGGTCGCGGGGCGCGGTCGTGAGACTGCTGCCCGCGGTGTCCGATGAGAAGAGGGGCAGCCTCGAGGAGCTGATTCACGGCCTCGAGAAGGGCATCTACTCCATCACGTGGCAGGCGAGCGATCTCGCGCTCCGTGCTGCCGGCCGGGCCGTGAGGCCGTGGGCGCGTAGGCGCTTCGGAGAGCTGACCGAGGTCGGCTCGTGGGAGTGGACCGTCCAGTGGAGGGCGTACGAGCTCCCCGGCTGAAGCGCAGCGATCGAGCGCCGGTCGCGGGCCGACCTACAGGCACTTCTTTGCGCCCTCGCCCCGGCGTTCGGGGTCGATCGCCGTTGCTGGGTTCCCGAAGCTGAGCAGCGCCTTCGCCGCTTCGTCACTCGGCGTTGCCGAGGTAGGGACCGGTCAGCTTGCCCGCATCGTCGAGCGTGAACCTACTCCGCCATTAGCAGCATAACGCGAGGGAGGGGGCTTGCCGCAAGCGACCCAAATGTGCTGACCATGAC
>JBOGXB010000059.1:0-12095 GCA_050694215.1 Actinomycetota bacterium
ATCCAGGCCGGCGTCATGCCCCGTAACAGAGCGTCGTTGCGTGTCCTGGAGAAGGCGGGATACAGAAACGAGGGCCGGTCGGAGCGCTACCTAAGGATCAACGGTGTCTGGGAGGACCACGAGATGTTCGCGGTTACGAAGGAGGAATGGCCCCTCTCATAGCCCCTCGAGCCGCGCCTTGCGCCGAGTGAGTACTCGCCGGTATCTGCTCGGCGAGTCAAGCGTCCGAAGAGGCGGTGCCGATGTACAGACCGCGGCCCATGGGACCTTCGGGGTCGTGCTCGACGGCGAGACCCGTAGCCTCGAGCGCGGCCCTGTACTGCTCCTCGCTGAAGAGCGCGAGCACATGGTCCTCGGTGAAGTGGGATATCTCGTCCGGCGTCGCCACCAGGTAGGCGAAGTGGAGCATCGAGAGATCACCGTCCCGCCCCGTGGTGTTCAGCCGCGCGATCTTCAAGTCATCGTGGTCGACGAAAACACTGCCGACGTGTCCGTCCTCGAACGACTCCGGTGTCAGCCATGGCTCGACCAAGAGGACCCCTCCTGGCGAGAGGTGTCGTGCCATCGCCGCCATTGCCGCGCTGAGGGCCTCCTCCGTCTGGGCGTAGCCGATGCTGCTGAAGAGACAGGTAACTGCATCGAAGGTCCGGCCGAGATCAAAGTCGGTCATGTCGCCGCGATGGAACTTCGTCCCCGGTAGCCGGTGGCGCGCGATTGCAAGCAACTCCTCGTCGATATCCAGGCCCTCCGCCTCATAGGATTTGGACAGATACTCGAGGTGGTGCCCGGTGCCGCAGGCTACGTCGAGAAGCGTGCGCGCACGCGGCTTCCGTTCTTGGATCAATTCGTGCAGTCCCTCTGATTCGGCCGCGTAGTCCTTGAACTCGTAGATCGCGTCGTAGAAGCGCGCCGACTTCGTGAACATCAGACCATCCCCTGCTGCATCGAGTGAGTACTCCGTTGGCCTATAGCGAACGTGATACTCACTCGGCGGCAAAGCATCAGATCATCTCGACCAGGGTCGGCAAGCACTCTCCGAGGGCATCGCGGACGACCCAGTCGGCGTGGAGGTCGTACGGAGTCGGCTCCGCGTTGAAGATGGCCAGGCGCGCCCCGGCATCCAGCGCGGCCTTCGGCAAATACGCGACCGGGTAGACGGCCAGGGAAGTTCCCACCGCGAGGAAGAGGTCGCACCCCCGCGCGGCCCCCTGCGCTCTGTCGAGATCCTCCGGCACGAGGTTCTGCCCGAACGAGATCGTGGCGGACTTGAGGATGCCGCCGCACGTCCGGCACTCTGGATCCTCCTCGCCGGCTCGAACGCGATCGAGGGCTCGTTGCATCGCCGCCCGCTCGCCGCACTCCATGCAGACGACCTCCCTCATGGTGCCGTGTATCTCGATCAGGATCTCCGGTGACGTTCCGGCGCTTTGGTGGAGTCCGTCGATGTTCTGAGTGACGAGGGAGTGGAGCCTGCCCTTCCGCTCGAGCTCTGCTAGCGCGCGATGGCCTGCGTTTGGATCCGCGGCCCACGCGGGATGCTCGAGGCGGAGCCGCCACGCCTCTACGCGAACGTCTCTGTCGGACATGTAGGCCTGTATCGTCGCCAGGCGCTCGGCCTTCGGATCCTTGGTCCACACGCCCTGGGGGCCGCGAAAATCCGGGATCCCCGACTCGGTCGAGATGCCGGCTCCGGTCAGCCCGACCACGTTCCGCGCCGACCTGAGCGCGGAGGCGATCTCTTCGAGAACCCCGATCGTCGTCGCCATCATCTAGCTATAACCGACCCTCGCCCCCTCGTGACCCAGCCCTAAGTGCCGCGCACGCCCTCGGCCCCCTCAACAGTTAGGGGCCTTTACGCTACGGCATGGCCTCTCTCGACCTGGGTGCTGTGGAGGAGCACAATCTCGCTCTGCGCGCGCGCCTCGGGGGCCGCGGCCCGACGGAGATGGAAGAGGGCACGCTCCTCGTCGTCCCCTCGATCACCTTTCCCGCGGCGGAGCTCCGCAAGATCGTTGGGATTCAGTTCTACGAGGAACGGATGCTGTGCCTGCTCCTGCTCTTGAAGCACCCTCGGCTCCGCGTCGTCTACGTGACGTCCGTGCCCATCGATTCCTTCATCGTCGACTACTACCTGAGCTTTCTGCCCGATCCGCAGTCCGCGCGAGATCGTCTGGAGCTCATCGCTCTCGGCGACGACGAGCCTCGAGCCCTGACGTACAAGTTGCTCGACCATCCCGAGGTCATGGAGAGCATCCGGGGGACGGTGAAGGATCCGAGCGAGGCATGCGCGCTCGTGTTCAACGTGACCCGCGCCGAGCAGGAGATGTGCCGGCGCTTGGGCGTGGCGCTTTACGGCCCCCATGCCGATCTCATCCCCCTCGGATCCAAAACCGGCTCGAGGAGGATGGCCCGCGACGCGGGAGTGCCGGTGTTGGAAGGGACCGAGGATCTCAGGTCGCTGGAGGAGATCGAGAACGCCATCGCCTCCCTCCGCGAGCGGAGGCCCGAGGCCGGCGCGGCGGTCATCAAGCTGAACAACGGCTTCTCGGGACAGGGCAACGCCATCATCGAGCTCGACCGGGTCAGGTCGCCGTTGACGGCAACCGAGACGTTGTTCTGCGCCGTGGAGGAGTCGTGGGAGTCCTACGTACCAAAGGTCGAAGCGGAGGGCGCCATAGTCGAGGAGCTGACCAGGGGGACGGGTACGGTCTCGCCGAGCGTCCAGCTCAGGATCCTCCCGGACGGTGCGGCCGAGGTCGTCTCGACTCATGATCAGATCCTTGGAGGCCCAGACGACCAGGTCTATCTCGGGTGCAGGTTCCCGGCCTCGGAGTCCTACCGAGCGGCGATCCAGGAGCACGGGCTTCGTGTCGCCGAGATCCTGGCGACCAGAGGCGTGGTCGGATCGTTCGGGATCGACTTCGTGGTGGTCCCGAGGCGCCGCAAGCCAATGGTCTACCTGAGCGAGATCAATCTGCGTCTGGGGGGGACGACTCATCCCTACCTGATGGCTCGCCTGGCAACCGAAGGCGAGTACGACCCGCAGAGCGGCGACCTGATGGTTGGCGGCCGCCCCCGGCTCTATGTATCCACGGACAACCTGAAATCGAAGGCCTACGCCGGCCTGAAGCCGCAGGAGGTCGTGGGGGCCCTCGACGAGGCGGGTCTTGGCTTCGACCGCGACAGTCGAACCGGCGTGACCCTTCACCTCCTGGGCGCTCTTAGAGATCACGGCAAGCTGGGGATCGTCTGTATCTCGAATACGGCCTCTGAAGCCGAGGAGCTCGAGCTCAGGACCGTGGAAACGCTCGTGCGGTTAGTCAAGGCCTGAGCGCAAACAACCGATTAGTCCCCTATCGGGGCAACGTCTTTGGGACCCCGGGATCAGGTCATACGGAGAGTCGCTAGGGGCGGCCTTGAGAGCACACGCGAGTAAGTGGCCCATACGGATCCTCACAGCCGGCCTGCTCGGCGCGCTCGGCACAGTACTCGCCGCCACCAGCAGCGCCGCGGATCTCTTCGAAGCGGAGTTACTTCAGTGGACGGTCCTCACGGCGCTGTTCACGTTGACGGAGACGGCCGACCTCTACTTCCACGATCAGCGAGCGAGATGGGCCTTGAGTGCATCGGAGGCCATCCTCTTCCCAATGCTCGTGGGACTCACCTTCTCTCAGGCGGTGTGGGGAGTGACGGTTGCGACTGCAGTCGCGTCCATAGTTCGCCCGCGACTGGCCATGAACCGAAAGCTGTTCAACATCGGCGAGTACGGGTTCGCGGCCGCGACGGCCGCCGGTGTATGGGTGCTCGTCGGTGAGAGCACACAGATCTTCTCGCCCCGCAATGCCGTCGCCGCGGTGCTCGCCGTGCTCACGTTCTCATTCCTCACGCATCTCTTGGTGGCCGCCGCCTTCGGCCTCGCCGGCCTCGGCAGCTTCCTCGATGCCCTGAGAACGGTGGCCCCTTCCGCCGGTTGGAACCTTGCCGGGAACATCGTCGTCGGCCTCTTCTTCGCGGCCGCCTACCTCGGGGGGGGTTGGACGGTCGTGCTCTTCCCCTTGCCTCTCATGGCCCTGTACTTCGGCTACCGCGGGGTGGTTCGTCAGGAAGGCGAACGTGAGCGTGTTGAAAGCCTCCACAGCGCGAGCCGTGCGCTGGCCGCAAGCATGGATCTCGACCTCGCCATGGAGGGATTCGTTGCGGGGGCGCGGGAGATCGTTTCGGCATGGGAAGCGCGCGCGGTGATCAAGCTCGACGACCGACTCGTCTGCACGACGGTCGACCAGGACGGAACCAAAGCGCGGATGCAACCGGTCATGGACTGGCCCTTGGTCTTCCTGATGGAGAAAATGGAGATGGAGCGCGAGGCCATCATCGTTCGGGAGGACACGGGAACAGAGCTCAAGGCGCTGCCGGAGCAACTGGGAGCGAGAAGCTTCGTTGCAGTTCCCTTGATCGATGACGACGTCGTCCTCGGGTACTTGCTTGCGCTCAATCGAATCGGCGCTGAGGACTTCGCCGAAGCCGATGCGCGCGTTCTTCAGGCACTGGGGCACGAGCTCGTGCTGACTCTCCACTCCTACAAGCTGTTCGCCGAGGTCCTCGAAGAGAGGGAGAGGTTCCAGCGGATCTTCTCGGGGTCGAAGGAGGGAATCTGCCTCCTGGACGACGACGGAACCGTGAGGGCATGGAACCCGGCCCTCGAACGACTCTCTGGATATCAGGAATCGGATGTGATCGGTTCGATGTGGTCCGAGAAGGTGCTGATCCGGGACTCGGCCCAGCGCAGGTTGGAGGGGATGGAGCTCGTCGAGACCCGCTCCGAGGAGCTCGAGCTGGTTACCAGAGAAGGCCCCGCCCGTTACGTGTCCGTCCAGCAGGGGCCGGTACAGACGAGGGATGAAACCGGGTGGGTGGTGTTGGTACGCGATGTAACCGCCGAGCACCAAGTGGAGGAGGCGAAGTCGGACTTCCTAACGACCATCAGTCACGAGCTGAGGACGCCGCTCACGAGCATCAAGGGATCGCTGCAAGTCATCGCGAGGCCTGATGCAAGGCCTCAAGACCGGGAGCAGATGATCGAGATCCTGAGGCGGGGCGCGGATCGCCTTGAAAGGCTCGTGATGAATCTTCTGTCCGTCTCTCAGATGGAGATGGGGGACGTTCCGGTGTCCGAGGAAGAGGTCGGACTCCACGCTCTCGTAAAGAGGCGCGCAACTTCTTTGCTCGTCGATCATCCGCGAGTCGAACTTCGGGAGCCCGATGAAGACATCCACGTTCGCGCGGACAAGGATCATCTAGGTCAGATCATCGACAACCTGTTGGACAACGCACGCAAGTTTGGTGGACCCGAGGGCAAGGTGACGATAGAAGTGAGCCGTCGCGACGGTTTTGGGCACCTATCGGTCACAGACGAAGGTCCCGGGATCGCCGCGCTCGATCAGGAGCGAGTCTTCGAACGATTCGTCCGGCTCGGCGACGCGCTCACGAGGGAAACCCAGGGAGCAGGCGTCGGACTGTTTATCACTCGGCGGTCGGTGGAGGCTATGGAGGGCCGAGTGTGGATCGAAAGCGAGCCGGGGCACGGCGCGACCTTTCACATCGATATCCCCCTCGCGCGACCCATGGTCGTCTCGAGAGACGCCTCTACGGCCTGAGGCATAGACGGCCGTTTCACTCGTTTCGGGGGATGCTTTCACTCGAACGGGGGGTGCGTAGAGATCTCACATTGGTGATAGATGGAGCAAGCCCTACCAGTGTCTTTAATTGCGCGCCCGACGAGACGTCGAACGGAGGTCGGCCCGAGTGACAGACTCCGGAGGTTCTCGCAGCCGCGACACAGGATCGCTTGTGGCGACGGGTGGCCTCGCGACCCTGCTCGAGTCCCTGAAGGTCGACAATGTATTCATAGATCTGGAGGAATCCCTCGAGAAGGTCTGTGACATGGTCACGGTAATCGAGGGATCGCTCAAGACCGTGATGACGCACTGGAACAGTCTTAGCGAGGCGGATCGCACCGACCTGATAACGAGAGCGCAGAAACGCGCGATCGAGATCATCCCTGCGCTCGAGGGTGACAGCTATGCCCGCTTGGCCGCCCTCAGGTCGCCGGCCGCCATCGCTTCGGACTAACTCGGTCGGAGTCCTCCGGGACCTCCCGGGGTCACCGAGGTCAAGTATCGAGATCGGGTTCCGACATCAGCTCCTCCCACTCGGCCGGAGCCTCGCCCCGCTCGCCTTCCGGCTCGTCGAGCCGGATCTCGGCGGCCGGACTTGGAGACGGAGCCGGTGGGGTTGCGGCGGGGGAGGGCTGAGCCACCATTCCTGCAGCCGGTGACTTCTGCACCGGGAAACGCTGATCGATATCGGAGCGTAGCTTCGCTATCTGCACGCCGAGCATCTCCACGAGCTTGAGCAGTGGTTGCTGATCATCGGCTTTCTCAGTCTGTTGAGCCTGCTCTCGTAGGTGTGTGGACATCATCTCTTCGACGCCGGCGATCGCTTCCTTCGCCATACGCGTCAGCGCCTGACGTTCGGCTGCTGCCTCATCCTTGAGTCGAACCACGTTGAGGTGCCCGGATTCCTCGGCCGCCTTGGAGAGACGACGAAGGGAGTTCTCACTCCTATCGACGAGCTCTCGCGTCCTTGCAATCAAGTCCTTGTCGATCGCCACCCGCAGGGGCTGTCCGTCGGCTTCCCGTCTGAGCTGTGCAGCAAGTGCGCGCAGGAACGCGCGCACTTCGGTCTTGTCGTAACCACTCAGCGAAGAGGCAAACCCCTGGCGCTCGACCTCATCAGGCGTAAACGGCATCAGCTACACCTGGGGAGCTGGAAGTCGTTGATGAAACGATTCGTGGAGATGTCGGAGCTAAGTAGCCGTTTCACCCCTGCATCTAGCTGGCCCGTCTTGCGATTGATGCACAAGACCAGGGTCCGAAGCTGCTCCATCGCATTGACGTTCTGAGTCCGCAGATCCTGAATCTGATCACGCAGTGCAAG
Organism: Actinomycetota bacterium; assembly: GCA_050694215.1. GTDB lineage: Bacteria > Actinomycetota > CADDZG01 > CADDZG01 > WHSQ01 > JBOGXB01. Next base: position 6,997 of record JBOGXB010000059.1, read on the forward strand.
GATCTCTTCCTGGGTTTCATGAGTGTGCTCTGCCGCTTGACTGGTGATGATCTGTTCGTGCTCGGCGGTGATCGCGAACGCAAGCGCCGCCACCGCAACCAACGACAACACGACGAGGCCGACGAGGAAGACGATCGCGCGGCGCATCTTCTGCTGATAACGCTTGAAGGACCAGTCGTAAAACTCGCCTGCCGGCTCTGAGGTGGCTTGAACGGCCATGGCTAGAGCCGGTCCCACGGAAGCTTGCGATTGACCGCTTGGAGCAGAGCGCGCGCTCCAGCAGCTGCGTAGTCCTCGCGCAATACGGCCGACCCGATGACGTCTGTTTGAGCCCCGTGGTCGTGGAGGCGTGCACGCAGATGAACGACCTGTTCCACCGCGAGTGAGCAGATCGTCACCTCGGGGACGTCCAGCGCCATCCCGATGCCGGCAAGAGGTTCATTCAGCGCGTCGGCAAGAGCCATGACCGCTCCGCGCGCCCGCGCTTCACCGTCGGGTGGCGCGGGCGCGGAACCCTCGCAGATGTCGCCGCTGGGAAGACGAAGTTGTAGCTTGACCCAGCCGTCGTCACCCTTGGTCGCAACGACGACGGATTCGAGCGCGGCTCTGACACTGTTGCGTGCGTCCGGGAGTTGCTCTACTGCAGTGGACAAGTCTCACCTCCGCGAGGCGCGCCGACTACGGCCGAGATGAGTCGGTATTTCCTGTTGCGCTCCCCACTAGGTAAATCTATCCAATCGCGACCCCGCCCACCCATAGGCATTCCTTCGTAGGGGTAGAAGGCCTCCGGTTATCCTTTGTCGGCAATGCCCCGTTAGCTCAGTCGGCAGAGCGTCTCCATGGTAAGGAGAAGGTCCACAGTTCGATTCTGTGACGGGGCTCGCCGATGTCTGGTCCGGCCGGCGACGAGCCGTCCTGGCCATGAAACATGGCGGCGTAGCTCAGGGGCAGAGCAGGCGGCTCATAATCGCCGAGTCGGTGGTTCGAGTCCACCCGCCGCTACGGGGAAGACGAGCCCGAGGGCCGGCTCACCGATTCTTTCTAAACACAGGTACGCAGAACCGGCCTCGCACCGGAACGATTCGAAGTGGCACGTCCGGCTCAGGTATCGGCGAGCGCGTACTCGACGACCTCGTCGAGCGTGAGCGCCCGCCCGGCTACGCGTCCCTGCTCGAACTCCGGGCCGGCGGCCGCCAGCACGGCAGCCGCGTACTCCTCACGCTCGGTTTCCCACTGCCCGACCGGGCCGCGCGCCTCCTCCGTCTCGATCGCGCCCCACAGAGTGCCCGCACGCTCGACTCGCCCGGCTTGCGCCGCGGCTCTCGCCAGGAGGGCGAGGTCGAAGAGCAGGGACTGTCGCTCGCCGATGGCGTGCGTCAAGGACACCGCCTCTCGTGCCCATCTCTCCGCGTCCTCCCACCGGCCGAGGACGGCCGCTTTGTCTGCGAGGGTCGACGTATCAAACGCAACCCACCAGCTGAACCCGCTCTCACGGGCAGCCGCGATGCCCTCCGCTATGAGCTCGAGGCCTCGCTCGTGGTTACCCTCGGCAAACTCGACCTCACCAAGGGCGCCAAGCGCCACGGCTTCACCCTGGGGATTGGCGGTGCGTCTGAAGAGCTCTCTGCTCTCCTCGGCAAGTGACCGCGCCCGGGCGGTGTCACCCTCGGTGAACGCCGCATGGGCGAGAGTGGCGAGGAGGGAGGCCACTCCGCGCTCGTCTCCCATTTCCCGATAGATGGAGAGGCTCTCCTCCAGCAGGCGACTGGCCTCCTCGAGGCGACCCACGATGAATGTCGCCCCGCCGCGCGAGCGGAGTGCGGCCGCGCGGAGGTCCGCCGGGAGTCCCTCGGCCCGGGCGAGGAGAAGGCCGAACCAATGCATGCCCTCGAAGGGGTTCCTCGCCACCCAGTACCCCTCGAGGGCGACTGCGAGGCGGACGCCAAGCTCGAGCTCACCCGAGTCAAGGGCCCACTCGAGGGCGGCGCGCAGGTTCCCTCCCTCGTGCTCAAGCAGGTCATGGTGCTCCGGCCCTTCCGCCTCGTCGGAGAGATTGGCGGACAGGGCCAGCGCGAGGTAGTGCTCGGCATGGCGACGCCGGAGGTTCTCAGCTTCGCCCGAATCCTCCAGCCGCTCGAGCGCAAACTCATGGATGGTCTCGAGCTTGCCGAGCCGGCCCGAGGCCCACCGGCGAACGAGGCTGTTGTCGACGAGCATCTGAAGCGCGTCGAGCTCAGCGCCGGCGACCTCCTCGGCCGCGGCGGCATCGAATGACCCCGCGAAGACGGCGAGCCGGGCGAAGAGCTTCTTGTCGTCGGCGTCGAGGAGCTCGTAGCTCCACTCGATCGTCGCGCGCAGGGTGCGCTGACGCTGGGGCGCGTCGCGCCGGCCCCCAGTCAAGATGGGAAGCCGCTGCTCGAGCCGAGCCAGCAGGGCCTTCGGGGGCAGGATCGCCGTGCGCGCGGCCGCGAGCTCGACCGCGAGCGGGAGGCAGTCGACTCGGCGGCAGATCTCCACCACTGCCTCCGCCGGCTCCGCGACGGCGGCTCGCGCGCGGAAGAGCGCGACCGCGTCGGGAGAGGGCAGCGGCTCGACGACGTACTCGTGCTCTCCTTCGATCCGCAGGAGCGCCCGGCTCGTCACGATGAGATGGAGGTTGGGGCAGCGGCCCAGCAGCTTCGAGAGATACGGCGCCGCGCCGAGGACCTGCTCGAGGTTGTCCAGCAACAAGAGCATGCGTCGCTCGTCGATGTGATCGGCGAGCTCCCCCCTCGCGCCGATGTTGGACGCGATCGTCGGAAGGACGAGCTCGGGATCGGTCACCGCGGCGAGCGGCGCCCAGAAGACGCCGTCGGGGAACGCCTCGACGAGCTCGGCGGCGACGTGGAGCCCGAGCCGTGTCTTCCCGCTCCCCCCGGCCCCCGTCAGCGTGATGAGTCGTTCGTCGGCCACGAGCGCAACGAGCTCCTCGAGCTCTCGCTCCCGGCCGATCAGTCGGATCGGTTGGGCGGGGAGGTTCGTCGCATTCAGCGAGCGAAGGGGCGGGAAGTCACCCGTCCCCGTCTGAAAGAGCCTCTCGGGCTCGCCCAGATCCTTTAGCCGGTGGAGGCCGAGGTCGACGAGCTCATCGTCGACCAGGGCCCTGGTCCGCGCCGAGACCACGACCTGGCCCCCGTGCGCGGTCGAGCAGATCCGGGCCGCTCGATGAACGTCCATGCCCACATAGCCGTCCTCGGTCACGATGGGGTCCCCGGAATGCAGCGCCATGCGGACCTTGATCGAGCCGGCGCGGAGGGCGCGCTGCCCCTCAGCGGCCGCCGCCAGCGCATCTCCCGCGTCCGGGAAGGCCACGAAGAAGGCATCTCCCTGAGTGTCGACCTCGACCCCGCCGTGGCGCGCGAATGCCTCCCGCAGCAGCCGCCGGTGCTCGGCGAGGGCCTTCGCATAGCGGTCCGGTCCCAGCTCGTGCAGGAGGCGCGTCGAGCCCTCCACGTCGGTGAAGAGGAAGGTGACGGTGCCTTTCGGAAGCTCTCGCATCAACTAGCAGCCTCCCGCCTTCGACGCCGATTTCCCAAGGGCCCAGGGCTACCCGTTCCCGCCCCATGACTCTGTCCGGGAACGGCCCAAGTAGTGCTCAAGCTCCCTCGCCTCCATACCGACGATTCAAAGAGGGAGGTTCCTGAATATGGCAGAACGTTATTGTCCAGCTTGCGGTACCGACGTCGAAGACGCCGGTGGCTTCTGCTTTCTCGGCCACCCCCTGAGGCTGCGGTCCATGACCGACGCCGAGACGCTTGACGACCTCCGGGCCGAGGTGAACAAGGCCTTCGAGGACGTGAAGGTCCAGGTCGAAGAGGCGCTGGGCGAGATCGATATCAACGTGCCGCCGCCGCCCCCCGGCCCCCGGAACGAGGTCGCATCCGGGATGGACTCCCGGGAGCTGGACCAGCCCGAGACCCCGGTTCGCACCTACGACGACCTCTGGCGCGCCTTCGAGGAGGAGGCGGCCAAGGGAGAGGACCCCATAACTGCCTTCGCCCCCCCACCTCGCATGGATTGGGGGCCCGAGCGTTCCAAGCTGCGCCGCAGGGGCGTGGACCGGGCCTACCCCGAGCCCGCCTAGCACCCCAAGCTTCGTTTGGGTTCCAAGCCGCGCCGTGCGCAGCTAGCTCACTCGTCGTGGGTTCGTGCCCCGATATACTCGGCTGTCCGTTTCTTCGGTCACCCGGGGTGAATCTTGGCCAGTGACAAGCGCGTCCACGTGACGCTCGAGTGCAGCCAGTGCAAGCGGCGCAACTACATCACGAGCAAGAGTCGTATCAACAACCGCGACCGCATCGAGCTCAAGAAATACTGTCGTTGGTGCGGCTCCCACACGGCCCACAAAGAGAGTCGCTGACAGGCATCCTGACGTGAGAGGAGGCCCCCAGTCTGCCGGGGGCCTCCCTCTTTCTGATTCTGACGAGGCTGGGATCTAGAAGTCCATGTCCCCGCCGCCGGGCATGGCGGGAGCCTTCTCCTTCTCCGGCTTGTCCGCCACGATCGCCTCGGTGGTCAGGAACAGCCCCGCGATCGAACCCGCGTTCTGCAGAGCCGAGCGGGTCACTTTGGCCGCATCGATGACTCCGGCCTTGTAGAGGTCGGTGTACTCCCCGGTGGCTGCGTTGAGGCCCTCGCCCGGGCCGAGCGTGCGTATCTTCTCGACCACGACACCGCCCTCGAGGCCCGCGTTCTGGGCGATGATCTTGGTCGGCTCCTCGAGCGCCCGGCGCACGATGACCGCACCGGTGGCCTCGTCGCCCTGTAGCTCGAGCTTCTCGAGGCCCTCCTGGGCGTGCAGAAGGGTCACGCCGCCTCCGGCGACGATGCCCTCCTCGACCGCGGCCTTGGTGGTCTGCACAGCGTCCTCGATGCGGTGCTTCTTCTCCTTGAGCTCGACCTCGGTAGCGGCGCCCACCTTGATGACGCCGACACCGCCGGAGAGCTTGGCGAGGCGCTCCTGCAGCTTCTCACTGTCGTAGTCGGAGTCGCTGCGGTCGATCTCGGCCTTGATCTGGTTCACGCGCCCGGAGATGTCGTCGGCCGAGCCGCCGCCTTCG
>JBOGXB010000060.1:0-12022 GCA_050694215.1 Actinomycetota bacterium
ACTTGGAGCGGCTCGGCCACAGCGTCGTCGTCATCGACAAGAAGCAGACCTCCTTCGAGCGGCTCAAGCAGGACATAGGCAGACGCATCGTCGGGTTCGCTTTCGACCGAGAGGTACTCGAGGAAGCGGGGATTCGAGAGGCCGAGGCTTTCGCTGCCGTCACCAGCGGGGACAACTCCAACATCCTGTCTGCCCGCGTCGCTAAGGAGCACTTCAAGGTTCCTCATGTGGTGGCTCGCATCTACGACCCTCGGCGGGCCCAGATCTATCAGCGCCTCGGCATCCAGACGGTGGCCACGGTGCGGTGGACGACCGATCAGATACTGAGGTCACTTTTGCCGGACGAGGTCCCGGTCGAGTACACGGTCGACAACGGAGAAGTCGTCGTGACGGCGGTGCCCACGCCATCGGAGGTGATCGGCAAGAACACCAGCGCCATCGATCTCGAAGGGCAGAGAAGAGTCGTAGCCGTGAGCAGATTCGGCGTCCCGAGGGTCCCGGACAAGGACCTGACCCTGCAGGACGGGGACATTCTGCACGTCGCGGTCCTCCGCGGCGGTCTGGGAGACCTCTCCGACGAGATCCGCAAGATCGGTTCGCCAGAGTGAGCCCGAAGGCGATCCGGATTGCAGTCGCCGGCGCAGGAAACGTCGGTAGCTTCGTGGCAGAGGACCTTTCCGCCAAAGGTCACGACATCGTTGTCATCGAGCAAGACCCGGCGGTGATCGCCCTCGTGAGGCCGGAGCTCGAAGTCTCGTGGGTGAAGGGCGACGCATGCGAGCTACACACGCTCGACGCTGCGGTGCTGTCGTCGTGTGAGGTGGTAGTGGCTGCGACCGGCGACGACGAGGACAACCTAGTGATATCGCTGCTTGCCAAGCAGGAATTCGCGGTGCCGCGCGTCGTGGCACGGGTCAATCATCCCGACAACGAGTGGCTCTTTACGGAATCGTGGGGCGTGGACGTTGCGGTGAGCATGCCGCACCTGCTGACTTCTCTCGTCGAGGAGGCGGTGTCGGTAGGCGACCTCGTAAGGCTGCTCAACTTGGAGCAAGGGAAGGTCGCACTCCTCGAGGTCACTCTGGACGAAGGTTCGCCGGCCGCGGACAAGACGATCGGTGAGCTGAGGTTGCCTCCCGACTGCACCATCGTCGCGATCGTGCGCGAGCGGCATGTGGTCACACCCAGCGACGAAACTCCACTTCATGTGGGTGATGAGGTCATGGCACTCGCCGCACCGGAGGCAGAAGAGGACCTCAGGCGAGCCTTGACGGGCGAATGATGGAACGCGACAAGGCCCTCGAGATAGCGCGGAGGTACACGAAGAAAGACATCACCTTCCGTCACCTGATCTCGGTCGAGGGCGTCATGCGAGCGCTCGCCAAACACTTCGCCGAAGACGAGGATCGGTGGGGCTATACGGGTCTATTTCACGACCTCGACTACGACGTGACCGCGGACGACTTCGAGCGTCACACTCACCTGACGGTGGAGTGGCTCAAGGAGGAGGGCTTCGACGACGAACGGGTCTTGAACGCGATCCTGGCCCACAAGGACCCCGCGTACCGCGACGATCTCCTATCGAAGTCGATCGTGCATGCCGATGCCGTCTCGGGACTTCTGGTGGCGTCTGCCCTCGTCAGGCCCGAGAAAGCGGAGGGCATGAAGGTGTCATCGGTGAAGAAGAAGCTGAAGGAGAAGTCGTTCGCGCCGGGCGTCGAGCGTGACGAGATCCGGGAGGTCGAGGAGTCGATAGCTCTTCCGCTGGACGAGTTCCTCGCCATCTCGATCACGGGCCTTCAATCCGTCGCGGCCGAGATCGGTCTCTCGAAGTAGGCCGCTGGGATCACGAAGCCGCCTGTTTGGAGGCTCTTTCCTTGCGACGGCGCACGTACCACACACCTACCCCGGCGACGAGGAGCGATCCGATGACAAGCGTCGGAACGTCGAAGTAGTCGACTACTTGCTGCCAGTTGTCTTCGACCACGACTCCCACGTATGTCAGTGCATACGTCCACGGGATGACGCCGAGGAAGGTGTACAGACTGAATTTCCCCAGCGGCATCCGCGCGATTCCGGCCGGCAGCGAGATGAACGTGCGGATGACCGGAAGCAGGCGGCTGAAGAACGTTGCGGCCTCTCCGTACTTCTCCCACCAGACCTCGGCTTTGTCGATGTCGTGACTCCGGATCAACACGTACTTCCCGTAGCGATCCAGTAGCCGTCGTCCGGTCTTGCGGCCTATCGCGTACGCGAGCCATGACCCGACCAGGTTGCCCGCCACACCGGCTGCTCCGACCCAGAAGAAGTCGAGTGTTCCCTCGGCCGAGTACCAGCCTCCCACCAACATCGTGACCTCACTCGGGAACGGGATGCACGCAGATTCGGCGAGCATCAGGAGGAAGATCGCCAGGTAGCCGTAGTCGGTTACCCAGGTCTTCATGAGGTCTATGACGGCTTCCACGAGCGCATCATGCTATGGGCTTGGTGGTGGGTCATGGTTCGTCGACGGAAGGCGTCTGCCGGCCGGGTTGTTGACAGGGTGTGCAAATAATGGGATATACGGGCCTCCATGCAGGGGCCCGCCCTCGGCTGTTCGAGCCCACCCCCCGTGTAGCGACAAAGGAGTTGCGTGGCGAAAAACCTTGTGATCGTCGAGTCACCGGCGAAAGCGAAGACCATAGGGAAGTACCTCGGCAAGGACTTTGTCGTGGAGTCCTCGATTGGCCACATCCGCGATTTGCCCGAGAGTGCTGCCGACGTTCCTGCTGCCTACAAGAACGAGTCGTGGGCTCGTCTAGGCGTCGATGTCGAGAACGACTTCAAGCCTTTGTATGTCGTTCCCAGCGGCAAGAAGAAGCAGGTGACGAAGCTGAAGGGTGTGCTGAAGAAGGTCGACGCTCTCTATCTCGCAACGGACGAAGATCGTGAGGGCGAATCGATCGCATGGCACCTGACGGAGATTTTGTCTCCACAGATCCCGGTGAAGCGCATGGTGTTCCACGAGATCACGAAGGCCGCCATCCACGAGGCTCTCGAGAACCCACGTGACCTGGACAGGCGGCTGGTCGACGCACAGGAGGCACGCCGGATACTGGATCGGCTTTACGGCTACGAGGTGTCGCCGGTTCTGTGGAGGAAGGTCGGCTCAGGACTATCCGCCGGCCGCGTGCAGAGCGTTGCGACTCGCATCATCGTCCAGCGTGAGCGAGACCGCATGGCCTTCAGGTCCGCGTCGTACTGGGATCTGGAGGGAGAGTTCTCCGCCGCGGGTACGAGGTTCGGCGCGGTTCTCGTCTCTGTGGATGGAACCCGCGTCGCGACCGGTAAGGACTTCGACGCTGCCGCCAAGCTGACGCGCGATGACGTTACCGTGCTCGACGAAGGAGCTGCGACGGCTCTGGCCGCGACGCTCGGCTCGGCCACCTTCGAGGTCTCGTCGATCGAGCAAAAGCCCTTCAAGCGTTCTCCGTATCCTCCGTTCATAACGTCGACCCTGCAGCAGGAAGCAGGCCGCAAGCTCGGGTTCACGGCCCGGCGCGCGATGCAGGTCGCGCAAGCCCTTTACGAGAAGGGCCATATCACCTATATGCGAACGGACAACGTCAGCATGTCCGAGGGGGCCATCCACTCTGCCCGCCGGCTCGCGCAGAAGCTCTATGGGGCCGAATACGTCTCGAAGGAACCGAGGCGTTATCAGCGCAAGGTTCGCAACGCACAGGAGGCACACGAGGCCATCCGGCCCGCGGGCGATGTGTTTCGGATGCCCGACGACATCGCCGGCGAGCTCTCCTCGGATGAAGGCCGGCTTTACGAGCTGATCTGGATGCGCTCCGTTGCATCTCAGATGGCCGATGCGCGAGGCGAGAGCGCGCAGGTCCGTCTGAGTGCACCAACCGCCGATGGGCGCGAGGTGGAATTCGCTGCGAGCGGCAAGATCATCTCGTTCCCCGGCTTCCTGCGCGCCTACGTCGAAGGGTCAGACGATCCCGACGCCGCGCTCGAGGACCGGGAGGTGAGGCTTCCTCCTCTCGAGGAGGGGCAGGAGATCGACCTCCTATCCGTCTCACCCAAGGAGCACTCGACGCAGCCGCCGGGCCGGTTCACGGAGGCGTCACTCGTCAGGCAACTCGAGGAGATGGGTGTGGGACGACCCTCTACGTATGCCAGCATCATCGGGACGATTCAGGACCGTGGGTACGTGTGGAAGAAGGGAAGCGCTCTGGTTCCGTCGTTCACGGCCTTCTCCGTCACGGGTTTGATGGAGTCGCACTTCTCGAGGCTCGTCGATTTCGACTTCACAGCCGCGATGGAGGAAGACCTCGACGAGATCGCTACCGGTGAAGAAGAAGCGATCCCCTGGCTCAAGCGCTTCTACTTCGGCAACGGCGGCATCGGCCTGCAGGAGATGGTGTCGGTCAATCTCGACGAGATCGACGCGCGCGAGGTGAACTCCATCCCAATCGGAAAGGACTCGAGGGGGCGCGAGATCGTGGCTCGAGTGGGCAAGTACGGCCCCTACCTGGAACGTGGAGACGATCGGGTATCGATCCCAGAGGACCTTCCGCCGGACGAGCTCGATGCGGCGACGGCAGTGGAGCTTCTCGAGGCCCCCAGTGCGGACCGCATCCTCGGTCGAGATCCCGAGAGCGGGCAGGACGTGCACCTGAAGGTCGGTCGGTACGGACCCTATGTCCAGCTGGGCGAGATGGACGAGGACTCCAAGGAGAAACCCCGTACCGCCTCGCTCCTCAACTCGATGGATCCATCGAGCATCAAGCTCGAAGACGCGCTCAAGCTCCTCGCACTGCCTCGCGTCGTCGGCAAGGACCCTGAATCGGACGTCGAGATCGAGGCGCTCAACGGCCGTTACGGCCCCTATCTCCGGAAGGGGAAGGAGACCCGTTCGCTCGACGCTGAAGAGCAACTCTTCACCGTCACCCTGGACGAAGCGCTGTCCTTGTTTGCGCAGCCGAAGCAGAGGGGACGTAGAAGCAGTGCGCCTCTCAAGGAGCTCGGAGAGGATCCAGGTACGGGAAAGCCGCTGGTGATCAAGTCCGGCCGTTACGGCCCATACGTGACGGACGGAGAGGTCAACGCGTCGGTGCCGAATACCGAGACCGTCGAGGACATGACGCTCGAGCATGCCGTCACACTGATCGAGGAGAAACGCAAGAACCCTCGCAAGAAACGCAAGAACCCTCCCAAGAAACGCAAGAACCCTCCCAAGAAACGCCGCCGCAAGTAGCCTTTTAGCCGGGGCCACCAGAAAGGGGGAGGACATCCAGGAAGCACCAAGGCGCCCGGACCTCCAGGTTCTGACCTCGGCGGAGCACGTCTCTTACTTCGCGCTCTTGCGCAACGGAAACTTCCTGCGGTTCTTCCTCGCTCAGTTCGTTTCGAGCCTTGGCGACTGGGTCGGCGTGATAGCCATTGCGATCCTTGCGGTTGAAATCGGTGGCGGTCCGGCCGCCGTCGGCTCGGTCATGATCGCTCGCGTGCTGCCTGGTTTCATCGTCGGCCCCCTGGCCGGGGTGCTGGTCGACAGGTGGGATCGAAAACGCACGATGGTCACCGCGGACCTGATGCGGGCGATCCTGATCTTCTCCCTCCCGTTCTTTCCAAGCCTCCTCTACCTCCTTGTCGCCTCTGTGGTTCTCGAGAGTTTGACGCTCATCTGGGGGCCCGCGAAGGACGCGGCGCTGCCGCATTTCGTGAAGAGATCGGAGCTGACTCACGCCAACTCGCTGTCGCTGATGGCCGTCTATGGGCCGTGGCCGCTCGCATCTGTCGTGTTCGCCTTACTCGTGACGCTTGCTGCGTTCCTCGCTTCGAACGTCGCGCCTCTGGAAGGCCTCCAGGGGAACACCGAGGCTCTGGCGCTGTGGATCGACTCGCTCACCTTCGGTTTCTCCGCCCTGATGATCTCTACGCTTTCGATCCCGACCTCGTTGCGACGGGCCGAGCGCCTGGACTTCAGTGTGATCAAACGAGACCTGGCGGAGGGCCTCGGATTCGTCGTTGCCCACAAGCGCGTTCGTCCCTGGATGCTCGGTATCGCGATGACGTTCACGGCCGCCGGGGCCGTCTTCTCCCTCGGGGTTGTCTTCGTCGAGGAGGTACTGAACGCAAGTCAGGATCGGGGGTTCCCGTTTCTCATCGGGTTCCTGGGTACGGGGATGATCATCGGACTGCTTGCGGTGGGATTGCTGGTGAGGCGCATCCAGAAGGATGTGCTCTTCTCGTCGTCGATACTCCTGCTGGGATGCGGACTTATCGCTCTGGCAAGCGTCAACAGCCTCGACACCGCGATCCCCATCGCGAGCGCTCTGGGTTTCTTCGGCGGTACCGGTTACTCGACCGGCTACTCGCTGATGCACGAGAACACGGAGGACGCGCTACGCGGCAGGACTTTCGGCGCTGCTTACACGATCATCCGGATCGGCACACTGCTCGGGCTCGGCCTCTTCCCTTTCGTGGCCCAGGGGATCGGGGACCACCAGATCGGTAGCTACGAAATACCTTCAACGCGTGCGACTTTATGGGCTGCGGGGTTGGTCGCCATCGGCGGAGGTGTCCTTTCCATGCGCGCCATCCGGGCGCGCGGCCTCGCTCCCGCGCGGAAGGTTACGCACGAGAGGGGCTACTTCATCGCCTTCGAGGGAGGTGAAGGAGCCGGCAAGACCACGCAGATGGAAGCCCTGATCGGCTGGCTCGAGGCGCGGGGCGAGAAGGCGGTGACGACCCGTGAGCCAGGGGGCACCGCCATCGGCGATCGCATCCGGGAGATCGTGCTCGACCCCGATGCCGAGATCGACGCCCGAACGGAGGCTCTGCTCTACGCAGCCGATCGCGCCGAGCATGTTGCGAAGCTGATAAAGCCCGCGCTGGACGCCGGGAAGATAGTGATATCCGACCGCTTCATCGATTCGTCTCTCGCATATCAAGGTCTCGCCCGGGGCTTGGGGCTCAAGGAGATCTACGACATCAGTGAATGGGCGAGCGGAGGAATACTCCCCGACCTGGTCCTGTACCTGAAGCTCGAGGCCGAGACGGGGCTTCAGCGTAGGGAGGGATCACCCGACCGCATCGAACGAGAGCAGGGTGATTTCCACGAGCGGGTTGCGAAGGCGTATCTCGATCTGGCGCAGCGGTTCCCCGAGCGGTTCGTAGTCATCGATGCAGGCAGAGCGCCCGCAGGGGTTCACCAGGACATAGTCAAGGCCATCGAGGAGCGTTGGTCCGGCGAGGTGGTTCCGTTCCTCGGCGCAGACGCGGCCTCGAGAGCGCAGCAGGTCCCCCGATGAGTGTTTGGGCGCCTCTGGCCGGCTCGGTTGCAACCGAGGGTCTCGCTCGCCAGGTGCGGAGCAGGGAGGGAGCGCAGTCCTGGCTGCTCCTCGGTCCAACGGGCTCGGGTAAGAAGGCGGCGGCCCTCGCGATCGCCGCGGCGCTTAACTGTCAGACCGCTCCGGGTGAAGGATGCGGCGACTGCTCGACATGCCGCCGCATCATGCGTCAGAGACATCCCGACGTGCACCACGTGATCCCCGAAGGCCCCATCATCCCCGTCGATGTGATCCGAGAGATGGTGATCCCCGAGGCCTCGCGCTCTCCCTTCGAGGCTCGTCGAAAGGTCTTCGTGATCGAGGAGGGCCACAGGATGAATCCCGCCGCTCAGAACGCGCTGCTTAAGACCCTCGAGGAGCCTCACGCCGACACCGTGTTCGTACTCATCTCGGACCAAGAGGAAGACCTGCTCGAGACCATCCGCTCGCGCTGTCTGATCGTCCGACTGGATCCCGTTTCGGAGGAGAGGATCGTCACGATCCTCGTTGACGAAGGGGCTCCGGACGATCTGGCGCTTCTCGCGGCACGCCTCTCAGAGGGTGACCTCGTGCGCGCCAGGTCGGTTGCCTTCGGATCCGATGCTCTGGAGCGTCGCCGGATGTGGATGCTCGTCCCGAGGCGCCTCGAGGGACCGACGGAGGCCCTGGATCTCGCGGTCGAGATCCAGGAAGGCATCCGCGAAGTCGTTGGAGGTCGCGCAGTCAGGCAGACGGAGGAGGTAGCAGAGCTCGCCGACGCGCTGGGGGAGGTCAGGGGGACTGCCGCAGCGCGCAATGCTCTTGCGAAGCGTCACCGCCGCGAGCTCAGACGTCTCGAGGAGGAGACCCTCGGCGAAGCGCTCACGACTATCGCGTCGTTCTACCGAGACGTGCTTGCCACTCGCTGGGGCGGAGACGAAGGCCTTACCAATATCGACCTGTTGGAGGAAGTCAGGCTGTGGGCCGCGTCCGAAGTGGACGACGCCGCCCTAGTCGCCGCGGTCGATCGGTGCACGGCGGCGAGGGCGGCGCTGTCCAAGAACGCCAATCCGACCGTGACGCTCGAGGCCACCCTCTTGGAGCTGGCGCGGCTTGCCCCTCCTCCCCGCGAGGCGCGCATCCGCGCCTAGCGTCCCGGCCACAGCCGGGCGGTGCGACCGGTCAGGCGAGCCCTCAAGAGCTCGACGGCCGATTGCTTGCTCTCCCTGCCCTCTGCTCGAGTCGCGGAGGGTGCCCGCTTCATCCGCCTCACCTGCTCTGCGGTGACCCGCACCGTCGGCGCAATCCCACCCGGCGGCTCGAGGTCGGGGTAGGTCATCTCGGGGGCTATGGGCCTCATCTCTCGCTCCTTCCCTCGTGGAATTTCAACACCAGTGAAAAGGTTACACCGGTGTGGACTGGATTGCAACCCCCAAAATTGCTACGATGGTGTCGACAGGGATTGAGGAGATGAGCCGGGAATGAGCACCGAGACATACGATCGGAGGCCTGCGGAGCTGCACAGGGTCCACGCCTTCACCAACACGCTGGATGTCAACGATGGAACAGATGCGATCGCCGACCCGGAGGGCCTGGCATCCTGGCTTGCCTCGGTCGGTGTGCTGGAGCCGGACGCGAGCGTGTCACGCCGTGACCATGACCTGGGGGTGCGGCTGCGAGATCTGCTGAGGCTCATGGTCCGGGACAACTGCGACGGCTCGGACCCACATCCCGACGCGGCCGCAGAGCTCACTCAGCTGAGCCGCGCCCTTCCTCTGCATGTTCGGTTCGATCCCACCGGCGAGGCGGCGTTGGAGGGAGCCTCCGGAGGTGTCCGTGGTGCGCTCGCGGCGATCCTCGGGGATGTCTTCGAAGCCGACGTCAAGGGCACGTGGGGTCGACTCAAGATGTGCGCGGCCGACGATTGCAGGTGGGTCTTCTACGACCACTCCAAGAACCGGTCCGGGCGCTGGTGCACGATGCGCGTCTGCGGCAACAGAAACAAAACGCGCGCCTACCGAAAGCGCGTCTCCGGGACCTAGCGCCTTGCCTTCCTCGAGTCACGGAAGGTAGAGTGGCTGCGTGATGTTGCTCCTCGGTTGACACGCAGATACTCGCGTCCGGGCCCCACCCGGGGCCGATGTTCGCGTTCCCTCTCTTCGATCGTCACCGTTGTCAAGGAGCAACCCGATGTCCAGCCGCACGCTTTCCGTTCCAACTGACGCACAACCTCCTCGCCCGTCTACGCCGGCGGTAGAGGTCTCAGATCTCTCGAAGGAGTTCTTCCGGCGTGATGGTCGCCGAGGGTGGCTGCGACGACGACGACGAAAGACCGCGGCCCTCAAGGATGTGACGTTCAGCATCGAGCGGGGCGAATGCGTGGCAATCCTCGGCCAGAACGGCTCGGGGAAGTCCACACTCGTGCGACTTCTGTCGACGTTGCTCCTTCCCGATGGTGGGAGTGCGCGGGTCTTCGGACTCGATGTCTTCACTGAGTCGCGTCCGGTGCGCCGTTTGATCAATCGTGTTTCGGTGGAGGCCTCCTTCTTCAAGAAGATGTCCTCCATGGAGAACCTGAGCTATGCAGCGCGCTTCTACGGCATGACGACAACGGAGACCCGAGCTCAGATTCCCGAGATTCTCCATCAGATCGGATTCCCACTTGAGCGTCGGAACGAGCCAATGGAGAACCTGTCGCGCGGGATGCAGCAGAAGATCGCCCTGGCTCGTGCTCTGCTCACGTCCCCGGTGCTTCTGCTCCTCGATGAGCCCACTACCGGGCTGGATCCTCGTTCGAAGCTCGAGGTGCAGGATTTCATCCGTCGGGTGCGCGCAACACAGGACGCGACGATCCTGCTGTGCACGCACGACCTTGCAGAGGCGGAGATCCTTGCCGATCGCGTCGGCATCCTCGATGAAGGCCGGCTGTTGATCCTCGCCCCTCCCGACGAACTGAAGCGCCATTACGGCGCGTCGACGCTGGAGGAGGCGTTCTTTTCCGCCACCGGACGCACCTTCGAGGAGGAAGCCGACGAGGAAGACGGAGGTGACCGATGAGGGGCGCCGCCTCGACCCTTCGGGCAGAGCTCATAGGCCTCGGTGGGATAGTCGAGCGCAACGCCTACCTCGTCAAGCGTTATGCGTGGTGGGAGCTCGCCTTCTTCCTTTGGACCGTAGCGAACGCTCTGACGGTGGTGTTCATTGCGCAGGGGATGGAGGCCGCGGGCGGGGTGCTCGACGTCAACCGCCAGACCACGGTCCTCTTGATCGGAGCGGTGATATGGGCCTACCTCGGGATCATCTTCGAGATCCTGACCGAGACGGTCGCGTGGGAGCGATGGGAGGGAACGATCGAGTACACGTTCATGGCGCCGTTGTCACGACCAACGCACCTGATCGGGATGGGCATCTTCGCGGTCGGTTACGGAGTCATCCGGTCCGCCCTCCTCTTCGGAACGATCGCGTTTTTCTTCGATCTGCAGATGCCGGACGCGGACTTCGTCGCGGCCTTGCTCGTGCTGGCCGTCTCGTCCGTCTCCTTCGTCGGCATCGGAATGATGACGGCGGTCCTGCCGCTGATATCGCCGGAGAAGGGATCGCAGCTCGGCTTCATTGCCCAGGGGATGCTGCTCGTCGTTTCCGGCGTCTACTACAGCATCGAGATATTGCCGGAGCCCATGCAGTGGCTCGCAGCGATCTCCCCCGCCACCTACGCGCTGGAGGGGATCCGCGACGCGATCCTCGACGGCGACGGCGTCGGCGCGATGTGGGACGAGATCAGAGCATTGATTGTGATCGGCATCGTCTCGATCCCGGTCGGCCTGGCCGTGTTCCGTCGCGGCGAGCGGTACGCGAAACAGCACGGAAAGTTGAAGCGATCGGGATAGAGGTCCGGCGGTTCCAGGCTTGTGCGGAGGATTGAGCTGTGCCGACTTGGGCGACGGTAAAGAAGCTCGGCAAGAGGCTCCCCGAAGTCGAGGAGTCGACGTGGTACAGAACGCCATCCCTGAAGGTGGGTAAGAGGTCGTTCGTCAGGCTACGAGAGCTGGGCGTCATTTGTCGTGCTCGTCGACGAGGACGAGAAGGAGATGCTGCTTCGGGCCGAGCCCGACGTCTTCTTCACGACGCCTCACTACGATGGCTACCCGGCAATGCTCGTCCGGCTGTCCGCGATCGAGCCTAACGAGCTCCGCGAGGTCCTCATCGACTCGTGGCGCAGGGTGGCGCCGAAGCGACTGCTGGAGCAGCTCGAGGAGCGCCCGAGGTAGCGGGTGGGGTCGTGGATCGGACGTGAAGCATTCGGTCGTTTCCACTTGGGTGCCGCTAGCCGAGACTCATGTGTGAATAAACCGTTGCCATCACGATCCTGTCGTCGCTGATCGCGTTCGCGATCTCGGAATCCATACCGCCGGCGTCGATGACCCTATTGACTCGGGCGACCCTTTGGCGCATCGACTATCACCCATGAACGGTTTTCCGCCAAAGAACCAACGGAGCCGCGTCAGTCACACAATCAACGGAGCCGGGGAGGGGAATCGAACCCCTGACCTGCTCATTACGAGTGTCACCCTCGCCGTGACAGCCTGTCCCGACCAGGTTCAAATAGCCCTGTCAGGTCGTAACGAATCAAAGACCAGTGCCCAGTTCTGACATGGAGGGACATCTTGTCCCTCCTAGTTCGTTTGCAGATCCGTTTGCAGCGAACAGCCCATTTAGGG
>JBOGXB010000061.1:0-11798 GCA_050694215.1 Actinomycetota bacterium
ACCTTGCGGAGAGCGGAGTTCGGCTTCTTGGGAGTAGTCGTGTAGACGCGGGTGCACACGCCCCGGCGCTGCGGCGACCCCTTGAGGGCCGGCGACTTCGACTTCTCCTTCTTGCTCTGCCGGCCCTGGCGGACCAGCTGCTGGACGGTCGGCACCCACTCTCCTTCTGCCGGGCACAACCCGGCGCTTGCTCTCGCCCGGCCCGATCCAGCCGGGCCGGGTCGGCCACCGGGCGACCTGCCCGGTTCGTCCCTGCGCCCACCTCGCGGCAGGCACACCTCACCTCTATGGCGCGGCAACGCCGCTCCAAATGGTCTGGCCGGAAGCTAGGGCCGGATGTAGATCCGGTTGTCCTCCCGGCTGGCCATCGCCCGGCGATCTGTCCCTGACTCCGGTGGTTCCCGGGGCAACCGGGCCTCCCGGAGCTCACCGAGCTCGGGGCGGGTCCCATCCCTCCTCGCGCGAGCGTAGGAATGCGACCTCTAGTCCTTGTCGGCGCCCTCGTACAGACGCGAACTGCGTCCCGTCGGGACGCGACCAAAGAGGATACCTACGGGGGCCGACCTGGTCAAACACCGTCCGTGAAGGCCATTGCCATGCGTGCGCGTACGGGTCTAAATGACCCTGTGAAGGTCGATCCCATGGTCGAGGCGGAGCTCGCCGGCTATCGCATCCAGTCGCTCCTCGGGCGGGGTGGGATGAGCGTCGTCTACCTCGCCGAGCAGGGGCGCGTGAGGTAAGCCGCTCCAACGCTGCCGGGCGCAAGGTAGCCAGTGGGAAAGCTCGAGGCCCCGGCTCGATCGCCGGGGCCTCAAGAATCGAACAACTTCGTTAAGCGCTTGCGCTCAGGAGACTTCCTGAGACTCGGTCTCTTCGGCCTCCTCGGACTCGCTGAGCGAGACCTCGCCGTCGCCCTCGCCATCCCCAGAAGGCACGGCCGCAAGTCCCACGCCACCGAGGAGCTCGCGGGCGGCCTCCTCGGCCTCCTCGTCCTCGACTCTCGGCGGCAGGCCGAACATCGCCCGCGCTTCCTCGTCGGACATCGCGCCCTCGCCCGTCGTCTTGACCTGGATCGAGCGGTAGCGGCTCATGCCCGTACCCGCCGGAATGAGCTTGCCGATGATGACGTTCTCCTTGAGCCCTATCAATGGGTCCGACTTGCCGCGGATCGCGGCCTCGGTCAGCACCCTGGTCGTCTCCTGGAACGAGGCGGCCGAGAGCCACGAGTCGGTTGCCAGCGACGCCTTCGTGATCCCCATGAGCTCGGGCCGCGCCGTCGCCGGCTCGCCTCCGTCCGAGACGACGCGCTCGTTATCCTCCGCGAAGACCCTGGCATCCAGCCTGTCGGCGGGCATGAAGTCGGTCTCTCCCGGCTCGATGACCGTGACCTTTCGCAGCATCTGCCGCACGATCAGCTCGATGTGCTTGTCGTGGATCGGCACACCCTGGCTGCGATACACACTCTGGACCTCGTTCACCAGATAGAGCTGCACGTCGCGCATACCCAGGATCTCGAGTATCTCCTCGGGATCCTTCGAACCTTCGGTAAGCGCGTCGCCTGCCTTGACCGAGTCTCCGCTTCGCACGGTGAGACGCGCGCGCCGCGGCACCTTGTACTCGATCGGTTCCGATCCGTCGTCGGGGATGAGCTCGATCCGTCTCGTGCGCTCGTCCTCGTGGATGTCGATCTTTCCCGAAGCCTTGGCGATCTCAGCCTTCCCCTTCGGTGTGCGAGCCTCGAACAGCTCGACCACGCGCGGCAGACCGTGAGTGATGTCCTCGCCCGCCACTCCCCCAGTGTGGAAGGTACGCATCGTCAGCTGGGTGCCGGGCTCACCGATCGACTGCGCGGCGATGATGCCGACGGCCTCACCGAGCTCGACGGCTTGACCGGTCGCCAGGGATATTCCATAGCACTGACGACAAACGCCGTAGCGCGCCTCGCAGGTGAGCACGGATCGAACGATGACTTCCTCAACCTCCGCGGACTCGATGTCCTTAACGGCCTCGGGGGTGACGGCCGAACCGGCCTTGGCAAGAACCGTGCCGTCAGAGGAGGTCGCGTCCTCGAGCAAGACACGCGCCTGGAGCTTCTGCTTGAGATGCTGGCGCTCGGTGGGAATGTCGATGCGAATCCCGCGATCTGTGCCGCAGTCCTCCTCGCGCACCATGATCTCTTGAGCCACATCCACGAGCCGACGGGTCAGGTAGCCCGAGTCTGCCGTGCGCAGGGCGGTGTCGGCCAAGCCCTTTCGGGCGCCGTGCGTCGAGATGAAGTACTCGAGCACCGTCAGACCCTCGCGGAAGTTCGCGCGGATCGGTCGGGGGATGATCTCTCCACGCGGGTTGGCGACCAGACCTCGCATTCCGGCAATCTGGCGGATCTGCTGGATGTTGCCTCGAGCACCGGAGTTCGCCATCATGTAGATCGGGTTGAGCTGGTCGAAGCTCGCGACCATCTCGTCGCGAACCTTGTCCGATGCCTCGGTCCAGATCTCGATGAGCTCCTGACGGCGCTCATCTTCCGTGATGATTCCCTTGCGATACTGACTCTCGACCTTGTCCGCCCGCCTCTCGTGTTCGGCGATGATCCTTGCCTTCCCCTCGGGCGTGGTGACGTCCTGGAGACCGATCGTCACTCCGGCCCGCGTCGCATAGCTGAAGCCGACATCCTTGACCGCGTCCAGGATCTTCGCGAGGTCGGCCTTGTCGTAGAGGTGCGCGGCCCGGTCGATCAGGGCTGCCATCTCCTTCTTTTTGACGACACTGTTCTGGTAGGGGAAATCGGCCGGGAAGGCATCGTTGAAGATGACTCGACCCGCGGTCGTCTCCTTCAGCCGGCTCGGGTTCGCTTCGTATTCCTCCAGCGACTCGTCCTCGAACCGCTTGAGACCGCGGACCTTCACCGTTGCGTGGATCTCGATGGCCTTGGCGTCGTACGCCATAAAGACCTCGTTCGCGGACGAGAACACTCGGCCCTCGCCCGCCTCGCCGGCGTGCTCGGCTGTCAGGTAGTAGACACCGATCACCATGTCCTGAGTGGGCGTCACGATCGGATCGCCATGCGCTGGAGACAGGACGTTGTGGGCCGAGAGCATGAGGAGCCTCGCCTCGGCCTGAGCTTCGGAGCTCAGTGGGACGTGCACGGCCATCTGGTCGCCGTCGAAGTCGGCGTTGAAGGCGACGCACACGAGCGGGTGGATCTGGATGGCCTTCCCTTCGACCAGCACCGGCTCGAACGCCTGGATGCCCAGACGGTGAAGAGTCGGCGCACGGTTCAGGAGCACGGGGTGCTCATGGATGATCTCCGCCAATACGTCCCAGACGTGGGAACGGCTTCGCTCGACCATCCGCTTGGCCGATTTGATGTTCTGTGCGTGGCCCAGGTCTACCAGGCGCTTCATTACGAAGGGCTTGAAGAGCTCGAGGGCCATGGCCTTGGGCAAGCCGCACTGGTGCAGCTTCAGCTTCGGTCCCGCCACGATCACAGAGCGCCCGGAGTAGTCCACGCGCTTGCCGAGAAGGTTCTGGCGGAAACGACCCTGCTTGCCCTTGAGCATGTCCGAGAGAGACTTCAGCGGGCGATTGCCCGGTCCGGTGACCGGACGGCCGCGCCGACCATTGTCGAATAGAGCGTCGACGGCCTCCTGGAGCATGCGCTTCTCGTTGTTGACGATGATCTCGGGGGCGCCGAGGTCGAGCAGCCTCTTGAGGCGGTTGTTGCGGTTGATCACCCGGCGGTAGAGGTCGTTGAGATCGCTCGTAGCGAACCGGCCACCGTCGAGCTGCACCATCGGACGGAGATCCGGTGGGATGACGGGCACACAGTCCAGCACCATCCCCATCGGCGAGTTCTTCTTGCTGGGGTCCGTAAAGGGGGCGACGACCTTCAGTCGCTTGATGGCCCGCTGGCGCCGCTGGCCCTTGGCAGTCTTGATCTGTTCGCGGAGACTCTCGGCCTCATCTTCGAGGCCGATCTGCGAGAGGAGCTCCTTGATCGCCTCGGCCCCCATGCCACCCTTGAAGTAGTCGCCATAGCGGTCCTTGAGCTCACGCCAGAGGATCTCGTCGTCGATGATCTTCTTTCGGTTGAGGTCCCGGAACGCGTCCAGCGTCGCCTGCACCAAAGCGATATTGCGCTCGGCGCGCTCGCGCACCTCCTTCTGCTGTCGCTCCGACTGGTTCTTGGCCGCGTTCTTCTCGGAGGAACGAGCCTTACGAGACTCCATCTCCTCGAGACGACCTTCGAGCTCGCGCAGGATCTCCTCGATGCGCTGGTCGCGCTCGGACTCGAGCCTGGCGATCTCCTTCTCGACTTCCTCCTCGAGACGCGGGAGATCGCGGTGACGCCTATCCTCGTCGACGCCGGTCACGATCGACGCGGCAAAGTAGATGACCTTCTCGAGCTCTTTCGGAGCGATGTCGAGCATGTACCCAAGGCGGCTCGGGACGCCCTTGAAGTACCAGATGTGGGTGACGGGAGCGGCCAGCTCGATGTGGCCCATACGCTCGCGGCGCACCTTGGCACGGGTAACCTCGACGCCGCAGCGCTCACAGATGATGCCCTTGAATCGGACTCGCTTGTACTTACCGCAGTAGCACTCCCAGTCCTTCGTCGGGCCGAAGATCTTCTCGCAGAAGAGCCCGTCCTTCTCAGGCTTGAGCGTTCGGTAGTTGATCGTCTCCGGCTTCTTGACCTCGCCGTTCGACCATGCGCGGATCTGATCCCCAGTCGCCAGGCCGATCCGTAGCTCGTCGAAGTAATTGACGTCCATCATGTGTTTTATCGGCCTCCTCAGACTTCCTCGACGGACGACGGCTCTCGCCGCGACAGATCGATTCCCAGCTCCTCCGCAGTGCGGAAGATGTCCTCGTCGATCTCCTTCATCTCGATCTCCTCACCCTCAGCCGAGAGCACCTCGACGTTCAGGCAGAGGGACTGCATCTCCTTGATCAGCACCTTGAAGCTCTCGGGGATCCCGGGCTCGGGGATGTTCTCTCCCTTGACGATGGCCTCGTAGACCTTCACCCGGCCGAGCACGTCGTCGGACTTGATCGTCAGCAGCTCCTGCAGGCAGTAGGCGGACCCGTAAGCCTCGAGGGCCCACACCTCCATCTCCCCGAAGCGCTGCCCGCCGAACTGGGCCTTACCTCCCAGCGGCTGCTGGGTGATCATCGAATACGGCCCGGTGGAACGAGCGTGAATCTTGTCGTCGACGAGGTGACTCAGCTTCAGGATGTACATGTAGCCCACGGTGATCGGGTTGTCGTAGGGCTCGCCCGAGCGTCCGTCGTAGAGGGTCGCCTTGCCCTCGGCGTCTGCGAGCGGGTACTCCATCTTCCGCTTCGACACGGTATCGAGGGCCTCGAGGATCTCGTTCTCCCTCGCCCCGTCGAACACGGGGGTGGACACGAAGGTGGGCTCCGCGTCTCGCCACTTCCCCGGCTGGCCGTCGAGACCCTCGCCGTCCTCCCAGCGCATCTTGGACACCCAGCCGAGGTGTGTCTCCAGCACCTGGCCGAGGTTCATGCGCGAGGGAACGCCGAGCGGGTTGAGGATGATGTCGATCGGGGTCCCGTCCGGCAGGAACGGCATGTCCTGCTCGGGCAGAATCTTCGCGATCACGCCCTTGTTCCCGTGACGGCCGGCGAGCTTGTCGCCCTCGGAGATCTTGCGCTTCTGAGCGACGAAGACACGCACGAGCTCGTTCACGCCGGGCGAGAGCTCGTCGCCGGCGTCGCGCGAGAACTCGCGCACGCCGATCACCTTGCCATCCTCACCATGGGGCATCTTGAGGGAGGTGTCCCGCACCTCGCGCGCCTTCTCGCCGAAGATCGCTCGGAGCAACCTCTCCTCCGGGGTGAGCTCGGTCTCGCCCTTGGGGGTGACCTTTCCGACGAGCACGTCGCCGGGCCCGACGTCGGCCCCGATCCGGATGATCCCCCGCTCGTCGAGATCCCCCAGGACCTCCTCCGACACGTTGGGGATGTCCCGGGTGATCTCCTCGGCCCCCAGCTTCGTGTCCCTCGCGTCGACCTCGAACTCCTCGATGTGGATGGAGGAAAGGATGTCGTCCTTGACGAGGCGCTCGGAGATGATGATGGCGTCCTCGAAGTTGTAGCCCTCCCAGCTCATGAAGGCCACGAGCAGGTTGGCGCCCAGCGCGAGCTCGCCATTTTCGGTCGACGGCCCGTCGGCGAGGATGTCGCCCTTGCGGACCTTCTGCCCCTCCTTCACTGTGGGGCGCTGGTTGATGCAGGTCGACTGATTCGAACGGCGGAACTTCTCGAGCCTATAGATCTTGCGCTCACCGGACCCCCCGCCGGAGGGGGCGACGACGATGCGGTCTGCCGTCACCTCTTCCACGACCCCGTTGAACTCGGCCACGATGACGTCGCCGGCGTCCACCGCGGCGCGGAACTCGAGTCCCGTCCCGACGTATGGGGCTTGGGGCCGCAGCAGCGGCACGGCCTGGCGCTGCATGTTCGCGCCCATCAGCGCGCGGTTGGCGTCGTCGTGTTCCAGGAATGGGATGCAAGCCGCCGACACAGAGATGATCTGTTTGGGCGACACGTCCATGTAGTCGACCTCATGCTGGTCGACGTACTCGACCTCGTTGTTGCGACCACGCACGAGAACCTTCCCCTCGACGAAGTGACCTTGGTCGTCGAGCTCGGCGTTGGCCTGGGCGATGATCTTTCGCCCCTCCTCATCCGCGGTCAGGTATTCGATCTTGGTCGTCACCTTGCTGTCCGCGACCTTGCGGTACGGGGTCTCGATGAACCCATAGCGGTTGAGCCGCGCGTACGTCGACAGTGAACCTATGAGCCCGATGTTCGGCCCCTCCGGAGTCTCGATCGGACACATGCGTCCGTAGTGTGACGAGTGGACGTCACGGACTTCGAAGCCGGCACGCTCCCGCGACAGTCCCCCGGGACCGAGCGCGGACAAGCGCCGCTTGTGCGTGAGCCCGGCCAGCGGGTTCGTTTGGTCCATGAACTGGCTGAGCTGGCTCGAGCCGAAGAATTCCTTTATGGACGCGACGACGGGTCGAATATTGATGAGCGTCTGTGGCGTGATGGCCTCGACGTCCTGGGTCGTCATCCGTTCGCGCACGACCCGCTCCATTCGAGAGAGACCAACCCTTATCTGGTTCTGGATCAGCTCGCCGACGGGACGGATCCTTCGGTTGCCGAAGTGGTCGATGTCGTCTGTCTCGTACTCGGAGTTGCCCGCGTGGAGCTCGACGAGATAGCGGATCGTCTGGAGGATGTCTTCGTTGCGAAGCACGAGCCCGAACTCCTCCAGCGTCTTCTCGTCGGTCTTGAATCCCAGCTTTTTGTTGACCTTGTAGCGACCGACCTTTCCGAGGTCGTAGCGCTTTGGATTGAAGAAGAGGTTCTCCAGAAGATTGCGCGCGCTCTCCACCGTGGGGGGCTCGCCCGGACGGAGCTTCCGGTAGATATCGATGAGCGCGTCTTCCTCGGACTGGATCGTGTCCTTCTCGAGGGTTAGGGCTATCGACTCGGCCCCATCGAACAACGCAAGGATGTCATCATCGCTCCCATATCCGAGAGCCTTCAGCAGCACGGTGACGTTCTGGCGACGCTTCCGGTCGATTCGAACCCCGACTGTGTCCTTCTTGTCGGTCTCAAACTCGAGCCACGCGCCCCGTCCCGGGATGATCTTGCATGTGAAGATGTCCTTGTCGGAAGTCTTGTCGATCGACTTGTCGAAGTAGACACCGGGCGAACGAACGAGCTGTGAGACAACCACACGCTCGGTTCCATTGATGATGAACGTGCCCTTTCCCGTCATCATGGGGAAGTCGCCCATGAAGACCGTCTGCTCCTTGATCTCGCCGGTCTCCTTGTTCATGAAAGCGGCGGTTACGAAGAGCGGACGCGAAAAGGTCATGTCCTTCTCTTTGCACTCGTCTTCGTCGAACTTGGGATTCTCAAAGCGGTGCGAGAGGAACTGCAGAGCCAAATTGCCGGTGAAGTCCTCGATCGGGGAGATGTCCCGAAGGGTCTCGCCCAGCCCGCTGTCCAGGAACCAGTCGAACGATTCCTTCTGGACGGAGATCAGGTTGGGCGGGGGAAGGACTTCGGAGAGCTTGGCAAAGGTACGACGGTCGCGCACGGCATTAGACGACAAGCGAGCCTCCTGAAGTTGAACCGCGAGGGCCACTCTGGAACCGGGTCAGGAAGAGGCCCCTTTTTCTCCTCCCGACCTCCCCCATGCGGCTCGCTCTGGGCGGTTCTTAGCCGCGCGACAGGACGAATCGAACGCGTGGGGACAGGGCACAGCAAATGAGCAGTATAGGCGCGCGCCCATACCGCCGTCAAGGCGGCCTATTGCTTCGAAAAGCGCCTGTATCAGTACTCCTTGATCACTAGCTACACGGGAGATTAGCCCCCGACACCAGGATGGTCAACAGTCCAAGCCGGCCGGTTATTCCGGCCCTGCTTGGATTTGCTACTTCAGCTCGACCGTGGCGCCGGCCCCTTCGAGCTTTGCCTTGGCCGCCTCCGCCTGGTCCTTGGGCACCTTCTCGAGGACCGGCTTGGGGGCCGAGTCGACCAGCTCCTTCGCCTCCTTGAGGCCGAGACTCGTGAGCGAGCGGACCTCCTTGATCACCTGGATCTTCTGGTCCCCGGCCGACCCGAGGACCACGTCGAATTCGTCCTTCTCCTCGGCGGCACCCTCTGCGGGAGCCCCCGGAGCCGCAGCCCCCGGAGCGGCGACCGCTACCGGCGCGGCGGCGCTGACCCCGAACTTCTCCTCGAAGGCCTTCACGAATTCCGACAGCTCGAGAACGGTCCAGCTCGCGACCGCTTCGAGGACGTCTTCCTGTGACGGCGATTTTGTGGCCATCTACTTCTCCTCCTCTTCTCCGCTCTCGGCGACTTGCTCTCGTTCGGTCTCGCTCTCGTCCTCCACGGCATCGCCCGCGTTCGTTGCTTCGGTCCCGGCGGCGGTCTCGACTGCGTCGCCCTCGTCCTCGCCCGCGGTGTCGGACGCCCGCTCGGCCGAGGGCTCCGTGGACTCCTTTTCGGCCAGCACCTGCGCCAGCATCGAGCCCAGGTCCCGCAGCATCGCCGCAAACACGTTCACGGTCTGCTGCAAGGGCGTGTTCATCAGTATGGCGATCTTGGCGAGCTGGATCTCGCGTGACTCGAGCTTCGCCAGTGCCTTCGCCTGCTCGGCATCGATGACCTGACCTCGCAGCACCCCGCCCTTTATGACCAGCACGGGGAACTTCTTGGCGGCGTCGTCCAGCGCCTTCGCCGCAGCCACGGCGTCCCCCTTGCAGAAGGCGATCGCGGTAGGGCCCTGAAGCATTTCGACGAGCTCGTCGAGCCCGACCTCGCGAACCGCTATCCGAGTCAGGGTGTTTTTCATGACCTTGTACTCGGCCTCCGCGTCCCTCAGCGCGCTTCGGACCTCAGCGATCTCGCCGACGGTCAGCCCGCGGTACTCCGTCAGGAGAGCCGCCTGGGCGTCGCCGAACTTCCCGGCGATCTCCTCGACGGCCTGCTCCTTCTCGGGCCTGGCCATGTGGCTCCCTTCCTTCACACAAAAAACGGTCGCCCAGTTTCAGGCGACCGCGCTCGACGCGCTTCCTCACCGCCCGACTCGCTGCCGAGCGATTGGCTCACCTGCGCCGGCCCGTGTGGCTTAGGAGCTCGTGCTCACCGGCGGTCTGAGGCTTCGATCGGGCAGGATAGCAGAGGCCTTCAAGGGCTTCTACGGCGTCAGATCGTTCTGTGGTCCGAAGTCGTGTACGGGCAACGACTTCCGACCTCGGAAGGGGCGAGTGACCCGTGCGACCTGCTCGCGTCAGGTGATAGAGATCTCGGTGTCGAGCTGCTCCTCGACGAAGTCCTTCGACTTCTGCGGATCGATCCGGATGCCTGGGCCCATCGTGGTCGAGAGCGTGATGCTCTTGATGAAGCGACCCTTCGCAGAGGCGGGCTTGGCGCGGAGAACCTCGTCCACCACCGCGAGGTAGTTGTCCGCAAGGTCCTTCTCGGCGAAGGACCTCTTCCCAACGATCAGATGGAGATTGCCGTTCTTGTCCGTCCGGTACTCGACCCGGCCCCCCTTGATGTCCGATATCGCCTTGCCCACGTCGTCGGTTACGGTCCCGGATTTCGGATTGGGCATGAGGCCTCGGGGGCCGAGGACCCGGCCGAGCTTGGCCACCACCGGCATCAGATCGGGCGTGGCCACTACCGCGTCGAAGTCCATCCAGCCGCCGGAGATGCGTTCGGAGAGATCGTCGTCGCCCACCTCGTCGGCTCCCGCTTCCAGCGCCTCCGTCGCCTTCTCGCCCTTGGCGAAGGCAACCACGCGCATCGTCTTGCCGGTCCCTTTCGGCAAGGAGATCGCTCCGCGCACCATTTGATCCGCCTTGCGCGGGTCGACTCCGAGCCGGATGTTCAACTCGACCGTCTCGTCGAACTTGGGGGTGGGGAAGTCCTTGAGCAGCTTGATCGCCTCGCCGGGCGAGTAGAGATGGTCGCGATCGATGCTCTCCAGTGCCTGCTTGAAACGCTTTCCCTGCTTTCCCATAACCATCTTCCTACCTGCGGTCAACGGCGGTCGGGCCCGCCTCCCGCTGACTAGAAGTCGCTATCTAACGGTGATGCCCATGCTCCGGGCCGTGCCTTCGACGATCTTCATCGCCGCGTCGACGTCGTTGGCGTTGAGGTCCGGCATCTTGATCTCGGCGATCTCACGCACCTGGTTCTTGGTGACGCTTCCGACCTTCTCCCGATTGGGCTCACCCGACCCCTTTTCGACGCCCGCTCGCTGCCGCAGCAGTACCGCCGCAGGAGGCGTCTTGGTGATGAAGGAGAAGGATCGATCCTCGAATACGGTGATCTCGACGGGGACGATCGTGCCCGTTTGCTGCTGGGTCGCCGCGTTGTACTGCTTGCAAAACTCCATGATGTTGATGCCGGCCTGACCTAGAGCTGGGCCGACGGGGGGAGCAGGGGTCGCCTGCCCGGCGGGGATCTGAAGCTTCAACACCGTTGCAACCTTCTTGCGACGGCCACCTCCTGCTGCCATGCCCGAGTCCTCTCTTCGTCTAGAGCTTCGCGACCTGATCGAATCCGAGCTCGACCGGGGTCTCACGTCCGAAGATGTTGACGAGCACCTTGAGCTTGGACTGATCGACGTTGATCTCGGAGATAGATCCCGTGAAGTTCGCAAAAGGACCGGACGTGACTCGCACGCTCTCGTTCTCCTCGAACTCGAGCCTCGGCTTGAGCTTCTTTTGGTCCTCCTTGACCTGGAGGATCCGATCCACCTCGCGCGCCGACAGTGGAGTGGGCTTGGCGCCGGAGCCGACGAAACCGGTGACTCCGGGGGTGTTGCGGACGACGTACCACGAATCGTCGTCGAGGTACATACGGCACAGGAGGTAGCCGGGGAAGACCTTCTTCTGGACGATCTGCTTCTTGCCCTGCTTGATCTCCATGACGTCTTCCATCGGGATGACGACCTCGAAGACGCTCTCCTCCACGTTCATTGACGAGATACGCGACAGCAGGTTCGCCTTCACCTTGTTCTCGTAACCCGCGTAGGTGTGGATGACGAACCAGTCGCCCGGCCGTTCGTTGGGCGGGATCAGCGTGTCGTCGGGCACGTAAGCGGCCTCCGGCTCCTCCGCGGGCGCAGCGGCAGGCGAACGCTCGGCCTCGGCGGCCGGCGCCTCGGCTGCGGGTTGCTCGACCGCGGGCTCGGCCTCGGCTGCGGGTTCCCCCCGATCCTCTGCGGGAGACTC
>JBOGXB010000062.1:0-11707 GCA_050694215.1 Actinomycetota bacterium
GCCGCGCGCCGCGACCTCGACAAAGCGCAAGAGCTTGCCCCAAAGCTTCGATCGCTGCGTGTCGGCAGCCCCCTTCTTGCGTTTGATCGTGGACCATTTGGAATGACCGGACATCTACTTCTCCATCATCTCTACGAAAAGCCTATGAACCCTATCGTCGCCCGTCATCTCCGGATGGAAGGTGGACGCGAGCAGGTGTCCCTGCCGGACCAGCACCGGATTGCCGCCGTGCTCCGCCAGTACCTGGACGTCGCGGCCCGAGGTCTCGATGACAGGAGCTCGGATGAACACGGCGCGGAACGACTCGTGGAGCCCGGAGACGTCGAGGTCGGTCTCGAACGAGTCGATCTGCCTGCCGTAGGCATTGCGCCTCACCTCGATGTCCATCAGAGGTATCCGGTGTTGCGCGTCCTCGCGACCCACGATCCCGCGTGCGAGTAGGATCGCGCCCGCGCAGGTCCCGTACAAGGGCATGCCGGAACTTGCTCTTGCGGACAGGGGTTGGAGCAAACCGAACCGGTCGAGCAGCTTCCCGATCGTCGTCGACTCGCCACCCGGGACCACCATCGCGTCGACGTCGGCTATCTCGTGCGGATACTTCACGACAATCGGCGTTACACCCGCGGAGTCGAGAGCGCGCGCGTGCTCACGCACGTCGCCCTGCAAACCGAGAATCCCTATCTTCATCTGCTTTCGCTTCCCGAGAGCTGGTGGGTGCGAAGGACGGAGCTACCAGCCGCGCCCGGCGAGGCGTTCGTGCTCGGGGATGTCGCCGATGTTGATGCCGACCATCGCGTCGCCGAGCCCGCGCGACACCTTGGCGATGATGTGTGGGTCCTCGAAATAGGTCGTCGCTTCGACGATCGCTCGGGCTCTCGTCGCGGGGTCGCCGGACTTGAAGATCCCTGATCCGACGAAGACCCCGTCGGCGCCGAGCTTCATCATCAGAGCCGCGTCCGCCGGTGTGGCTATCCCGCCGGCGGTGAAGAGCACGACGGGGAGGCGTCCGGTCTCGGCAACCTCTCGCACGAGCTCGTGGGGAGCTTGATGTTCCTTCGCCGCGCTCATGAGCTCCTCGGAGCCCAACGTCTGCAGCCGTCGCAGCTCGGATGTGATGGAACGCATGTGACGGACGGCCTCGACGACGTTCCCCGTACCGGCCTCTCCCTTCGAACGGATCATCGCCGCGCCCTCCCCGATCCGGCGCAGCGCCTCTCCCGGGTTCGTGGCGCCGCATACGAACGGGACGTCGAAGTCCCACTTGTTCACGTGATTTGCCTCGTCGGCCGGAGTCAGGACCTCCGACTCGTCGATGTAGTCGACTCCGAGCGCCTGAAGCACCTGCGCCTCCACGAAATGACCGATACGGCACTTGGCCATGACCGGGATGGACACCGACTCCATGATCTCGGAGACCCTCTCCGGGTCCGCCATGCGCGCCACCCCGCCCTCGGCCCGGATGTCGGCCGGCACACGCTCGAGGGCCATAACCGCCACGGCGCCGGCCTCTTCCGCGATCGTGGCTTGCTCGGCGGTCGTGACGTCCATGATGACGCCGCCCTTGAGCATCTCCGCGAGGCCCCTCTTGACTCGCGCGCCTCCGGTCTCGACCTGGTCCTCGCTCATGCCTCGATGCTACCCCGCCCTTCTCTCGATACATACGAAGAAAAGCTCGGGCGGACCGAATGCATCCACAGTCTCTACCTGAAGGAGATGGAGCCCTTGACCTGGCCCTGCCGCGACGGAACGAGCTCGACCCACGTGGCGCCCTTGTCGAACACGAACGGGTCCCCCCTCCTCGTGGCGAAGACGATGACGGCTCCCCTCTTCTTGGCATCCCAGGAGCCCCTGATCACCTTGCCGTTGCGGAAGAGGAAGGCGCGGCCCCCGCCCAACCAATCGATGTCGGGAGATGGATTCCCCGCGCTGTCGACGATCCTCGCGGAGCGGTCGACCCTCACCTCCTGGATGAGCACGTTGGGAACGGCGATCTGGCCGCCGCGTTTGGTCGTGAACGGGCTCCCGGCTTCGTAGCGACGCCACGCCCCCTTCCTCCAGCGGTACTCGATCGTGTTGGAGGCGGTGAAGTTGACCCTCACCGAGCGCGCCTTCCTGGCACCCTTGGGGACGCGACCGAACTCGAAGAAGCCGCTTGTTGGTCCGTCAGCCTTCTTTGCCCTGTCGAGCCTGCGTAGCCTGGTCGTATCTCCGAAGAGGTTGTGGATATCGAGCGTCCCGGGCGGGACGCGGAACAGGGCTCCTGACGAGGTGTTCTCCTCGACCCAGACCATCTTCTGGTCCGCAAGCTCCCGCAGCACGATCGCGTTCGCACCGGAGAACGCAAGCACGCGTGTGAAGAGCTTGGCGATCTTGGGGTCGTCGAAGCGCGCGCTGCGAACCGGCCCGACCCGCTTCGAGTCGTGACAGTGGAAGATGACGAGAAAACGAGTGATGCCACCCTCGACGATCTCCTCGAACACGACGTCGGCCTCCTCCAGCCCCGACTGCGGCCTCGCCTGGGGTGAGTTCTCGACCTTGATCGACACCGCAGGGCGAGCCAGGTCCACGCGCCTCGCGGGATCCTCTCCGGTGAGCGGGCAGGTGGTGTAGGGAGTAGGCGTGGGGGTGCTTGCCGGAGCTGCCTCGGGCTCCTCATCGCCGCTGCACGCGCCCACCACCAGAGCGCCTGCGACAACCGCCGCGAGCACTGCGAGTGGCCTATCTCCTCGCATACTCGAAGGACCCCTCGACCTCGCTCGCCCCATTCGGCACGAGATGGATCCAGATCGATCCCGGAGCGAACACCATCTCGTCTCCCGCTCTCGTCTCGAAGACGACGGCGTCCTCGACCGATTCGCGCGTCCACGTCCCTGCGATCGCCCGCCCGTCACGGAACAGAACCGAGCGGCCGGAGCCGGTCTCGTCGGCGATCTCGGTCGATGGATTCCCGGCCACGTCGACGATCGTGTCCGAGAGATTGACTTCGTGGGCCTCGACGAGCACGTTGTCCACTGCGATCTGATCTCCAGTCTCGGCGACGAGCGGCTCACCGTTCTGCGTCCGCAGCCACTCGTCACCGGACCACTCGTAGCCCACGGTGGTTGCACCGCTGAAGCTGATCGTGATGGTTCGGGCCTTCCGGGATCTGCCCTCGCGATCCCCGAAATCAAAGATATCGTCTGGCGCGTCGTCGAACTCCTTCTCCCCCACCCTGCGTAGCTTCCTCGAGTTGGCATAGAGCGTGTGCTCCGAGGACACGCCGTCGCGGGGGACACGCTGCAGCCCGCCGTTCGCCGAGGACTCGTCCAGGATCACGACATCGTGCTCCTCCAGCGCCTTCATCACCGGCGCGTTCGCCCCCGAGAAGGCCAGCAGGCGCGTGACGGGGAGCATGATTGCGGGATCCACGGCCCTCGCGCTGCGTACCGGGCCCGCCTTCGACGAATCCGAGCAGTGGTAGATGGCCAGGAACCGCGTGGCGCCCCCCTCGACCACCTCTTCGAAGACGATGTCGGCATCCTCCAAGCCCGACAGGGGATAGGCCACGGCCGCGTTCTCGATCTTCACGGCCACCGCAGCCCGATCGAGAGCGGAGTCATCCCTCGGTTCCTCCCCGGTGAGCGGGCAGGTGTCCGGACTGGGCGTGATCGCCTCGAGGAGCGGGTTCTCGTCTCGGCCCCCTAGCAACAAGTAGGCGCCGAGGGCGAGGACGAGCACCCCCCCTCCGATGGCAAGCGCCTTCTTTGCGTTGCTCGACAAGCTACACACCTCCATGGTCCGTATGGGTATCGAGGATCGCGGCCCGTCACCGTGGGCGTCGCATCGCCACCGGCACGCTCGGCTCGGCCGCCGCGGGAGCGAGCCGGCCTCAGCCGGCTCGGACGGTATCACGGAGGCGCGCGGCGGCCCCGGAAATCTACAGGTCTCCCAGCTCCTCGGTCCTTTGCGTCACGGTGCGATGAGTGGGTCCGTCGGCCACGAACCACAGGGGGGCCGAACCGGCCGCAGGGACGGCCTTCCGGATGGCGGAGGACAGCCCGGGCGGATAGCGAGTGAGGGACGCGGCCCGGATGTCGTCGGAGAAGCCCACCTTCGGAGCGATGCGAGCGCCGCCCGTTCCCAGCAGGTCGGCCATCGTCGCCGCCCGTGCATCGGCGGAGTCGAGCCTCACCAGGCAGTGAGCGACCACTCCCTCGAGCTCGGTCCGGGACAGAACGCCGAGATACGAACGAGAGATCGCCAGGACCGGGGTCCCCACGAGGGGCCTCGATACGTACGCGTTGGGAGGCGCGCTTTCGAGCACGACCGTCCGGGGCAAGACGAGCTGGTGGTCCCTCGACAGGCCGCGTACGAGGTTCTCGAGGCGAGGCTCGGAGCCCGGCACAGCCGTGGCCCCGTCGAACCGCCGAGCGAGCCTTTTCAGCCTCAGGAGGGGCCCGCCGGTAAGCGCCACGGCCGCGACGCCGGCGACTACAAGGCCCGCCCACCACGAGAACGTCACGGCCACTACGAACGCCAGCGCCAGCGGGATACCCGTCCACAGCGCCACGATCCGGAGGTGGGCGCGCCGGCCGGGACGAGCTGCGAGACCCCAGTCGGCGAGAGTCCGCGGCTCGGTCGACTCAACCATCACTCCAGCCTACGGGGCCCCACGGCTCCGCTCGTGCTCGCCGCGGCTTCATAGGCCTTCTCCACCCCGTGCACGAGACGGGACCAGTCGAAGGCAGCCGCGATCGGCGCGTTAATCATGCGCATCCCGGCTGCCTTCCGTTCGTCGGTGAGGACCACCCGGAGCGCGTCTGCCAGTGCCCCCGCGTCACCGGCAGGGACGAGGGTGGCCGCTCCCCCGGCGACGGCGCGAAAGCCCGGCAGATCCGAGCACACGACGGGGAGGCCAGCCGCCATGGCCTCCACGAGCACGATGCCGAACGATTCGCGGCCCAGACCCGGCGCGCAGTAGACGTCCGCGGACCGGTAGGCCCTGGCGACGTCGCCCTCGGACAGGTGGCCGAGCCACCGAGCCGGAACCTGGAGACGCTCGGCAAGGGCCCGGCTCGCCCGCTGCTCCGGCCCCGTCCCGGCCACGAGGAGCTCGACCTCGATGTCTCGCAGCCGCGTCATCGCCTGGATCAGCACCTCGAGACCCTTGCGCCGCTCGATACGCGACAAAAACAGAACGCGTTTCGCCCCGCCTCCGAGGTCGAGGGCTCGTGCGCTCGAGAACCGCTCCACGTCGACTCCGTTCGGCGTCAGCAGGTAGCCGCCGGGGAAGTAGCGGGCGATGAGCTCGCGGGCGGCATCCGAGACCGCCGTTCGGACGTCGAGTCTCCGCGCGGCTCTTTCGAGCACCGGCCTGCCCAGGCGATAGCCCATGCTCGAGTCTGCGGCCGCGTGGAAAGTGCCCACGGTGGGACGGTGTGTGTTCCACAGCGCCAGGAGCGGGAGGCTGGGTATCAGCGGCTCGTGGAGATGCACGACGTCGGGGTCGAAAGCCCTCAGTACGCGCCGAACACCGGCGGCGGCGAGGGGGCCGAACGCGAGCGGGGCGACCGATCCGTTGGCCGGCACGCTCACGGCATGGCCGATGAGAAAGACGTCCTCTGCGGCCGGAGAGGGACTGATCGCCGCATGCGGAGCGATCACCGCGACCTCGTGATCGCGATTCCTGAGAGAGCGGGCAAGCGACCTCACGTGTGACTGGACACCGCCGGAGCGGTCCCACGCGTAGGGGCAGACCACCGCTATCTTCAACGATCCGCCAGCCAGAACGGATTGAACACGTGCCACTCCTCGGGGTGGTCCGCTACGAATGTCTCCATGACGTTCGCGACCCGCTGGGTGAGTGCTGCGATCGCGTCCTTCCCGGTTTCGTCGGGGAGCTCGATGGGCTCTGAGATCTCCGCCACCCATCCTCTCTTGCCGTCGGCTCGCTCCACTCCATAGACCCCGGCCACCAGCAACGGCACTCCCG
Source organism: Actinomycetota bacterium (assembly GCA_050694215.1). GTDB lineage: Bacteria > Actinomycetota > CADDZG01 > CADDZG01 > WHSQ01 > JBOGXB01. Next base: position 5,972 of record JBOGXB010000062.1, read on the forward strand.
TCTTCAGCGCGATTACCGCCGGCCCGGCCGGGAACGTGGTCGTCTCTCCGAAGAACTGGACCTTCGGTCCCCGCCCCTTCAGGTCCCGGTCCCCGGGTATCGCCACAACCGCTCCCTCGCCGACCGCACGGGCGAGGTCACTCGTCGCACCCGCTCGAGCCGGATAGATGGTCATGCCCAGCTTGGCCCGGTGATCGGCGAAGAAGTCGAACATCCGCCGGGGCTTGAGGACCTCGGCGACGGTGACCAGGTTCCGGCCGGTGGCGCCGACCCACGCGCCGGCCGCATCCCAGTTGCCGAGATGGCCCACGACCACGATCGCTCCAGCTCCTCTGCTCCTGACTTCCTCGATGCGGTCGTTGTGCTTGCACACGAAGCGCTCGAGGAAGAACTCGGGCCCCTCCCTCACGAGACGGAAGGTCTCGAGCCAGTAGCGCGCGTAGGACCGGTAGGCCTCAACGACGAGCGCATCCATCTCGGAGGAATCCGCGCGCAATCCGGTGATGCGCTCCAGGTTGCGCTCGACGAATGGCCGCTTCCTCGATCGTCTCGCTGCATAAGAGCCGAAAAGTTTGGCGAACCCGTAGGCGGCGCGCTCTGGGATCGCGCGCGCGAGCGCGGACCCGGCGACGTACCCGTAGTAAACGAGTTGGATGAGCCTCCCTTCGTCGGGAGGACGCTTGCGCCTACCGCTCGCCACGAGGGATGGCGGTCTGCCTTCTCACGTGCACGAGTCGTTGGAGGAAGGTGACCGCAGAGGCGGAAGCCAGAAGGATCAGCGACAGGGGGACGAGGTCGAGGATCAAGCCCGCGATGAGGATGATTGCGCGCTCGGCTCTCTCCGCGATGCCGACCTTTGCGTCGTAGCCCAGCGACTCGGCACGCGCCCTGATGTAGGAGACGAGGAACGCGAGGACCATCGCCGTGAGAGCCAGAGCCGCGACCCAACGCTCGTCGCGTTCGGCGATGTCGGGTGACACGCCGTAGAGCCACGCGATCGGGAGGTAGTAGAGCGCTTCGGCCAGGCGGTCGGTCGTCGAGTCGAGCACGGCTCCGAAGTCGCTCCTCGCGCCCATCGCCTTGGCGACCGCGCCGTCCAATCCATCCGCCAGCGCGGCGACCACCGCTACCAGGCCGGCGGCGAGCAACCGACCGTCGAGGATGAGCGCAGCCACGGCGGCTTGGAACAGCACCCCTCCGAGCGTGACCGCGTTTGGACTCAGGCCCATCCGGCCCAGTCCGCGTCCGACCGGTTTCATCAACCGATCCCAGTGGACCCGGATCTTGGAGTCGAGCATCGGGCGAATCCTACGCGGGGTCCGGCTGAGGGCATCGGGCGATTGGCTCCACGCCTAAGATGGCGGCTCGCCAACTCGACTCACGAAGCCTTGCAGGGGGAGATCGCGTGAAGAGCTACAAGACGGAGAACATCAGGAACATCGTCCTCGTCGGCCACGGTGGAGCGGGAAAGACCTCGCTGGCGGAGGCCATGCTCTTCCACTCAGGCGCAATCACGCGCATGGGCAAGATCACGGAGGGGAACACCGTCACCGACTTCGACGAGGAAGAGATACGCAAGGGCATATCTGTGTCCACAGCCCTCGCTCCGGTCGAGTGGGACGGCCACAAGATAAACGTGCTCGACGCTCCCGGCTATGCGGACTTCGTCGGCGAGATGCGAGCTGCGATGCGCGTCGCCGACCTCGCCGTCTTCGTCGTATCAGGCGTGGAGGGCCTTGAGGTCCAGACCCAGGTTGCATGGAACTACGCGGATGAGATCGGCCTCCCACGCATGATCTTGGTCAACAAGCTCGACCGTGAGAACTCGTCCTTCCGACGCACTCTCGAGCAGCTGCGCGAGGGATTCGGAAAGGGAGTCGCTCCCCTGTCGCTGCCGCTGGGCAGGGAGCACGACTTCAAGGGCATCATCTCCGTCATCGACGAAGCAGCCTTCGAGTACGACTCCTCCGGCAAACCCGCCGAGGTGCCGGTACCCGACGACCGCAAGGAGCGCGTCGAGGAGGTCCGCACGGATCTCTTGGATTCAGTTGCGGAGAGCAACGACGAGTTGCTGGAGCGTTACCTCGAAGGCGGCGAGATCACGCGGGAGGAGATCGTCAAGGCGATCCACGATGGGATCGACGACGCCACGATGTTTCCGGCGATGGTCGGTTCTGCTGGTCATCTCATTGGCGTAGACCGGCTCATGGACGTGATCGTGTCGGCCGGCCCCTCGCCGCTGGACCGGCCTCCTGTAGAGGGTGAAGGCGGCGAGGCACGCGAACCCAAGCCCGACGCGCCGCTTTCCGCGCTCGTCTTCAAGACGATGACGGACCCTTACGTTGGGCGGGTCAGCTTCTTCCGCGTCTACTCAGGCACTTTCAAGGGTGACACCACCATCCACAATGCGACGAAGAAGATGGACGAACGCATCGGTCACGTCTTCACGATGCGCGGCAAGAACCAGGAGCAGCTCTCCGAGGTCGTGGCGGGCGACATCGGCTGCGTCGCGAAGCTCTCGGAGACGGTCACGGGTGACACGATCGCCGACAAGTCATCTCCCGTCGTCTTTCCGGGCATCGAGCCGCCCGAGCCTCTGCTGCCCAGGGCGATCGCGCCCAAGAGCAAGGGCGACGAGGACAAGCTCATGATCGGGCTGCAGAAGATCATCGAGGAGGATCCGGCCCTCAAGCTCGAACGCAACGACGAGACCCACCAGACGATCCTCTGGGGTATGGGCGACGCCCATCTCGACGTGGTGCTGGAGAAGCTGAAGAGGAAGTTCTCGGTCGAGGTCGGCGAGATCCCTTTCAAGGTCCCTTACAAGACGACCTTGCGCAGCAGCGCCGACGCGCTCGGGCGGCACGTGAAGCAGTCCGGGGGCCACGGCCAGTATGGCATCTGCAACGTCCGGGTGGAGCCGCTCCCCCGCGGCGAGGGGTTCGTCTTCGAGGACAAGATCTTCGGGGGCTCCATCCCCAACCAGTTCATCCCGTCGGTCGAGAAGGGCGTCAGGGCGGCGATGGAGGACGGGGTCGGGACCGGGTACCAGATGATCGACATCAAGGCCGAGCTTTACGACGGCAAGTACCACACCGTGGACTCGTCCGACATGGCCTTCCAGCTCGCCGGCAACCTGGCCCTCAAGGACGCCGCGGAGAAGGCCGGGGTCACGCTGCTCGAGCCGGTCTGGTCGCTGCAGGTCATGGTGCCGGAGACCTTCACCGGCGACATCATGGGCGACCTGCAGAAGCGCCGCGGCATCCCCGAGGGCATCGACACCATCGGCGGAGGCCGCCAGATCGTCAACGCAAAGGTTCCCTTCGCGGAGGTGACGCACTACGCGACCGACCTCCGCTCGATGACCGGCGGACAAGGGACCTTCTCGTGGAGCTTCTCGCACTACCAGGAGGTCCCGCACGACCTCGCCCAGAAAATTAGTTCTTTCTAAACACAGGTACGCGAAAGCGCGGCAGGCAACGGAGAGTTCCGGAACTGTCGTAGGTCTCGGGTCTCATGTCCGGCATTAAGGAGTCGGAGAAGGCCTGCCATCGCATCGCCTCCCGCCAGTATGGGCTGGTGAGCCGTGCTCAAGCCATCGCTGTTGGTATGAGCCCCCGGGCAATCCAGCACAGAGTCGTCAATGCCCTGTGGACCCCCGTTCACCCCCGCGTGTACCTGATGCCGGGGGCTCCCCCCTGCTGGGAGGAAGACGAGATGGCCGCATGTCTGTGGGGGGAAGGGTTTGCTTCGCACAGGGCGGCTGCCCGTCTGTGGGAGCTCCCGGGGCTGGCTTCGTATGGCCGGTGTGAGATCACGGTCTCTCACTGCCATCTGCCGCCACGGTGCGGGATAGTCGTCCACTTCACGGGCCGCCTCTTGCCTCATCACAGAACTACGGTGAAAGGCATACCGGTGACGACCATCGAGAGAACGCTGGTCGACCTCGGAGCAGTTGTCTCCGGACCCCGAGTGGCAATGGCGGTGGACGACGCCCTGCGCAGGCGAATCACTACCCTGCGCAAGCTCAGGAGGTGCCTGGCGGAATCGGGAGGCCGCGGACGGCGAGGCGCTGGGGTCATCCGTCCGATTCTTGCCGACAGATCTGGACTAGACCGGGCTCCCGAGTCTCCACTCGAGACGAAGCTCCTGGCTCTGCTTCAGCGCTCCCCGCTTCCGACGCCCGAGCTCCAGTACGAGATCTGGGATGGACCGCATTTCGTGGCCCGCGTCGACTTCGCCTATCCGGAACAGAAGCTGGCGATCGAGGTCGACGGTTTCCAGTTCCATTCCGGACGCGAGTCGTTCGACCGCGATCGCAGGCGCCTGAGCGCCGTGTCGGCCCTGGGGTGGCGCCTGCAACTAGTCACCAAAGCCGACATCGACGAGCTCCCCGGCGCGACGATCAATCGAATCCTGAGCACCTGGCGGCTGGCGGCCTGAACTCTTCGTCTAACTGCGCGGTTTCGCGTACCTATGTTTAGAGAGAACGGAAGCCGGGGCGGAGCTTCGCTGCCGTGTCGGCCAGGAGCTCTGGCAGGACCTTCGTCTGGCCCACTATCGGCATGAAGTTCGTGTCACCTCCCCAGCGCGGCACCACGTGCAGGTGGATGTGTCCGGGTAAGCCGGCTCCCGCCACCCGGCCGAGGTTCATCCCGGTGTTGAACCCATGCGGGCTCATCGCGTCTCGGATCACGTCGATCGATCTGCACATGACGTCGAAGAGCTCGTGACGCTCGTCGGCTTCCAGCTCGCTCAGGCCGCCGACATGGCGCAGCGGCGCAACCATGAGGTGCCCGGTGTTGTAGGGAAACGCGTTCAGGATCACGAACGTCGACTCACCCCGATACAGGATGTTTACCTTCTCGTCGTCGCCCTCGTCGAGGTGGTCGCAGAAGATGCAGCCGTCGCCCTCGTCCGCCTTCGTCACGTACTCGGACCTCCACGGAGTCCACAACCTCTCCATCACCCGCCGCCGGCTCGTCCTCCAGAGTCCAGATCCTCTCGAAAATGTAGACGGAGGGTCGATCTCCTGGAGGAGTACGAAGCGTGGGCGTCGGGAAGAGGGCTCATACCCGTCGCTCGGCTATCTCGACGGCGACGTCGGATATGAACTCGTCGACGGAGACGCCTCGAGTCTCCTCCCCGGAGCGGCGGCGAACGGAGACCGAATCGCTCTCCAACTCCGTGTCTCCGACCACCAGCATGTAGGGCACTTTCTGAAGCTGATGATGGCGGATCTTCGCCCCCATCGTGTTGTCGGAGTCGTCGACCTCGACGCGCACGCTTCGTCCCCTCAGCTTGTCCGCGACGGATCTTGCGTAGTCGAGGTGCCTGTCCGCGATCGGCACCAACACGGCTTGCACGGGCGCGAGCCACGTTGGGAACGCGCCGCCGAAGTGCTCGGTGAGCACGCCGACGAACCTCTCTACCGAGCCGTACAGTGCGCGATGGATCATCACGGGCCGCACGCGCCCGCCACGCTCGTCGGTGTACTCGAGCCCGAAGCGGTCAGGGTGCTGGAAGTCGACCTGGATAGTGCACATCTGCCACAGGCGCCCGATCGCGTCGCGCACGTGGATGTCGATCTTGGGCCCGTAGAACGTGCCCTCGCCCTCGGCCACCTTGTACTCGAGTCCCGCCTTGTCGAGCGCGCCTTGGATGGCGGACTCGGCCTGCTCCCATTCCTCGTCGGAGCCCACCGCCTTGTCGGGGCGGGTCGAGAAGTGGGTCTCG
>JBOGXB010000063.1:0-10990 GCA_050694215.1 Actinomycetota bacterium
GGATCTGGGAGCTGCTGTCGGATCGGGTCAGGACCGGCGCAGCGGTGCTGCTTGTAACACACGACGTCGCCGAGGCCGAACACGTCCTTGATCACGTTGCGATCCTCGATCGTGGGCGCGTCGCCGCGTCCGGCACACCTGCCCAGCTAAAGGCGAACCTCGCTCACCGGACGCGCATCGAGGTCGTGGTGGGAGAGGACTCCCCGGTACGACCAAGCGAGATCGCTTCCTTGCTCGGTCGCCGGGCGAAGATTGACGGGCGACGGGTGAACGGCTGGGTTCCCGCCGACGAAGCACTGCGGACGCTCGAGAAGATCCTCGCCTCGGTCGGCGAGGATACGTTCGAGGACGTCCGACTCGTGACTCCCACGCTCGAGGACGTCTATCTCGAGCGCAGCGGTCACTCGATGGAGGACGAGGCCCGAGATGAGTGACGTGACGCGGGGATGGAGGAAGTTCAGGGTGTTGCTGTGGGTGCAGTTCGCGCGCCTGCGGACCTCGTGGCGTCCGTACCTCATCGTCTCCTCAGTCATGCCACTTGGCATCGCGGTCCTTCTGCGGGCGGTAATGGACGATGAGCAGGTGGAAGAGTTCGGACGTCAGATCGTTGCCGGGTCGGTCGTGCTGGCAATTGCGATGACAGCCGTAGTGATGCTGGCGCAACGGATCGCCGCGTTGAGGGAAAGCCATGCCCTCGATCTCTACGAGACCCTCCCGGTGTCGCGAGCGTCGGTGGTTGCCTCGGTACTCATCTCCTTCGGTGTGTTCTCCCTCCCGGGCACTATCGTGGTCGTGATCCTCGGGTCGGTGCTTTTCGATCTCTCTCTGACTGCCCTTTGGGCGGTGGCTCCGGTGTGGGCTCTGGGTTCCTTCGCGCTTGCGGGCGTCGGTGTCGTGATCGGGTTCGGAGCCCCCGACGAGCAGCTTGCGGGCATGTACTCGAACCTCGCGATGATGGCCGTTCTCTTCCTCGGCATCCTCCCGCTCGAGAGCTTGCCCGGTTGGATCGAGCCGCTCCGCATCGTTCTTCCCTCGACTTACGCGATCAACGCGCTCGAGCCTGGGCTAGAGGGGGCAGTCAGCGCGACACAGGTGTGGGATCTCCTGGTGCTGGCGGCGTTTGGGACGCTATCCTTCTGGGCCGTCAACGGGCCGTTGTGGCCCAAGGGAGAATGACCGGAGTGCCACAAGCGACCGTCAAGGCGTACGACTCGGTGACCCGAACCGGAAGGCTCGTCACCGACGACGGGAAGGTCGAGTACGCAGTGGATCCCGAGGCGATGGACTCGGGGATGTTCCGCTTCCTGCGCCCGGGTCAGCGCGTGACCTTCGACCTCGTCGACGAGGGCGGGGAGCAGAAGCTGCGCAATCTGCGCATTGGCCTCGCCTGACGCTCTCCCTTCCCGCGCGATCCTTCGCAGTCCCTCGTCCGTGCTCCGGCCCCTCGATCTCCCGTCGCAGCCCGCCGGACCTGTTCCCTTGCGGCCATTACGGATGGACCCAGGCTTGCTCACCTGCCGATATATCTACCAGGAATTGGTCAATAGAAGGGGTGGCGATGGGCTCCACACCGTTCAGGGAGGTCCTCGCCGAAGCCACACGCGGCGAGGAGCTCGCGTGGCGCGCTCTCTACCGCGACCTGGCTCCCGCCGTGATCGGCTACCTGGCCGCCGTTGGGCGCGCCGACGGTGCCGAGGCCGTGGCCGGCCGGCTCTTTGCGGGTTTGGGCGGGATCCTGCATTCGTTCAGAGGCGGCGAGCGAGATCTTCGCCGCATCGCCTTCTCCATAGCTCACGGAGAGGCGCGGGAACAATCCTCGCGACTCGACCCCCCAGCCCATGGCCTCTTGGGATCGATTCAGCTCGCCCCGGGTGAGTTCAGGGTTCGCCGGGTCGTAGACACGCTCGCGAGCGATGGGCGGGAGGCGCTGCTCCTGTGCGTCCTCGGGGAGCTCTCGGTGGAGGAGGCGGCTCGCATCCTCGAGGAGCCCACTGGGGCCGTCGACGAGCTGATGAGACGGAGTCTCGTGGCGATCGCAGGTGAGATCTCGTCGGGCGCGATCGCAGCTTCGGTTATCGAGGCGCTCGCAGAGCTGTCCAGTGGCGAGGTCGAGCAGCTGATTGCCGGAAGGGGGGAGGGCAAGGCAGAGCTCGACGAGCTCCGCGTCTTCCTTATCAGCCTCAAGTCCGCCTTCTTCGAGGTCCCATCAGAAGATGCTGAGTCACGCCACGTAGAGATGGCGGTCTTCGCCGCCCGCTCGACAACCACGCCGGCTACCGACCCTCGCAAGGGGCAAGCCGCCGCTCCCTGATCCGCCTCGTACGAGGTAGTCACCACTAACCTTGGTGTATGCCAGGGCTCTACAAGGACGAAGCTATCGTCCTCAAGACCATCAAGCTTGGGGAGGCGGATCGGATCGTCACGCTCTACACCCGCGGCAACGGCAAGGTGAGAGCGGTCGCGAAGGGTATCCGCAAGACGAAGAGTCGCTTCGGCGCTCGCCTCGAGCCGTTCACCCATGTGAGCTTGATGATCTACCGGGGCCGGAATCTCGACACGATCACCTCAGCAGACATCGTCAGCTCTTTCGACGTCGTTCGCCGGGACTACGAGCGTCTGACGGCCGCGTCGGCGCTCGCCGAGATCGTCGAGAAGATCACGCCCGAGAGAGAGAGTGCTCACTCGGTCTACGACTTGCTGCTCGGAGGCCTGCGCGCCCTCGCAGTCGATCGAGGCGGGACGGTGGTCCCGGCCTTCCTCGTGAAGTTGCTTTCGCTGTCCGGTTATCACCCCGAGTTGAGAACGTGCGCGGGATGCGGGGGGCTCGGTCCACTCGGCGGGTTCAGTCCGGCCCTCGGGGGGGCGGTGTGCGAGGCGTGTTGGAGGATGGACCGTGATTCGTTGAGGTTAGCGACGGATCGGATAGAGCTTCTGTTGCTGCTGCTGTCGTCGGACTTCGGCGTGACGGCGGATCGAGCTGCGACGTTCGATCTCATGATGGCCCTGAGGGCCTACACGGAGTTCCATCTCGAGCGGCCGCTCAAGAGCATCTCGCTCCTGGCGGCGTCTTAGAAGTGTCGTCCTCCTCAGGCTCGCAGGATCCTTCCGCGTTCGGCTCGGTGCCGCGCCACGTCGCCATCATCATGGACGGCAACGGCCGTTGGGCCGAGGCGAAGGGGCTGGAGCGAATCCAGGGACACGAGGCCGGAGAGCGCGCACTCTTCGATGTCGTGGAGGGCGCGTTGGAGACGGGCATCCGTTACCTCTCCGTGTACGCGTTCTCGACCGAGAACTGGTCGCGGCCCCGAAGCGAGGTCGACTTCCTCCTCGGCTTCAACCGCGCATTGCTTCATCAGCGCCGCGATGAGTTGAATGAACGGGGCGTACGGATACGACGTGTTGGAAGACGCGAGCGCGTTCCGGACGATGTGCTGGAGGAGTTCGATGCCGCCGAGAGGATGACCGCGCACAACGACAGGTTGGACCTGCTCGTGTGCTTCAACTACGGGGGCCGGGCGGAGCTCGAGGACGCGGCCAAGCAGGGGGCGATCGCCGACAATCTCTACGCGCCCGACGTGCCCGACGTGGACCTGTTGATCCGTACCTCGGGCGAGAAGCGACTGTCGAATTTCCTGCTGTGGCAAGCCGCCTACGCGGAGCTGTACTTCACCGATCTGCTGTGGCCGGACTTCGACCGCCACGCGCTCTTCGATGCCCTGCGCGACTACGCGGAGCGCTCCCGCCGCTTCGGAGGCCTGACCTAGCCCCAAACGGGCCTGACCTAGCCCTCACGGGCCTGACTAACCGGAGCCTCACTCTTTGGTGCAAAACCGGTCACCGGTGAAGGAAAAAGCGCCAAAGACAAAGGAGTGTGGAGCGCACCACACACCAGATCGCGCTCGTGGGGTTGAGTCTTATCTATCGTGGCCGCGGATCGTGGTATCCAGCGCTCGCCTCTTGGCGCGCTCCAGCATGAAGCCGGCCGGCGATTGGGGCTGGTTACCCGCGCTCAAGCCTTGAAGCACGGGCTGTCCCATTCCACCATTCACCGGTACCTCAGCCGGGGGGATTGGAGACGTGCTTGTAAGAACGTCTATGCGTTTTGTGGCTACCCGCCCTCGTGGGAGCAGCACGCGCTCGCTGTTTGCCTGAGTCTTGGGGCAGGTGCTTATCTGTGTCGTCGCGCTGCGGCTCGTCTCTGGGACCTCGAGGGGATAGAGGAGTCGCCCGTCGAGGTCTACGTCCCGAACCGGAAGGGGCACAGATCGGACGGGGTGATCCTCTGTCGCACGGATTCGCTTCCGAGGAAGGACGCCACTCACATGGGCGTCTTCCCCCTCACATCGGTCACTCGGACATTGATCGATCTCGGCGCAGCATGCGATGAAGAAGCGGTTGAGATCGCGTTGGAATGCGCTCTGCGCCGCAGCCTCACGTCGCTGCCTCGGCTGCGGAGAAGGCTGGACGAGTTGGGTGGATGCGGCCGGCGGGGATGTCGAACCCTGTGACGGATCTTGGACTTGCGGGGCGAGGGGGCGCCGGCGGGAAGCACGCTCGAGGTCAAGTACGCGCGGCTCGCCAGGAGAGGCCGGCTACCTCGTGACGCGCGCCAGTGGAGGGTCTTCGACCGAGATGGGCTCGTGGCTCGTATCGACTTCGCGTATCCGGACGTTCTTCTGGGGATAGAGGTCGGTGGGAAGGGTTCACATGTTGGCCCCGCTGCCGAGGAGCGAGACTCCCGACGACACAATCGTTTGACCGCTCTCGGATGGCGGATGCTCTACTTCGCATGGAACGACGTCGTCAAGCGACCCGACTACGTGATCCGCTCAGTCCGATCCGAGCTCGCAAGGCTTCGGCGATAACGAAGGGTCTCGATCCTTGTCACCTTGAGCCTCACCGGTGAAGGGCAAGGGGGCAAAGGTCGGATCAGTTGGTTGGCGAGGCTTCGAGCCTCGCTCATGGGGTCGTGGTCGGGGGGCCTCCCTGCTGGGGGCCGGCCCCCTCCTGCTTCTCGGCCCGTCGGCGCTCCATCTCCTCCTCGAGCTCTTCGTCCTTCGGCACGCGGGCGCCCGGCCCGACCGCGGCTGCGAGCACTCCGGCGTTCGGAAGCGAGACCGGGCCGAGCTCGGTGTTCATGTGCACGTAGAACATGCTCATCGAGGTGACTCGACCTTGGTACTCGCCGCCGAGGGGGCCCGACCGCATGACGACGTGGTCTCCAACGGTGAACGGACGGATCGCCAGCAACACGATCCCGGCGAAGAAGTTCCCCAGCGTCTGTTGCGCCGCGATCCCGATGACGACGCCCGTGAGCGCGCCCCCGAGCAGGAGCCCACTCAGGTCCGTGTCAAGCGCCCCGAGGGTCGCGAGGAAGACGATGATGTAACCGACCAGCGAGATGATGAATGCGAGAGGGCCGCCCCGTGCATCACGAGCTTCGGGGGGCATGGCCTGGCGAGCCGCCCTCGACGCGGCTCGGACGGCGGCGATTCCCGCCAAAAGGAGCACTACCGCGCCGGCAACCCTAAAGGCATCCTCTCTGTCCGCCTGGGGGTCGGTGAACGCGCCTGGGTAGTGAGAAGCGAGCACCAGTCCGCCGAGCGCCACCACCGTTGCGACGACGGCTCGCACGAGGTGGGGACGGGCCACCTTCATCCTGTCGACGTCCATGGGCCCAAGAGGCTACAAGGCTGCACCGGGCGGGGGGCAGGAGAGGGGGCGTATCGGGCGAAATCTCCCTCTAGACCTGTTCTCAAGTCATCGGAGGCGGACCCGTGACCCGAACGGCAAGGAACGTCCTCACCGCGCTTCTTGCGTGCCTGGTGGTGGCCGCGCTCGTTGCTCCTGCCGGTGCATCGCGTGGGACCTCCTCGGCGGGCGGATCCCACGCCAGACAGCGCGCGAGAGGTGGCGGAGGGGGCCTCTCCTTCACCAAGCCCGTCGCGCTCGAATCCTTCTCCCCGGCCCGCACCGCGACGAGCACCGCCTACTCGCTTCGCGGCAGTCAGGAGACTTCGGACCACGAATGGTCCGGCGAGCCCGTGATCCAGGTCGACGACAAGGGCACGATCTTCATCGCCGGGACGTGCTGCGTCGTGGCGTCGTCGCCGGTGTGGCGCTCGACCGACAACGGCAAGACGTTCACGGAGATGGAATCGCCGGGACACGTGCGGGAGTGGGGCATCGGCGCCGAGGGTGACCTCGCCGTCGACCACAAGGGGAACGTGTTCTTCGTCGATACGTACGTCCCCGGCCTGCTGATGTCTGCGTGGTCCGACCGCGGCAAGACGTGGGAGTACACGATCCCCGCCAACGGGGTCATCCCGGGGTTCGACGACCGCCCCTGGCTCGCTTACAGCAACAAGGCTCTGTACCTGTATGTGAATCACGTCAGCCACACCGAGGTCTACAGCTCCACCGACGGGGGACAGACGTGGAGCACCGAGGGCCCCCTGTCGTGGGAGGGCAGCCCTCTCGGGCAGCCGTACTTCCCGGGCCACGTCGCCGCGCACGAGAAGACCGGTGACCTGTGGGTGGCCGGCGTAGTGAGTCACAACGACGAGAGCGTGCTGGGCTCGGCGGTGTCCAAGGACGGGGGTCAGACCTTCACCGAGGCGGTCATCACGAAGCCGCAGCGCAAGGACGGCTTCAGCCCGATCTTCACGGGCACCACCGCGGTGGACTCCGCCGGCAACGGGTACACGACCTGGTCGACCTACGACAAGAGGGGCTGTGACGTCTACTACGCGGCCTCTACCAACGGGGGCAAGTCGTGGCGGGACCCGGTCAAGGTGAACCGCGGCGCGGGCTGCGCGACGTTCCCGTGGATCACGGCCGGCGACGACGGGAAGATCGCCCTCGCGTGGTACGAGACTCCGGTCACCAAGAGGGCCGACCCCGGCGAGACCGCTCTGCGCACGCTCTCGGGACAGACGATCTACAACGGCCTCGAGCTGCCGCTGGCCGCATTCCAGGACGAGATCGCCGCCGATGCACCGTGGCATCTGCACGTGGCTGCGATCCGCGACGCAGCCGCCGATCCGCGCATCGCGGAGGCTCGGGTGCCGACCAAGACGCCCGTCTTGCTCGGGCCAATGGAGCGAGAGTTGTGGGATTTCCTGCAGCTCGACATCGGCCCGGACGGTCGCGTGCACGTGACCTACTCGGTGAAGTACAAGGACAGCGCGCCGCAGACGTGGTACGTGGGCACCAAGCGAGGCCCTCGCCTCCGCTGAGCTCGAGCCGCGAAGCCGGGTGGCATGAGAACCGCGCCATGCGCAACGGTGATGACGCTCGAGTGGGCTACGTCTCCTGAGCCTCGTCTTCGGCCCCCGGCTCGGCCGGGGGCCGAGTCCTTTCCACCATCACCTGCACCACTCGCCGCCGCTGCATCGATCTGACCTGCAAGCGCCACCCGTCGTGCTCGACGTCGTCCCTGCGCTTGGGAATGCGGCCCAGCCTGTCCATCAGGAAGCCCGCGACGGTCTCGTACTCGCCCTCCGGGAGATCGAGCCCAAGCGCGCGCTCGGCCTCGTCGATGCGGAGCGTTCCCGGGACCAGGTACCGGTTCGTGCCGAGCTGGATGACCCCGAGCTCGTCCTCGTCGTGCTCGTCTCGGATGTCGCCGACGAGCTCCTCGAGGATGTCTTCGAGCGTAACGATCCCCGCGGTCCCACCATGCTCTTCGATCACGAGCGCGAAATGACTACGTTCCCGTTTCATGTCGATCAGCAGGGGATGGAGACGGCGCGACTCGGGGACCACGAGCATCCTGCGGATGAACCGGCGGGACAGCGGCCGATCGCGCTCCTTCGGCTCCATCCTGAGCAGATCCTTGGCGTGGAAGAAGCCGACGATGTGATCGAGGTCCTCCGCGTAGACGGGGTACCGGGAGTGACCCTCCTCGCGGACGAGCTCTTCGATCTGACTTGGCGTGGTCTCCAGCGGCACCGAGACGATCTCGGTGCGCGGCACCATCACGGATCCCGCGTCCCTCCGGTTGAAACGAACGGCGCCGCCCAGGAGCACGTGCCCGAGCCTGTCGATCATTCCGCCGCGCGCAGCCTCGGAGATCAACACACCGATCTCCTCTGCGCTTTGGGCTGTCTGGAGCTCGTCCTGTGGCTCGACCCCGAGGAGGCGGACGCCACTGTTGGCCAGATGGTTTAACAAGGCGATGAACGGACGGAACGCGGTGACGTAGGCCCGGAAGGGCGGCGCGATCCAGAGGGCGCTCTTCTGAGGCTCCGCGATGGCGATGTTCTTGGGCGCCATCTCTCCGATCACCATGTGGAAGAAGACGACGATCGTGAGCGCGATCGCGAGGGAAAGTGAGTGAAGTAGTCCCGGAGACAGCTCGCCCGCGGACTCCAGAGCTCCCTCGATCAGGCTTGCCACCGCCGGCTCTGCGAGAGCGCCGAGACCGAACGAGGCCATGGTGATGCCCAGCTGCGCTCCCGCCAGCATCAGTGAGAGCTCTCGCACGGATCGCAGGGCAAGCCGTGCGCGGGTGTTCCCCTCCTCGGCGAGGTGCTCGAGCTGCGACCGGCGCGCCGCGACGAGCGCGAACTCTGCTCCGACGAAGAACCCGTTGAGCAACAGCAGAACGATTGAACCCCCGAGATACCAGATGGTCATGGCTCTTCTCGCCGTTCCTCACTAGCCCCGGGTGGTGCAACCAACAGCACCCGCGCTATGCGCTTCCGATCCATCTCGACGACCTTGAGCTCCCAACCCTCGTGGGAGACGTGGTCACCTTGACGCGGGACGCGATCGAAGAGCGTGAGGAGGAACCCTGCCAGGGTCTCGAAATCACCTTCTGGAAGCTCGAAGCCCGTCTGATCGCGGAGCTCGTCTCGATGCAGCATCCCCGATACCGTGTGGATGCCTTCAGGTGTGCGCGTAAGGTGCGACGGTTGATCGCCCGGATCATGCTCGTCCTCGATCTCGCCCACGATCTCCTCGAGCAGATCCTCGACTGTGATGATGCCTGCGGTCCCTCCGTACTCGTCGATCACGATGACCATGTGATGACGGTTGCGGCGCATCTCCGACAGCAGTGAATCGAGCTGCCTGGATTCGGGAACCACCATGGGCTCGCGCATGATCTCCGAGACCACCGTTGATGCGCGTGCATCGGGTGTTATCGCGTAGGAATCCTTGACATGGGCGATGCCGACGACGTCGTCTAGATCGGAATCCGTCACCGGAAACCTGGAATGGCCGGAGTCGAGAGCGATCCGTGCGAGATCTTCAAGTGACTGATCCTTGTCCACGGCGGTGATCGCCGTGCGCGGCACGAGCGCATCCTCGGCTCTCTTTTCTCCGAAACCGATGGAACGGGCGAGTAGCAGAAAATCCTCCTCACTCAGGGTCCCGACTTCGCGAGAGGAGCGGATGAGAACCTGCAGCTCCTCGAGCGAGTGGATCCGGCTGAGCTCATCCTGGGGCTGGATCCCGAGAAGTCTCACGGTCCAGTTGGCAGACGAGTTGAGGAAGAGGATCAGGGGCCTCCCGATGGCGTTCACGACTCGCAACGGCGTGGCGGTGCCAAAAGCGACCGCTTCAGGCTTGGCGATCGCGAGGTTCTTGGGCATCAGCTCCCCCACGACCATCTGGAGCGCCGTAGCCAGCACGAGGCCGAGTGCCACGGAGACGCCCAGCGTGGTTCGCTCGGGAAGCCCCACCAGCGACAAGAGCGGCTCGAGCGCGGGAGCGACCGCCGGCTCGATCAGGAATCCGACGACCAGAGACGTCACCGTGATCCCGAGCTGTGCACCCGAGAGCTGGAAGGAGAGCGTCTTGAGAGCGGCGAGAACGCTGCGGGCTCTGCGGTCGCCCTCTTCGGAGAGCTGCTCGACCTTGGTTCGATCAACGCTCACGAGCCCGAACTCGCCCGCGACGAAGAAGCCGTTGGCCAGTATCAGGAGGAGTACCACGGCCAGCCCCCAGACGATGTCTATCTGTTCCCCCTTCCGTCGTGCCCGTAGGTGGGCTGAAACGTCACGAATATGATGCCCTGCATGGCTGAAGGCTCCATCGATACCGTAGTCAACCTGTGCAAGCGGAGAGGAGTGGTCTTCCAGTCGAGCGAGATCTACGGCGGGCTCAGGTCCGCCTGGGACTGGGGCCCCCTCGGGATAGAGCTCAAGCGCAACGTCAAGAATGAGTGGTGGCGGTCCATGGTCCACCTGCGCGACGACGTCGTGGGGCTCGAGAGCTCGATCCTCATGTCAGCACGGGTATGGGAGGCATCGGGGCATGTCGAGACGTTCACCGATCCCCTGGTCGAGTGCACCAAATGTCACAAGCGCTTCCGAGCGGATCACGTCGACCTCGAGCGCGCCTGCCCCAACTGCGGCCAGGGCCCGGCCTGGACGGATCCGAGGCAGTTCCACCTGATGTTCAAGACACACATGGGCCCGGTGGAGGACTCGGCTCACATCGTGTATCTGCGTCCCGAGACGGCCCAGGGCATGTTCGTCGACTTCATGACCGTCCAGCAAGCCTCACGGAAGCGCATCCCGTTCGGTATCGCACAGCAGGGTAAGTCCTTCCGCAACGAGATCACGCCGGGCAACTTCGTGTTCCGTACGCGTGAATTCGAGCAGATGGAGATGGAGTTCTTCGTGAAGCCGGGCACCGACGAGGAGTGGCACGAGTACTGGCTCGACGAGCGGATGCGCTGGTACACGGATCTCGGCATGAGGGCGGAGAACCTTCGGCTGCGTGAGCATGATGCGGAAGAGCTGTCCCACTACGCGAAGCGCACTTTCGACATCGAGTACGACTTCCCCGAGATGGGATGGTCCGAGCTCGAGGGCATCGCGAACCGCACCGACTTCGATCTCAAGGCGCATGCCGAGACTTCGGGCGAGGACCTTTCCTACTTCGACCCCGATACGAAGGAGCGCTATGTCCCTTATGTGATCGAGCCGGCCGTCGGGGTCGAACGACCCCTGATGGCATTCCTCATCGATGCATATTC
>JBOGXB010000064.1:0-10989 GCA_050694215.1 Actinomycetota bacterium
CCTCAACGTTGCTCTCATCACCGACTACGACGTCGGCATCGAGGGAGAGACCGAGGCCGTGTCGCATGAGGAAGTAGTTCGAGTGTTCACGGAGAACAACGACAGGCTGCGCAAGCTGTTGTTCACCCTGATCCCCCGGCTCCCTCAGGAGAGGGATTGCATCTGCAGCCACGCGCTCGAGGGCGCACGCTTCGAGCCGTAGGCCCCTGCCACCTTGAACGAGCACGGCCCCCGGGAACCCGGGGGCCGTGCTGCCAGCGGTGGAGGGGTGTCCTACCGCGTGATCTTGATGGGCTGTCTGATCGTGACGATCGCTCCAGAGTCGAGGCTCTCGAACTTCGACGAGAAGACGTACCTCCCTGCCTTCTTTGGATTCTTCAGGATGGGCACGCCGCCCTCCGACTTCTTCTCGATCGTCAGGTCGAAGACGAACGGGGGGCATGTGTAGTTGTTGGGCGGGATGTCGCCGTCGAGCTTGAAGCCCCTCCTGGGGCTGCCCGTGATCGTCAGGTTGATCTTGGTCACCCCCTGGATGTCGAGGACCCACACGGCCCACACCCCTGCATCGGCCTCCTCGTCGGTACGGTCCACCTCCTCGAGTGTCGCGGGAAGGTTCGCCTGAGTGCTTGCGGGAATGGCTCCCTCCGGTCCCGGGCTGCACGCCGGACCCACCTCGATGAATATCTCTCCCGACCCCAAGACGTCGCCGTTTTCGATCTGAGCATCCTTCGGGATCCTGAACCCCGCGGGGATCCCTAGGGTGACGTGGGCGAGCTCCTCTTCCCCCTCTTCCTGCTCGACGTGAACCATCATCGCGGTGTTCTTCTTGACCTTCCGAGTCGAGAGCTTGGAGCCAATCTTCGGCGAGAAGTCGGCCGCTCCGGCGATGCTCGGCAGGACGAAGAGCAGCGCAAGCAGCACGACAGAGAGTTTCTTGACCGTCCGCATCTAGCCCCTCCTGATTCGGCGCCGGGACAAAACCCGGTCACTAGGCTGCAGATTCGCCCTCACCCGGGGTGGTTCCTGCTATCACCTGCGGTTTCGTAGGCGTCGTTTAGGCTGCGCCGCCGTGTCGATCGTCCAGGCTCTCGTGCTGGGGGCCGTCCAGGGTCTGACAGAGTTCATCCCGATCTCGTCGTCGGGTCATCTCGTGGTGGTACCCGCAGCGCTGGATTGGCCGCAGCCCGGGCTCGCCTTCGACGTGCTGCTGCACGCAGCCTCGCTCGTGGCGCTCCTCGCCTATTTCTCGGGCGACCTCGTCGACCTCGCGAGGGGCTCGTTGCGAAGAGACCCGGAGTCGATGAAGCTCGTGTGGCTCCTCGCCGTCGGCACGGTTCCCGCCGTGATAGCCGGGCTCGCCCTCGGCGACTACTTCGAGGGAACGTTCGAGGACGCGGAAGCTGCCGCTATCCAGCTTGCGATCACCGCCGTGATCCTGGTCGCCGCCGAGCAGCTCCTGGCCTTCCACACGAGACGCACCGCCCGTATCGGCGGCCAGCTCAGAAGCATGCACGAGCTCAACGCCCTCGACGCCGCGCTGGTCGGCGTAGCTCAGGCAGTCTCGATACTTCCGGGGATCTCGCGCTCCGGCTCGACCATCGGTGCGGGCCTGGGGCTGTCCATGACGCGATCCGATGCCGCGCGTTTCGCCTTCCTGCTGGCGATCCCCGCTCTGGCGGGAGCAACGCTCGTGGAGATCCCCGAGATGGGCGGGGCATCCATCGGGATCGGCTCGGGCACGGTGGGCTTCATCATCTCGCTCGCGACGTCCTACGCCGCGATCTGGGGGTTGATCCGGTACCTGCGAACGAACACGCTCTATCCCTTCGCCGCTTACTGTCTGGTCGCGAGCGTGTACTTTTACCTCGTCGTCTGAGCCGCTACTCCGAGCCGCTCCAATCTCAGAGGCCGCCAACGGTCATCTCGGACACGAAGGTCGTCGCACCCCCGAGGGACCCCCCGAAGGGAAGCCACCTGCGGTCGTCTCCAACCGCCTCGATACGGGCGAGGATCTCGAGCATCGGAGCCGCGATGGTGACCTCCTTTACGGGCTGGACCTCGTCACCCTTCTCGAGCAGGATCCCGGTCGCACCAACCGAGAAGTCGCCCGAGATGGGGTTCGCGCCCGAGTGGACGCCATGGAGATCGCGCACGAGCAGGGCCCGGTCGGCGCGGGTGTCGATGTCTCGAACCGTCTCTCCCGTCGGGTCGAAGGCGAGATTGCTGGGGGCCGGGTAAGGAGCGGACTTGAAACCGGCCCGCGCTGCATTCCCCGTGGAGCTCTTGCGGTCGCGTCGAGCACTGGTCAAGTCGTAAAGGAATCCGGCGAGGGCCCCGCCCCGGATCACCTCTGTCCTCCCGGTGGCGACGCCCTCCGCATCCCAGGGAGCGGATCCGGGGGCCCCGAGGGCCCGGCCGTCGTCCACGAGGGTTACGTTCTCGGCCGCGACCTTCTGACCCTCCTTGCCCGCGAACAGCGACCTGCCCTTCTGCACGGCCTCGCCGGTGAGGGCGCCGCCGATCACGCCCAGGAATTGGCCGGCCGTGTACGGGTCGAAGATCACGGGCATCCTGGCCGAAGCGATCTTCGACGCACCGAGCACCGACAGAGCGCGCTGCGCTGCACTCTCGGCCAGAGCTGCGGCATCGAGGTCCGCTATGCCCCGGCCCAGATCAAAGTCGAACCCGACCTGGGTGTCGTCGCCGTCGGTTGCGATGGCGAACGCGTAACACCATGCATCGGTCCGGCGGTAGGACCCTGCGATCCCGGTCGATGTTGCGATGGCGATCTCGGTGTCGGAGTCGGCATACACGGCCTCCTCGACCGTTCGGATGCGTGGGTCGACGGCTCGCGTAAGGCGGTCGAGCTCCACCGCGAACGCCGTCTTGGCGTCGGGCGGAAGAGACGGCTGAGCCTCGTCGACGAGACCGGGCACCTCCTCGGGGGCCGAGCCGCCCCAGCCTTCCGCGACGCCGAGTGCCTCATCCACCGTCGCATGCTCGGCGTTGGCTCGAGCCAACTCCAGGATCGCGTCGAGCCCAGCCTCGGTGAGATCCGTCGTGTACGCGAACCCCACGCGACCGTCCTTGAAGGCGCGGATGCCCGCGCCGCGCGGCTCGGCGGAGGACAGTGACTCGACCTCGCCCTCGAAGGCCTTCACCTGGAACTCGCGCTCGTGAGTGAGGAACGCCTCGACCTCATCCCCGCCGGCACGCTCGACGATGCTTGTGGCCAGCTCGAGGAGATCCCCGGTCAACTTGTTCCTCCCACCGTCATCTTGCGCAGCAGAACCGTGGCCATTCCGTTCGTGACCGGCGCGCTCTGACCATCCTTCCCACACACGCCCTCACTGCGATCCCAGTCCGAGCCGACCGCGTCGATCGCGGCGAGCACCTGGGGCCCGTTGCCGATCAGGGTCGCCCCGCGGATCGGATGCGCGATGGCGCCGTTCTCTATGAGATAGCCCTCGGAGATGCCGAACACGAAGTTGCCGGTTGCGGGGTTCACCTCTCCGCCGGCAAAGTTGGCTGCGTAGACGCCTCGCTTGATCGAGCCGATGATGTCGTCGCTGTCATCGGGGCCGGGCAGGAGATAGGTGTTGCTCATCCGCACCACGGGCAGGTGGGCGTACGACTGTCGCCGCCCGTTCCCGGTTGGCGCACTTCCGATCTTCCTGGCCGTTCGCAGGTCGCTCATGTGACCTACGAGAACCCCCTCCTCGAAGAGGACCGTTCGCTGGGACGGCGTGCCTTCATCGTCGACACCGTAGGACCCCCAGGCGCCGACGTCGGTGGAGTCGTCGACGATCGTCACACTCTGGGAGCCGAACCGCTCGCCTTGCCGGTTCGCGTAGACGCTCGCATTCTTGACGAGGGTGTCCGCCTCCAACCCGTGTCCGCAGGCCTCGTGGATCAGCACGCCACCCCATCCGGGCCCCAAGACGACGGGGAACTCCCCCGCGGGGGCCGGCCTGGCATCCAGCATGGTGACGGCCCGGCGGGCGGCTTTGGCGGCGACCTCCGCGGGCGGGCGTCTCTCCAGCAGCTCGAAGCCTCCCGAGTGCCCCGGCGCATCAAAGCCGGTTCCGATCTCGCCGCCCCGGCCGGCGACGACCCGGACGGAGAGCCGGACCCGGTTGCGCTCGTCCTCCGCCAGCCGCCCGTCCGACGAGGCGATGAGAACTCGCTGCTGCGTGTCGGCGTAGGAGGCAACGACCTGCCGGACCTCGGCCCCCTCGCTCCGCGCGACCTCGTCCGCCGTCCTCAGCGCCTCGGCCTTGTCGGACGGGGGCACGTCGTCGGGAGGCGTGGCGATCGGGTTGACGATCGAGGGCTCGGTGCGACGGAGGTCGGCGGGGCCCGCGCCGGAGGGGGAGTGGAGCCCGGCCCTGGCCGCTGCGGCAGCCTCGAACATGGCTTGCTCCGTGAGAAGGTTGGTGTAGGCGTAGGAGGAGCGCTCGCCCGACATGATCCTGATGCCGGCCCCGGCATCCCGACCGGACGCGACGTCTTCTATGCGCCGGTCCTCGAGCTTGAGCGCAGTCGAGCGCCGGCTCTCGACGAAGACCTCTGCGAGATCGCCACCCTTTTGCAGCGCCTCGGTCAGGACGGACCGGATCGTGCCCTCATCGAGCATGGTTCGAGAGGATACGGCCAGGCGCCGCAGGGCGAGCGGCGACGGTCTCCTGAGTACCAGGACATGCTCGAGATGCACGATTTATTCGCGACCTACCCCTCACGCCTCCTCGTGCGCTTGTGCATGCCGCCGGCATCGATGTAGTCTGACCTCGCTTCAGCCATCCGAAGCGGCCCGCGATGCCAAGGAGCAACCCTGAGCCGTTACACGCCCGAGCAGGCTGAGCGCCTGCGTCAGATACACATGCGGGTCATCGAGGCCCGCCGCGAGCTGGATGCCCTCATCGGCGACGCATACCTGCGACCCCGCGCTTCGATCGTCCCCGTCCACTTCCTCGACCTCGCCTCCGCGGTAGAGAAGCTGAGGTGGGCCGAGAAGGAGTGGCGAGAGCTGGACGACGAGGTACGGGAAGGCCCGGAGGCAGCCGCTGCAGTCACGCTCCCCGAAGAGGAGGAGCCAGAGGAGCCGGCCCAGCTCCTGCAGATCGTTCGCGACTGAGACTCAACCCTCCGCTTCCCTGGCGCCGAGGCGCTTTCCTTCTCACGCGCCGCCCGATCAGGTCTAGCTGGGAGAAGCTCCCCTCTTACGTTCCGTCTCGGCCCGGCGCAGCTCGATGCGGCGGATCTTCCCGGTGAGGGTTTTGGGAAGCTCGCCGACGAACTCGACCTCACGCGGATACGCGTAGGCCGCGTATCGCGCTCTGACGTGCTTCTGGATCTGTTGCACGAGCGCATCGTCGCCGTCGATACCCGCCACGAGGCGCACGAAGGCCTTCACGATATGGCCTCTCTTTGGATCCGGGGATGCGACCGCCGCCGCCTCCACGACCTCGGGCAGCTCGACGATCGCGGATTCGACCTCGAACGGGCCGATGCGATACCCGGCCGAGATGATGACGTCGTCCGCCCGACCCTCGTACCAGACGTAGCCGTCCTCGTCCATGCGCGCCATGTCGTTCGTGTGGAACCAATCCCCTCCGAACACCTCCTCGGTGTCTTCCGGCCTGTTCCAGTACCCGAGCGGATAGTGCGGGTTGGAGCGCGCCTTCAGACAGATCTCGCCTGCCTTCCCCTCCGGTACTCGCTTCTCCGTATCGGGGTCGAGCAGCGCCATCTCCCACCCGGGCAGCGGACGACCCATCGAGCCCGGCCTGATATCGACCGTGGGGAAGTTGCCGCAGATCGGATAGCTCTCCGTCAGCCCGTAGTAGTCGAAAACCTTGATGCCGAACTGTGACTCGAACCAGCTGATGACCTCGGGGTTCAGCGGCTCTCCCGCAGAGCAGCAGATGCGCAGGACAACGTCATATTGGGAGCCGGGATCCTTCACCTCGGTCATCGCGCGCAGAGCCGTCGGTGTCGTGAACATGTTTCCGACCTTGTACTTCTCGAGCACGTAGAACGTGTGCTCCGGGTCGTACCCGCCCTGTCGTTGGAACACAGCAACCGGGACGCCGAAGCGCCACGGGCCCAGCAGGCCGGGCACTATGCCCGCGATCCAGGCCCACTCCCCGGTCGAGTGGAAGACCTCGTCGCTCCTCACGTCGTGGCAGAGCTCGTACTCGTTGTGTCCGAGCAGGTAACGGTGCGCGTGAAGGATGCCCTTCGCCTGTCCGGTGGTTCCACTGGAGTAGTAGAGCTGTGCGGGATCGTCGGCCGACGTATTGAGCGTCGCGAACTCCGAGGACGCGTCCGCCATCGCGGCCTCGAGATCGATGTCCTCGCCCACACGTGAATCGCCGGCGTCGAGGAGGAGGATGTGCTCGAGGGATCCGATGTCTTCGCGCATGCCCTCAACGCGACCGCTGTTGTTGACGTCGGTTATGAGCACCTTCGCCTGCGAGTCGCGGAGCCTGTGACTTATCCCGTCGTCTCCGTAGAGCTGCGACAGCGAGAGCAATATGCCGCCGGTCTTGTACACGGCGACGAAGGCGGCCGCGGTCTCGGGCCTCGACGGCAGCAGGACCGCTATCCGGTCTTCGGGTTTCACACCAAGGCCCACGAGGACGTTGGCGATCCGGTTGGACATCTCCTGGAAGTCCCCGAAGGTGAGACGCCTTTCGTTTCCCTGCCAGTCCTCCCACAGCATCGCGAGACGACCGGGGTCGTGCTTGTCCACCGTGTCGGTCGCGATGTTGTATCGGTCGGGGACCTCCCACGAGAACGACGCGGCCATCTCCTCATAGGGCCCGGGCCTGAAGCGCCGGTAGTCGGACATCCCAATCCCCCCTGTCGATTTCGGGACCTCTTGCTCGTTATGCCCCAGCTTCGCGCGAATGTGACATCCTTTTTCTGGGCATGAACGGTAGATCGGAGAGGGAGCTGTGACGAACGCGGGGGGCCTACCGGACATCGTCGACCTCGACGCTCCCAAGGCCCCCCAAGACCTCGAGTTCGACTCGATCGAGGAGGTCGATGCCGTCGCGCGCAGCCTCCGAAGGGTCGCGATCGAATATGCAGCTCTGATCATCGGCGTTCTGCTGCTCGTCCCCTTGCTGTCGTTGGTCGCCGAGTGGTGGTTTGCGCGGCCGGTATTGGGTGGCCTCACCTTCAACTTCATGACCGTAGCTCTCGGGCTCCATCTGGCCTTCATCGCGGTTGCGATCCTCTATACCCGCATAGCTCATCGAAGCGAGGACGAGATGCTGGGACGGCTGGAGAGCGGAGAGGATTCCCTCGATGTCTGATCCTCGAGCGCTCGTCGCCGGGCTCGCCCTGGTGATCGTCATGCTCGCTGTGTCGTGGGCGGTTCGTCGCTCGACGTCGACGACGCTCGACTTCTATCTCGCGCGCAGACAGGTCGGCCCCTTCCTCAACGCGTGCGCCATATGCGGCGATTACTTCTCAGCTGCGTCCTTCCTGGGAGTCGCCGGGGCGGTGTATGCATCGGGGCTGGACGGGATCTGGTTCGCCACGGGGTTCGCAGCCGGCTTCGTCGTCGTGCTTCTGTTCTTGGCCGCGCCGTTCCGCCGGGCGGGGCAGTTCTCGATCCCGGACTTCCTGGCCCACCGTTTCGACTCCCAGCCGATCCGGGTCGCCTCCGTGGTCATCGTCCAGCTGATCGTCCTGCTCTATCTGATCCCTCAGATGACCGCGTCGGGTCTGATCTGGGAGGTGTTCGTCAGCCGAGGGCTGGGAGGCTGGTCCCCTTACACGACCGGGATCGTGATCTCCACTGCGGTGATCGTCGTAACGGCAGTAGTTGGCGGGATGAAGGGAACGACCTGGAACCAGGCCCTGCAGTTCGTGGTCAAGTTCGTCACTGTGTTCATCCTCGCTTTGATCGCGGTCGGTTACGGCTTCTCGTACCCGAACGCGGTGCGCGAGGTGTCACAGAAGCCGCTCGGGGTCCCAACCGAGCTGACTCGAGCAGAGGCGCTGCGGGAGGGGCCGGACGGGAGAACGCCTTTGGAAGAAGCCCGCCTCGTGATGAGCGATGCAGGCTACGCGCAGGCCGTCGATTCTTTGGACGGGGGAGCCAGCAGGGTAGAGGTGCTGCTCCCGGCGGACAATCACTTGCATCACGAGCGTGCGCTTCGCTTCGTCGAGCCCGGCTTCCGATATTCGTTGTGGCAACAGATAGCCCTTATCGTCACCTTGGTCTTGGGGACGGCGGGTTTGCCCCACATCACCAACCGTTACTTCACGAGCGTGTCCGGGCGCGCTGCCCGTATATCGACTGTGTGGGTGCTCGGCCTCGCCGGTGCCTTCTATTACTTTGCGGTGCATACCGGGGTTGCGGCGAGATCGGAGTTGCCTCGGTTCCTCGGTCAAGGTGTGACCAATGCGAACTTCCTTGACGGGGTCGTCCGTGTGCCGGAGAAGGCTTTGCTGTTCCTCGCCCGCGAGATGGGAGGAGATTCCTTGCTGGCACTTGTGTCGGCAGCCGCGTTCGCAGCGGTCTTCTCGACCGTCGCCGGGCTTCTCATTGCTGCGGCGACTTCGTGGGGTCACGATGTCTACGAACAGTTCATCAATCCCGGGGCATCGGAGGCGCGTCGCATCTGGTTCGCGAGGATGTCGGTGACGGTGACGGCAACCGTGGCCGCGGCAGTTGGTCTCACGGTTCCCACATTGGACTTCTCGAACGTCCCAAGCATCGCGTTGATGGTGACCTGGGCGTTCGCTGTCGCCGGCTCCGCCTTCACGCCCGTCTTCCTTCTGGGAGTGTGGTGGAAACGCACCACGGCGCGCGGCGCGCTTGCCGGGATAATCATCGGCGCGTCGATATCACTCGGCTTCATCACGCTGGAGCTTCTTGGACAGATCGGGCAATGGCCGTCTCTTCCGTTCTCGAGCTTCCCCAGCATCATTGCGGCTCCCGCCGCCGCGGCGGCGACCGTTGTCGTCTCGAGGCTCGACCCACACGCCGTGGATGTCACCGCATGGTGGTTACGCGTCCACGGCACCGCGCAGGAGCGACATCAATCGCTTCTGTTGCGTCGGTTCGAGTCCTCTGGGGAGGGGATCTCGTGATCACTCCGCTCGCCCTATCGCTTGGCGTCATCGCCGGCCTCGGCTTCGCCGCCTCGCTGGGCATTCTCGACTCGTCCCCGTGGACGTTCGCGATCGTCGTCGCATGCGCGAACGCGGGGCTCCTGGTCGGTCGTCGCCTGAGCTCTCGAAGCCGGGCGGCCGATGCAGGTCGACAGCAGAGGATGATCGAGCTCGTCGAGCAGACGCTCCCCCATCTGCGACTTGGCTTGACCCCCGACACGGCGGGGCAGACGGCGCGGCTCCTTCACGACGTGATGCATCTTGAATCCGTTGCGATTACCGACAGGGAACGGGTGCTCGCCTTCGTCGGCCGGGGCTCCGACCATCACCACCCCGGAGATGCGATCCAGTCCACTATCACTCACCGAGCTCTCGAGGCCAACGACCTGATGCTGTCCCCGACGATGGAGGGCGAATGCAGCGCTTCGAGCAACGGGTGCCCTCTCAAGTCCGCCGTGGTTGCGCCGCTGGCGTGCCGCGGTTACGTCGTGGGCTCGCTCAACGTCTACCAGGCCACGGAGGGGATCCCGAGCCCGGGTCTCGTGGAGTTGACGCGAGGTCTCGCAGGGATGCTGTCGTTGCAGCTCGAGGTCGCCCTCACCGGTCGCGAGGCGCAGATCGCCGAGACCGCAAAGCTCGACGCGTTACGCGCGCAGATCAATCCTCACTTCCTTTTCAACACACTGAACACGATCGCGATGAAAGCCCGGACCAACCCGGAGGAGACGCGTAAGTTGCTGGTTCGGCTCTCGGACTTCCTCCGCTACGCGATGAAGCACACGGGCCACTTTGCGCCCTTCAGCGATGAGTACTTCTTTGTTCGGACATACCTCTACCTCGAGAAGGCCCGCTTCGGCGACAGGCTCAAGATCCGATACGACGTGGACCCGCAATGCATGTCGCTTCCCGTCCCGATCCTGACGATCCAGCCGCTCATCGAGAACGCGGTCAAGCACGGCGTTGGATCGAAGCCGGAGGGGGGACTCGTGGAGCTGCGCGCCCGCCTCGAGCCCATCGGCGGGGTGGTCAGGATCCGCGTCAGCGACAACGGAGTGGGGATGGAATCGGAACGGCTCGATTCGTTGCTCGATGTGGGCAGGGAGGACGTGGGAGCGCTCTCCAACATCAACGAGCGGCTCGTCGGCCTGTATGGAGGACGGGCGTCACTCGACATCGGCTCCTCACCGGGGCAGGGCACGACCGTTTCGTTGAGCCTGCCTGTGGGATCGGCCTAGTCATGTCACAAAGCCAGGAGCGACGCTTGCGAGCGCTGATCGTCGACGACGAGCATGCCGCGCGCGAGGAGCTCCGTTACCTGCTGCGTTCCTTCCCCGAGATCGAGGTCGTCGGGGAGGCCACGCAGACCTCCGAGGCCCTGGAGCTCATCCGCAATATCGATTACGACCTGTGCTTCCTCGACATAAGGATGCCCGGGGGGACGGGCCTCGAGCTGGTTCGGGAGCTATCGAAACGGCCACGGCGTCCTGCCGTCATCTTCACCACGGCCTATCCCGACCATGCTGTCGAAGCTTTCGAGCTGGACGCGGTCGATTACCTGCTCAAGCCCTTCGACGAGGCCCGGCTCGCCCACGCTCTGGAGAAGGTGGTGGAGCGAAGCGAGCTGCCAACCGAGGTCGAAGGCACTCCCGCGACAAGACAAGCGTCCTCCGAGCCGAGCATCGACAAGATCCCCGTGCCTCTCGACGACCGCACCATCCTCCTCGACGTCGACGAGATCGTCTACGCCACGGCCGCGCGCGGCTACTCGTACCTCGTCACCTCCCAGGGTCGCCACCTGGTCCCGAACTCCCTTGCCGACCTCGAACGAAGGTTGGTGCGGCGAGGCTACGTCCGGGC
>JBOGXB010000065.1:0-10694 GCA_050694215.1 Actinomycetota bacterium
AGAAGGACGTTTCTCAGGACCTCGGGAGTGACTGTCGCAGGTGTCGCCTTCGCAGGGCCTCTTCAGGCTCTGAGCGCGCGGGCCGCCCAGGGGCGTGACCTCACGGCCACCGGTTACGGGCCTCTCCTCGACATGGGCGATTTGTGGCTTCCCGAGGGCTTCACCTACAGCATCATCTCGAGAGAAGGCGAAGCGATGACCGACGGGAAGCCGACGCCGAGCCGTTTCGACGGCATGGCCGTCTTCGAGGGACCGAGCAAGAACACCGTCACCCTCATGCGCAACCACGAGAACCGCAACCGTCCCAACTTCCTGATGCCCGCCGAGATAGCCGTTGATGCCGGAGACGCTCGTTACGACCCCGACCCACGTATGAAGGCCGGCGTCACCAAGCTCGTGGTCGGCCCGGAAGGCGTGCGCGAGAGCTCGGGGTGGGCCGGAGGCATGGTCTTCACCTGTGCGGGCGGACCCACGCCGTGGGGGTCGTGGGTGACGTGCGAGGAGCTCTTCTTCCCGCCCCAGACGGGTTCGCCTCTTATGCGTCACGGTTATATCTACGAGCTCGACGCCGGTGCCGAGGAGCCGGGGCCCGTTGTTCCGATCAAGTCGGCGGGGCGCTTCGAACACGAAGCGGTCACCTGGCTCGCCCCTCACCTCTTTCTGACGGAGGACGCGAACCCAGGGTGCCTTTACCGCTACACGCCTCCCGTCGATCCATGGGAGAGCGGCGGGCTCCAGGACGGCGGGACGCTCGAGGCCCTGCAGGTGCTCGACGGTCCCAGCGCCAGCGCCGAAGACGGCACCGGCGCGGGATGGGAGGTCGGCCGGGCGTACAACGTCGGTTGGGTGACGATCCCGAATCCCGACGTGGCGAGGCCGGGCGAACCAGTCGGGGTGAGGTGGCAGGCTGTGGCGGCCGGCGCCACCACGTTCCGTCGCCAGGAGGGATGCTGGAACGACGAGGAACGCGTCTATTTCGATTGCACGAACGGGGGCCGGGACAGCCTCGGACAGATATGGGAGTACACGCCCCAGACCCAGCAACTGGTTCTGCTCTTCGAGTCAGTGCGGAACCCCCCGCTGACCGGGCCGGTCCTGCTCGACAAACCGGACAACCTCACCGTGGCACCTGGGGGCACCGTCTTCCTGTGCGAGGACCGCGGCTACCGCCCCGGAGATCCGAACAACGCGACACCGTCGATCCGAGGGTTGACGCCGAACGGCAGGATCTTCGAGTTTGCCCGTGCCGACTCGAATCTCACCGAATTCTGCGGTGCCTGCTTCGGTCCTGGAGGCTTCCGGGCTACCTTCTATGTGAATCAAATGGGGGAGCCGAACGACGGCACGCCCGGGGTCACATATGCGATCAAAGGGCCGTGGACCAATAACGCCGACCTGCGCTGAGCCTCAGACGCCTCCTCCCATCGGGGTGGTTGACGACGGGAGGAGGCGTCCGCGCGGGTAAGGCGTGCGTCGGAGCCTCGGTGGCCGGGCGACGACAGTAGCGTTGGCGGAGTATGGCCATAATCAGGACGCCCGATCAACGTCTGAGGGTCTTCGTCAGCTCGACTATGAACGAGCTCGCGGCCGAGAGAGCGGCGGCGCGCCGCGCGATCGAGAATCTGCGTTTGTCGCCCATCCTCTTCGAGCTGGGCGCGCGTCCTCATCCACCTCGGGAGCTCTACGCCGCGTATCTCGAGCAGAGCCACATCTTCGTGGCCGTCTACTGGGAGAGCTACGGATGGGTCGGTCCGGAGATGGACATCTCCGGACTCGAAGACGAGTACGACCTCGCAGAAAGAATGCCCAAGCTCGTCTACGTCAAGCGCCCTGCCCCCGATCGCGAGAAACCTCTTACCGAATTGCTCCAGCGCATCAAGCGCGACGCCAGAGTCTCCTACAAGTCGTTCCAAGATCCGGCCGAGCTGCAGCAACTGATCGAGAACGATCTAGCGCTGCTGCTTACCGAGCATTTCCACGGAGGTGGCAGGCGGTCGCTAGAGGGGGATGCCGAGGCCGGCCAACCCGTCTCCAACCTCCCCGCGCAAACGGACCAGTTCATCGGGCGCGAGAAGGAGCTGCAGGGCTTGCTCGAGATCCTGAGGGAAGGGAGCGAGCGGCTTATAACTCTGACGGGTCCAGGTGGGATAGGGAAGACTCGTCTCGCGACGGAGGCCGCTGCTCGGTGCGCCGGCTCATTCGAGGACGGAGTGCACTTGATCGCCCTGGGGTCGGTGACCCAGGCTGAAGTCGTTATCCCTACGATCGTACAAACCCTTAACGTTCAGGGCTCAAACGTCGAACCACTCGTGGCACTGATCGAGTACCTGCGGCACCGAAATCTGTTGCTCCTGCTCGACAACTTCGAGCAGGTCGTCTTCGCAGGCCCCGAGATCGCTCGCATCGTCGAAGCGTGTGCGCGCGTGAAGCTCCTCGTCACCAGCCGGGCCATATTGAATCTGCGGGCCGAACATGAGTTCCCGGTTCCCCCTCTGACTCTGCCGGTCGCCGAAGTGAGTGCCGACGATGCCGCTCGCTACGAGGCCGTGCGGTTGTTCGTCGAGCGCGCTCGCGCGATCCGTCCCGACTTCGAGCTCAACAACGCCAACGCGTCTGCGATCACGGCGATTTGTCGGAGGCTGGACGGGCTCCCTCTGGCGCTGGAGCTCGCCGCAGCGCGGTCCCGAGTCATGGATCCTGAGGCCATGTTGGCCCGGCTCGACACCAGCCTTCAGCTGCTCACCAGAGGAGCACGCGACGCGCCTGAGCGTCACAAGACGCTTCGCGCTGCGATCGATTGGAGTTTCGGATTGCTGAACGACGACGAGAAAGCACTCTTCGTCAGGATGGGAGTCTTCCGTGGCGGATGCACGCTGGAGGGAGCCGAGCGCGTTTGCAACGCTCCGGCCGACCTGGATGTCCTCGACCTCATGACGTCATTACTCGATAAGAGTTTGATCAAGCACGAGGACCACGGTGGCGAACCACGATTCACCATGCTTCGGACTGTATGGGAGTACGCGGACAGATGCCTCGATCAAAGCGATGAAGCACCGATCGTGCGCGCCGCGCATGCCGATTTTTTCTTTGCGCTTGTGTCGGCTGCGCATGGAGGGCTTCGGTCGTCAGGTCAGGTGGAGTGGCTGGCGAGGCTGGAGACCGATCACGACAACCTACGCGCTGCTATGAGGTGGTGCCTCGACAATGGTGCCGCCGAAGCCGTCGCCGACGCGGGCTGGACCCTCTGGCTCTTCTGGTGGCTCGACTCGCACCTCACAGAGGGTCGCGTATTGATGAGCGAGACGCTCGACCACGGCGATCTATCAGGCCCGGCACGCGCCAAGGCGAGCGCGGTCCAAGGGTTCATGGCGTTCTGGCAATCGGACTATGCCGAGGGAGTGCCGCTGCTCGCATCCGCGCTCGAGGTCTTCCGCGCCGAAGAGGAGCTTGCGGGAGTGGCCCTGTGCCAACTGCCTCTGGGTTTCACCGAAGCGGCAACGGGCGCGGGCGAAGCGGGACTCGCTCGCTTCGAGGAGAGCGTCCGCTACTTCAAGGAAACGGGCGACGAGTGGGGAGTTGTGATCTCGATGAACGCACTGTGCTGGACCTCGCACGCCGCTGGGATGCAGAAGGGGGACGAGGTCTTCGAGGAAGCTCTCGAGCGCGCGGAAGAGCTCGGCACCGAACTCGACATCGGAATGGCGCTGCGCAACCTTGGCTGCCACCGGTCGGAACAAGGTCGCTCTGCGGAAGCCAAGGAGTTGCTCGCCCGAGCCCTGCAGACCCTCTGGCGCGGCTACGTCAGGGGAGGAACGTCGTACACGATCGACGGTATCGCGGAGGTCGCCGCGACAGAGGGCGCCCATTCGGTGGCGACGCGGCTATTCGCGGCAACCGATGGGGTCCGGGAAGCGACTCAAGCCTCCATAATCCCGATGTACGCCCCTCGATTCCGGCGATTTCTCGAAGAGTTGCGCCGAGATATGGGAGCGGCGGCCTTCGATAGCGAGTGGGCACGGGGCCGCGAGCTGGGGTTGGAGGGAGCGGCGCAACTCGGACTCGCGTGGGCTCGTCGTGGGATCGAGGACGTTCCCGGCGACGAGGTCGCCGCTGCGCTAAGAGGAGGGCCGGCCGGACTCGACCGGACGCCCAACGAATCATGAACCCACCGACAGACGACCCTCCGAGTGGGGCTGCGGAGGTGAAAGATGTCATCGTGGGCGGCGACGGAGTGGCTCGCTGTTGGTGGTGCGCGGGCGACGCCCTCTATGAGAGCTACCACGACTCGGAGTGGGGTCGCCCGGTCGACGAGGACGTGCCGCTCTTCGAGAAGCTCGCCCTCGAGGGCTTCCAGGCAGGCCTCAGCTGGCTCACGATCCTGAGGAAGCGTGAGAACTTCCGGCAGGCGTTCAAGTCATTCGACATCGAGTCGGTCGCGCGGTTCAACTCGCGAAGCGTGGAGCGGCTCCTGTCCGACAGAGGCATCGTGCGCAACCGGGCGAAGATCGAAGCGAGTATCAACAACGCTCGGCGATGCCTCGAGATGATTCAGGATTTTGGCAGCTTCGCCGCCTACGTCTGGAGATTCGAGCCCGAACCCAGCACGCGCCCTCCCAGACTCAATTGGGATTCGCTGAGACAGATCACCACCAGTGCCGAGGCGATGTCGCTGAGCAAGGATCTTCGCCGACGCGGCTGGTCGTTCGTCGGGCCGACGACCGCATACGCCTTCATGGAGGCAATGGGATTGGTTAACGACCACGTCACCGCGTGCGCCGTACGCGACGAGATCGAACTCGTACGTGATCGATTCCGGAGGCCATCAACATCCGTCGGTGGCTAGAAGTCGCGCCGCCCATCGAAGTGATTGCCGACTTCGGGGCGGGTCAACTGATAGATGGCAACGCGGTGCCCACCCGGCGTTCTGAACGAGCAGCACGGCCCATGAGGAATCTCGAAGGATCGCTCGCGCTCCCATCCGCGACCCTCGAGCGTCGCCAGTGACTGCTCGAGATCACGGACACTGAAGATCAGGATGGGTCGTTCGCCCTCGAGATGGTCGGTGAGCAGGATGCGCGGCGGTTGCCCGGTGAGATCGATCATAGAAACGCGTGTACCCATTGCCTCGATGGCGAAGACGATCCTCCCACCGAGGATGTCGGTGAAGTACGCCCCGTCGGCTGCGACGTCGCGGCTCGGCATGTAGAGGAAGTCGAGCTGTTCGAAGGGAAACTCCGAGTCGCTCTCCGCCTGCTCGCGTCCAGGATGGGGCGTGCTCACGGTTCAGTGGTGAATCAAGGTCGTCCCGAGCAAGCCTCGCAGAAACCGAAGAGCTCGAGGTCGTGGGTCACGTCCGAGAAACCGTGTCTTCGTGCTGCGCGGCGCGTCCAACTTTCGAGGTCCTCATTCTCGAGCTCAATCGAGTAGCCGCAGCTCCGACAGACGAGATGATGATGATGCTCGTAGGTTCCGCACTTTCGGTAAACAGCTTCGCCGTCCTCGCGCCGTACGACGTCGACCTCGCCGCGTTCGGCCATGGCTTGAAGATTGCGATAAACGGTCGTCAGACCGACCCCCGCCCCACCCTCACGCAGAAGGGCGTGGATCTCCTGGGTGCTGAGGAACGTCTCCAGATCGTCCATCATCCGCGATATCGCCCCTCGCTGACGTGTCGCTCTGGTACTAGGGATTGATTTCATAGGCACCTACCCAGTTCGTAGCAAGGTCCGAACCCCCGACGCGATCACGAACGAGGCTATCCCCATGAGCACGATCGTCGCCGCGGGATAGAGGGCGGTGTAGAACGCGACCACGAGTCCCGAAGTTGCCAGGAAGGCGCCCAGGAGGAGGCTTCCGTAGAAGGTCGAGCGAAAACTCGTCGAGATCTGCTGTACCGCCGCCACCGGAAGGACCAGAAGCGCAGCCACCAGCAGGACGCCGACCACCTTCGAGGTCACGGCCACCGTGATCGCCGCGGCGACCGCGATGAGCATGTTGAGCGCTGTCACGGGCAGACCGGAGACGCGTGCGATCTCCTCGTCGTAGGCGACCGCAAAGAGATGCTTGCGAAGCGTATGAGTAACCAAGGTGGTCGCGGCCGCAACTGCTCCGACGATCCAGAGGTCCACGCTGTTGACGGTCAGAATCGATCCGAACAGGTATGCGTTCAACTGGATGCTGGAGATGGGACCAAGTCCGAGAAAGAATATGCCGCCCGCGATCCCCAGGTAGAAGATGAGCGCGAGCGCGACGTCACTCGAGGTCTTGCCGCGCTGGCGCAGCACTTCGATCGCGGCGGCACCTGCCGATGCGAACAACAAGGCAGCAATCAGCGGCGAGACCCCCACCAGAAGCCCAGCCGCGACTCCCATGAAAACGACGTGTCCGATTCCGTCGCCCATCAGAGAAAGCCGCCGTTGGACCAGGTAGATCCCGACCGAGGGGGCCGCGAATCCCACCAATGCGCCTGCCAAGAGCGCTCGCCTCATGAAATCGAAAGAAAGGAAATCCATCGTCACGCGTTCAATCCGAGTCGGGATGGTGGGGGTGCGCATGCCCCTGGAGCATGGCCTCCGCAGGGGAGTCGTCGTGGACGACTACACCCCCCTCCAGAACGACTGCGCGCTGCGCCAGAGGCTCCATCGCTCCCAAAGCGTGCGCAACGAGCAAGATCGAGGTACCCCCCTGGTGTAGCTCCCTAAGCGTCATCGCGAACGTCTCCTGGTGCGCGAGGTCGACGCTTGCAACAGGCTCGTCCATCACGAGGACGGCCGGATCGGTGGCAAGAGCGCGTGCGATCAGGACCCTTTGCTGCTGGCCACCCGAGAGCGCTTCGACACGAGCACCGGCGACATCGGTCAGATCGACCAGCTCCAAGGCATGGTGCGCGGCCATCCGATCGGAGGCGCGGTAGCGGCCGAGAAGTCCCACCTTCGCTGCACGCCCCGACAAGACAACCTCCTCGACGGTGGCGGGAACTCCGGTAGCCGCGGTCATCCTCTGCGGGACGTAGCCGATGAGATCCCAGCGCCGGAAGTCCTCTGCGAGCCGACCGAAGATGCGGCGAGCCCCCCGGGTGACGCGGGTTAATCCGAGTAGCGCTTTCACTAGCGTCGTCTTGCCGGATCCGTTCGGTCCGAGGAGGACGACGAACTCACCTTGCCGCAACGCGAAATCCACGCCCCGAAGAACGTGCGACGTGCCCAGCCGGACGTGCCCGTCGATCATCTCGAACGCAGGAGCCGACTCATTCACAGCCCAGTGCCTCACGCATTTTGTCGAGGTTGGTACGCATGACGTCGAGGTAGTCACCTCGCTCCGGGGGCGTCTCCAGGGGCGAGAGCACCTCGGCCCTGGCCCCCGTTTCGCGCGCGAGCGTCTCGGCGAGGTCGGGCGGCGCGAGCTCCTCGAAGAAAATCGTCGTGACCGCGTGCTCTTCCACGAAGAGGGCGACCTCTGCGAGCCGTCCGGGAGATGGTTCCCCCTCCGGGTCGACTCCCGCAATGCTCGTTTGACGGAGTCTGTAGCGCGCGGCGAGGTACCCGAATGCGGCATGGCTGGTCACGAACTCGTTTGAACGGCAGTTCGACAAGACGTCGGAATAGTCGCGATCCAGCTCGAGCAGTTCTTTCTTGAGCGCCTCGGCGTTCGACTCGTAGCCATCGGTGCCGCCCGGATCGAGCGCTCCGAGCCGGGCTGCGATCTGATCGGCGATGGTTGCCATGATCGTGGGGTCGAGCCATATATGGGGATCCGTCTGCTCGCCTTCCTCGACGCCCGGCAAGAGGCTTTTCCCCTCCAGCGCATCAAATCGCCGCGACGCATCGAGGCTCGCCACGACGTCCTCGACGGCGGGTTGGAAGCCGTGTCCGAGGTAGACAACGAGATCTGCCTCTGCGATATCCCGCACTTGTCCCGACGAGAGTTCGAGGTCGTGCGGCTCGACTCCGCCGGGAGTCAGGCTGTCGACCCGCACGGCGTCGCCTCCAACTCCCCCCGCCGCGAAGGCGAGCGGGTAAAAGGCCGCAACGACGTGCGGTCTACGGTCGTCCGAATCGCCCGATTCGCTCGTTCCGCCGCAGGAGACCGCAGTCAGTGCTGCGCACACGAGCGCCCTTGCGAAACGGGAACGAAGCATCGTGAGCAAGCTACTTGCAAATGACAACGGTTGTCAAATTCGCTACTGGCCGGTAACGAGTGAGGTGGAGCCGGCCCCGCGCTGAGGGATGCTCCAGACTTCTAGTGACCGCTCTGCGAGAAATGCATCCAATCCTTGAGCGAGCTCCAGCGGCCCCCCCACCCCCACCCGATCGCGTCGAACGCGCGCGTCGCGATGTCCCCCTCGAAGATCATGCCGGGTCGGCGCCATTCTCGGTTGCCGTACGCACGGGCCAACTCGGGAGCCACCAACTCCCCGCGGAGGTAGGGGTTGTGGAAGGGATTGATATCAACCGCCAGCCCGTAGGCATGCTCTGACCATGTGCTGCCGAGCGTCGCCTGCCGGCATTCGAAAGAGGACGTGACATTTGTGTCACCGGTCGGCGCGGTGTGCCATGCGCGCTGTTCTTTTAGTGTGACGACACGCATCTCTTCAATGGGAAAACGTGCTTGGTAGAGGGCCCTGAACACCCCGACGAACTGTTCGGCCACCGACGCGTTGACGATCATCTCACCCGTATGAGGTTTGTGGTCGAAGCCCCAGAAGGTCGTCTTGAGGTAAGAGAGTTGGTCGAGCGAGACCGGGCACTTGGGTCTCCAAGTGGATCGCTCCACCACCGATCTCGGCACGGGGCCGATCGCGACGGCAAAGCGACCCGACTTCGGGCGTGGAAAGAGATCAGTCGTAGGCAACCTGCGATTGCGCAGGATCGCGGGCGTGGGCCGGACCACGCCGAACCCGTCTGGTCGCAGCGGAAGCACGCGCGTGCCCAGCCAGGCAGGTCTCCTCGTAACCCACCGGTTGAGTGGACCCGACCGATCGGCTCGGGTAGTTGGTGGCGCCGGCTCGGCTGGGAGCGACTGAGTGGGTTCGGCGGTCGCTTCGAGAACGGGCGCTGCGGCGGGCGGCGGGGTTCCGCCGCTGCAGGCGGCAGCTACCGCCAGCAAGATGGGAGCAACAGCGAGAGCCGGGGGCAGAGAACGAGCCATAGACATACACGACCGTAATCCACGACACCGCTTATTCCGCCATGCGGCCGTCGCCATGGTGACCGAGACCTGAGAGTCGCCATCATTGCCTACGACGCGGCGTGTTCAGACCAGTTTCAGGAGCGCTCCTCCATGCTGTCTTCCATGCGCAACTACGACGACACGGGCGAGCACGGCAAGGGTCGCTGGCTCCTGCGGCCCGCCTTCGAGCTGACCCTCCTGACCGCCGTTGCCGCCCTGGCCGGAACCCTCCTCTTTGGTGTCCAGAAGGCCGCAGGCCTATCGTGGGTAGACGGCGCGGCGCGCTCGGTTGTCGCGCTGCACGTTCATCCATGGATCAACCGCCTGATGACCGAGATCACTTCCTTGGGTGGAGAGATCTATTTGTTCCTGGCCTTCTGCGCGCTGGCACTGTGGAGCTATCGGACCCGGGGTGGCCCGTGGGCGCGCTTCTTCACTCTCGTGATGGTCGGGGCGTTGGCGCTCGACAATCTGGTCAAGCCCCTGGTGGGCAGACCACGACCCGTCCTCGACCAGCTCGTCGGTGCAAGAGGCGCATCCTTTCCCAGCGGTCATGCGACGGCCACAACGGCCTTGCTCTTCGCGGTGGGCTACTACCTCGCTTCCGGCAGAGCACCAAGGATCCGCACCTGCATCTGGGCTACGGCGTTATTGGGCTCCGTTCTCATGGGTGTCACCAGGGTGTACCTGGGCGTTCACTGGCCGACCGATGTGATCGCCGGAATGGTTCTTGGCGCGGGCTGGACGGTCATGTGCGCTCGATCTCAGGAGGTCACGAAGCGTTTGTCGCTCGCGTCGGGCGCACCCCGGACATGGACACCTCGTGCACGCCTGGTCCTGACCATCCTCGCTCTGGGGGGATTCGCCAGGTAATCCTTCCTCGAGCCGGAATCGAAGCGCGCCACAGAGAAACGACCAGCCATCCTCTACACGCGCGCGTGAACGATTACGTGATTGCACGACTCCGACAAGTCGGCCACTATCACCCGTAGCTCATCCACTCCGCGTACCCGCAATCCGTCATGAGGAGGCTCTCTTCTGGAGCAGACCCGTACCCCGGAGACGGGCAGGGTTTCACCGCGGCGCGTGGTGCAATCGGTCGCTGCCGCCGCGGTCGTGGGAGTCATCTTCGTCTATTTCCTGCCTCGTATCGTCGACTACGGGGAAGTATGGGCAGCAATTCGAGCGATGACGTGGTTGGAACTGCTTACGCTCGCGTCGCTGGGGGTGTGGAACCAAGCAACCTATTGGCTCGTTGAGATGTCCGCCAGGCCGGGGCTCGGCTACCGGCAGGCGATGAAGATCACTCAAGCGTCCACCGCGGTCTCCAACACACTTCCCGGTGGGGCTGCATTGGGGGCCGGTCTGCAGATCGCTATGTACGTCTCCTACGGGTTCGCCCGTCAAGACATCGCCCTCTCCTTGGCTCTAACCGGTCTCTGGAACACCTTCGTCAAGCTGGGCATGCCGATCGTCGCTCTGCTGTTACTGGTGATCGGCGGAAATGCCGGCGGAGGACTCGTGGC
>JBOGXB010000066.1:0-10541 GCA_050694215.1 Actinomycetota bacterium
GGCTTCTTCCGGGCCCATCGCGGCTACCTGATCAACCTGCGTAAGGCGCGGGCGATCGAGCCGGACTTTGCGGGGGCTCTTCAGGTCGTCATGGAGGAACGGGAGGAGCGCGTCCCCGTATCGAGACGCCAGGCACGCGAGCTCAAGCGGCTCATCGGCTTGTAAGCGGTCGGCCTGAGCCGGGTTCCGCGGTCGATAATGGGGTGCGAGCGGTCCTCTCTGCCGGTGGCATGAACGCCCAACCTCCCGTCACTCATGTGCCGCCTCTTGCGTTCCCTGTGAGCCATCCGCCGACTTTTCCGTTTTCGGATGTTTGGGGAGGGCATGGATAGCGCGGGCAGCCATATCTACCTAAGGGGGGAAGGCCTATGGCAACCGCGGCAGGAGCGCAGCGTCTCGAAGGTCACCAGGTCTACGACTACAAGCTCGGCCGGGTGATCGCCGCATCCTCGGCCGGCACCACCATCGAGTGGTACGACTTCTACATCTTCGCGAGCCTCTTCGCGATCCTTGGCACGAAGTTCTTCCCGGCAGGGAACCCAGCGCTCTCGATTCTCGGCGTGTTTGCGCTCGTCTACGTCGGCTTCCTGGTGAGGCCGTTCGGAGCCTTCTTCTTCGGGCGGATCGGCGACCTCATCGGACGCAAGTACACGTTCCTCGTCACGATCTCGGTTATGGGGGCCGCGACGTTCGCGATCGGCTTCCTCCCGACCTACGAGCAGGTTGGGGTCATCGCTCCACTCATCCTCGTCTTGCTGAGATGTCTGCAGGGCCTGGCTCTCGGCGGCGAGTACGGCGGGGCGGCGATCTACGTCGCGGAGCACGCTCCCGACGATCAACGCGGTCGTTACACGTCCTATATTCAGATGACGGCTTCAATTGGGCTTGTGCTTGCCCTCCTCGTGGTCGTCGGACTCTCGACGGTCATGGGTGAGGCGGCATTCGCCGACTTCGGCTGGCGGATCCCGTTCTTCCTGTCGGGAGCGCTCGTCGCACTCGCTCTCTACATAAGGTTGAGCCTGCGCGAGACGCCGCTCTACACGAAGATCAAGGAGGCGAAGCAACACTCGGTCGCGCCCGTCAAGGATGCGCTCGAGC
Source organism: Actinomycetota bacterium (assembly GCA_050694215.1). Lineage (GTDB taxonomy): Bacteria > Actinomycetota > CADDZG01 > CADDZG01 > WHSQ01 > JBOGXB01. The sequence goes on from JBOGXB010000066.1 coordinate 1,099, forward strand.
ACGGCGGATGGAGGCGCATGCTCTTCATCCTCCTGGGAGCGACGGCCGGACAGGCGGTCGTGTGGTACACGGGCCAGTTCTACGCGTTGGTCTTCATGCAGACGGAGCTGGGCATTTCGGTGCTCGCTTCTAGCACCATCGTCGGAGTGGCCTTGATCCTCGGGATGCCCTTCTTCTTCGTCTTCGGCAAGCTGTCCGACAGGATCGGGCGCAGGAACATCATCCTTACAGGATGTCTCCTTGCGGCGCTCACCTACTTCCCGATCTATGCCGCGATGGCGGCCGTTGCCGAGAACTACGTGCTCCTGACGGGGCTGGTGTTCATCCAGATGATCTACGTGACGATGGTCTACGGACCGATCGCCGCCTACCTCGTGGAGCTGTTCCCGGCGCGCGTTCGGTACACGTCCCTGTCCATCCCCTACCACCTGGGCAACGGGTGGTTCGGAGGGGGCGTTCCGCTCATCGCAACCGCGATCGTGGGCAGCAGGCTCGGCTCGACCGAGACCGTCGACCTCGAGGGGCTCATCTATCCGGTGGCCATCGCCTCGATGACCTTCATCGTGGGCCTGGTCTTCCTGAAGGAGACCCACCACGTCCGCATCTGGGACGAGGTAAGTGGTGCGGCGCCGGCAACGGCGGAGAAACCAGCAGAGGTGATCGACGTCACGGAGGAGGCGACGGCAGGGGGAACGGCCAGACCTCGGTAACCGGACGTCGACCGGACGGCTCTCCAGCCTAGGCCTCACAGAAGGGGGGTCAGGGGGGGCGGACGATTCGGGCCGCGGCGTGAGTGGGCGTTAGAGTGCCGCTCGCGCCGTGGTCCTTTCGCCACCCGGCCCCCTCTCGCCACCCGGCCCCTTTCACCACCCGGCCCCTTTCACCACCCGGCCCCCTCTCGCCGCCCGGCCCTTTTCACCACCGGGCCCTTCGATCAGGGGCACCCAGAGCCACTAAATCATTCCTCCTCGCGTTCTTTTGTCACAGTCCATGCCTATGTTGTCCCTTGGGTTGTCAGACAACTGTCTGACAACTGTCTGACGGCCCCGGGAAGGGACACCCAAGCCGGGAGGCGGCGACCGTGAACGAGACCGATCTGGTCCTCTGGACTTGTCTGACAACTGTCTGACAACTGTCTGACCGGCCCGGGAAGAGACACAGACCCAAGGAGTGAGGCGGCGACCGTGAACGAGACCACCCAAGTCGAGCCCTCCGCGTGGGCCAGCGCGCGAGAGCTCTCACGCGAGACGAGCGCGCTCCTCGATCGGGTAGCGAGCGGGACGATCGTGACGATCGTTCGTCACGGACGACCGGTCGCGACGTTGTCGCCGCTGCCCCATGCGCCCGTCCGTCACGCGGTGGCGAGACCGCCGGCCGGCGTGTCGGACGCGGTGGGATCCTTGACGCCGGAGGAAGAGGGACAGCTCGGCGGACTCGATCCGGTCCAAAGACAGGTTATCGAGGCCGTGGCGGACGGATGCGCGCCGGACCGATTGGCAGCCAAGCTCAGGGGGCACGAGCCGTCCGCGATCGCGGTTGCCCTTGGCCGGCTGGAGATAGGCCGACTGATCGTCAAGGACTTCGGCGGGTACAGCCTCACGATCCGCGGCGCGCGATTCATGAGGGTGTTGACGCAGCCCTCCGGCTAGGGAAGGCCATTCGAAGAGCGGGACTCGCGAAGGTGTCGGCTCGACACTCCGGCTAGCGAGGGGGCATCCGAAGGGCGCCGTCGAGCCGGATCACCTCGCCGTTCAGCATCGGGTTCCGAACGACGTGCGCGACCAGCGCGGCGTATTCCTCGGGCTTACCGAGACGTTTCGGATGAGGGATCCCCTCCGCGAGCTTGGTCCGGGCTTCCTCGGGGAGGCCGGACAGCATCGGCGTATCGAAAGTGCCCGGCGCGATGGCCACGCAGCGGATCAGACGGCTCGCCAGGTCGCGCGCAATCGGGAGTGTCATGCCCACGATCCCGCTCTTGCTGGCCGAGTAAGCGGCCTGACCGATCTGCCCGTCGAAGGCGGCAATGGAGGCGGTGTTGACGATGACACCGCGCTCGTCGTCGATCGGCTCCTGACCGGCGATCTGAGCTGCGGCAAGCCGTACCACGTTGAAGGTCCCGATCAGGTTGACCTTGACCACGAACTCGAAGCGCTCGAGATCTGTGGCCCCGCCCTCCCGAGTGAGCACTCTTCCAGGGAAACCCACGCCCGCACAGTTCACGACCACGTGCAAACCACCGAACTCGGTGGCCGCGAGATCGACCGCGGCCTGGACCTCTTCTTCGGCCGTCACGTCGGCGGCTGCGAACCTCGCACCATCGCCCAGCTCCTTCGCCACGGTCGCCCCGTTCGAGGTAGGGAGATCGAGGACGACTACGGATGCTCCCTCCTCCGTCAGAGCTTCGACCGCTGCAAGGCCGAGGCCGGAAGCTCCACCGGTGACGAGCGCGACCTTTCCGTGGATCTCCAATCGCGGCCTCCTTGACGTGTCGGTCTTCGGGGAGACTACGCGGTTCCGAAGGGCGGGGGGCTAGACGGCCTGCTCTTCAACCGGATCTCGGACTACCTCGCCCGTTGCGAGCACGAGCCCGTCTTCGCATCTCGTCTCGACGCGACCGTCGGAGAACTGCTCGTGATACAGAGCCGCGTACGCCCCATCGCGGGCGAGCAGCTCGAGGTGGGAGCCCCTCTCGATGATCCGGCCCTTGTCGAGATAGATGATCTCGTCGGCCGCCAGGATCGTCGAGAGCCGGTGCGCGATCGCGATCGTCGTGCGACCTCGCATGAGCGGAGTTAACGCCTCCTGGACTAGACGCTCTGAATGGGTGTCGAGAGCGCTCGTCGCCTCGTCGAGTATCAGGACGCGAGGGTCCTTGAGAACCACGCGCGCGATCGCAAGCCGCTGCTTCTCGCCCCCCGACATCTTGTAACCACGTTCTCCCACTACAGTGTCCAAGCTGTCGGGCATCTCCGCGATGCGCTCGAAGATGTGGGCTGCGCGCGCCGCTGCCTCGAGCTCTTCATCGGTCGCGTCGGGGTTGCCGTATCGAAGGTTGTCACGCACCGAGGCGTTGAAGAGGTAGGTCTCCTGGGTGACCATACCGATGATGTCACCGAGGGACTCGAGCCTGATGTCGCGGACGTCGATCCCGTCGATCTCTATCGCCCCGCGGTTGACGTCGTATAGCCGCGGGATCAGGTAGGTCATCGTGGTCTTCCCTGCCCCGGATGGACCGACCAGAGCGATCAGCTTCCCGCGCTCGACCGTGAAGTCGACACCACCTATCGTCCACAGACGCCCGTCCTGGTCGGGATCGGCCGGCCGGTCGTAGTGGAACCACACATCGCGGAAGGCGACTTCGCCCCGGACGTCGTGGGGCGCGAGCTCGATGGCGCCGTCGTGGTCTGTGATCTCGCGTTCGAGGTCCAGGTACTCGAAGATGCGGTCGAACAGAGCCAGCGATGACTGAATCTCGACGTTAACGTTGAGGAGCTGTCCCATGGGGAAGAACAGACGGCTCTGCAGCGTGGTGAACGCGGCGATGGTCGAGACGAGGTCGGCGGGGGTTGTATTCAGCCGGCCGCTGAGAAGCATCCAGCCCCCGAAGAGATAGACGAGGGCGGGTGTGATCGAGAAGAAGATCTGCACAAGGGAGAAGAAGCCCCGCCCAACCATTGTGCGCTTGATCTCTAGGTCGGACAGCCTCCTGTTCTCACGCTGGAATCGCTCGATCTCGTACCCCTGCCGCCCGAAGGCCTTCGACAGCAATATCCCCGACACAGACAGCGTTTCCTGCATGTGCGCGGTTAGGTCCGCGAGCGATTCCTGCGTGCGCCCGGACACCTCGCGCCTGACCTTGCCGACCTTACGGCTGAGGACCAGGAACAGGGGCATGACGGCGAGCGACAGGACGGTGAGCTGCCAGTTGAGGATGAACATCGCGGCCAGCGTCGAGGCGACGGTGGCGACGTTCGACAGGATGCTCGACGCGGTGTCGGTGAGCACCCCCTGCACACCGGCGACGTCGTTGGAGAGCCGCGACTGGATCTCGCCGGTGCGCGTCGAGGTAAAGAACTTGAGCGGCATGTGCTGGAGATGGGCATACAACGAGTTGCGCAGATCCTGCATGACGTGCTGGCCGACCCGGTTGTTGATGTAGGTCTGCCATAGACCGAGAAGCCCCGTGACGATCGGGCTCACGACCATGATGGCGACGACGAGCAGTAGTTGGTTCAGTCGGTCTGAGGCGGGCTCGTTACCGAGCAGGATCTGAAAGGCCACCTTGATCATCAGTGGGTTGATCAGACCCAGACCCGCTATAACCAGGATCAGGACGGCGACGAAGCCGACGCGTCTCTTGTACGGCTTGAACGTGCCGACGATGCGCCTGAAGGTGCCGGGCCGCGCCGGCCTCTCCGGCTGGGCCGGGGGCGAGAGTCGATGGGGGCCGGGCACTAGCTCAGCCCTCCAGAGTCAGTATCCATTCCGAACAGTTTGAACGCATTTGCTCGCTTCGTTAATCCCGTCACTGGATCCGCAACGCCACCACCACGCCGTCTCGAGTGGGCACTATCGTCGAGCGGAAATCGGGGTCGCCCGCGATCGTTTCGTTGGTCTGGTGGATGGCCTGGGTGTATCCGTCGCGCACGGCGGGCTCATCGGGCTCGTCGCTCACCCTGCCGCTCCACAGCATGTTGTCGCATATATAGAGGCCTCCGACCCTGACCCGCCGGCGCCCGCGTCGCCATGCCTCTGGGTAGCCATCCTTGTCTATGTCGCAATAAACGATGTCGAACTCGCCCTCAGTCTCGTCGAAGGCAGTAAGGGCATCGGCGACGTGGTAGCGGATCGGCTTGCTCAGACCTGCCCGCCCGAGAAAGTCCAGGGCCCGGCGCTTGTTGTTGGGATCCAGGTCGGTTAGATGTATCTCGCCCTCGCTTCCGGTTGCTCGACTGAACCAGTAGGCCGAGTAGCCGTATCCGGATCCCAGCTCGAAGATCCTCCTCGCCCCTATCGCACGAGCCATTAGCTCCAACACCTGCCCACACAACCGGCCGATGATGGGGAACCCCTCCTGTCCAGCAAGCTCCTCCATCTCGAGCAACACGGGTTCGTCGTCGACCGAGGCGAGGCCGGTCAGGTATCGGGTCACCGCCGGGTGAACGATGTCCATCAGATCCTCCCGTCCGGGAGCACAAGCTCCCTCAATTGCTCGTGTAGAGCGGGGTTCGCCGCGATCACGCCGGTCGAGAAACCATAGGGAGCCGGTAGGTTACTGACGACTCCCCCCGCCTCTGCGATCAGCAGCTCTCCCGCAGCCCTATCCCATCGCTCCATCGGTGCCTCGTAGAAGCCGTCGAAGCGGCCGCAAGCGAGGGACGAGAGGTCGATTGCGGCGGAGCCCGCTCGCCTGATGTCACGGACGTGCGGCAATACCCTCGTGAGGGTCTCCGACTGCGCCGAGCGTGCCCTGGCGTCGTAAGCGAAGCCTGTTCCGATCAAGGCCTCGGCGAGGTCAACCTTGTCCGAGACCGAGATGGGCATGCCGTTGAGCTCGGCTCCCGATCCCCTCATCGCGGTGAACGTCTCGTCGCGGTTCGGATTGTGGACCACGGCCACACGCGTGCCGTCCTTATCCTCGACGGCGATGCTCACGCTCCATTCCGGCAGGCGGAAGAGGAAGTTGATCGTGCCGTCCAGAGGGTCGACCACCCACCTGAGGCCGGACTCCGACGTCTCGTCCCCACCCTCCTCGGCCAGGACCCCGTCCTGAGGCCGCCGGCGGCGGATCAGCCGGAGGATGAGCTCCTCGGAAGCGCGGTCGGCATCGCTGACGAGGTCGGTGGGAGTGGACTTTGATTCGATTCCCCGGGCCGGACCATGGAAGTGGTCGAGGAGCAGCTCGCCTGCCTCACGTGAGGCTTCGGTCGCGAGGTCCAGCAGCTCTCGATCGCTCACCGGCGCATCCTAGTTGTGCGCGAGCAACCTTCCCCAGCTCAACCGCCTAAGGGGGCGTTCAAGGCGCGTGGTCGTTCGTTCAGAACGACTCGCGCACGTTCGGGCCTATATTCGACGGCATGGGAAGGCTTCCGGCAGAGGTCGAGGAGCTGCTGAACGCGGCTCTGGTCAGCGAGCTCACCGTCCTCGACGACGACGGCCGGCCCGTCACCTACCCCCTTATCCCCTTGTACGACGGCGACAAGATCTTCATGACCTCGAGTGTGCTCTTCAGCAAGAAGCTCGAGCACATCAAGCGCAACCCGCGGGTCTCGATGACGATCACCGATCCCGTCGGGACTCAAGTCGAGTCCTTCGGCCGGGTGACCATCCAGGGTGATGCGCGAGTGATCGAGGACGACCTCCATTCGGGATGGGAGCGAGAGGTCCTCCACCTCTGGGCGGCCAAGGAGCCCATAATCAACAAGCTCGTCAAGCAACGCTTCGCCATGCCGCTGTTCTGGGAACGAGCCGTCATCGAGATCACCCCCCGCCGGATTCTGTTGTGGCCGGGAGGTCTCACGCAAAAGGAGCCGCGCTCGTTCGAGGTCGGGACGGCTGCCTGATGGCGAAATCGACGGTGCGAGAAGACGCGCTGTTCGAAGACATCGAGCCTTACTCGCACGCAGTCCTGGCCTACGTCGACGACACCGGCTTCCCTATCAACGTCGCGACCAACTTCCGGACCAACTCCCAACGGGGCACGATCGAGCTCGACCTCCCTTGGGTGCCCGCGGGGCCGAAGGAAGGACAGGAGGTCAACGTCATCTTTAGCCACATCCGGCCCTATCCGGGGGTCGGCTACGACAAGCGGCGGTACGTCTGCGTTTGGGGCCCCGTGTCGGCGGCGAACGGCTCCCTCGAGGTGAAGCCCGAGCGCACGCACGGGTGGGACGAGGAGCGCATGTCGTTCTTCGAGCTGTGCGAACGCAGCGTACCGGCAGCACATGCATACATGCGGAAGCTGAGTGCCCAGCGCGGCGAGCCCGTCAGGGCCACGTTGCCGCTCGGTTGGCTCATCCTCATGGTGACACGAATCCCCTTCCTCACCGCGACGATCGTGCCCGTACTCCTCGGAGCGCTGGTCGCCCGCTCACACGGTTTCTCGGCCTGGTGGCTGTTCCTGCTTGCGCTGATCGGCGGCTCTGCGATCCATCTCGGTCTGAACGTGGCGAACGACGTCTCCGACGCGACGAGCGGCGCCGACTATGCGAACGTCAACCCGACGATGTTCTCGGGTGGGTCGCGCATGATCCAGTACGGCCTGGTGAGCCTGAGCACCATGCGCATCGTGTCCGCCGCCTGCTATGCGGTCGGCATCGGGATCGGCCTCTACCTGACCGCCACGCGTGGCATCGAGCTCTTGTGGATCGGCCTCGCGGGTGTGTTCCTGTCGATCTCCTACACGGCTCCTCCACTTCGCCTCGTGCACAGAGGGCTAGGCGAAGCGGCGGTCGCGTTGGGGTTCGGGCCGATAATGGTGGTCGGCACTTACTTCGTGATCACGCAGGAGCTGTCATGGGAGGCGCTCTACGCGTCACTGCCGGTCGGGCTCCTGATCATGCTTGTCCTTTACGTGAACCAGGTCCCCGACAAGCCGGCCGATGCCAAGACGGGCAAACGCACTATCGTCGTGCGATTGCCGAAGGAGAAGATCGTGGCCGGCTACTTGCTGTCGGTCGGGGCCGCGTACTTGTTGATCGCCGCGGGAGCGCTTACGGGCATCATGCCCATTTGGACGCTGGCGGGCCTTGCCACGATTCCCCTTGCCGTCCAGGTGTACCGGGGGCTCGCCTCCCACTACGAGTCGCCGTACGAGCTCATGGGCGCGATGGGAAGGAACATCCTGCTCCACCTGTTCACGGGGCTGCTGCTGATAGCGGGCTACGCGATCGACGTCATCCTCTAGCCGGCGCCCGCCCAGGGTACCGACGCTGATCCACCTTGAGCCAGCTGAGGGCCGCCGATATATGGATACCCGACTCCTCGGTGAGACCGAGACCAAACACCTGTACGAGGCGGACGCTCTCCCTTAGCCTTTCCATTGCGGTGGTGGGATCGAGAGGTCAGATGCGCTGTAACAACTGCGGGACCGAGAACAGACAATGGCGGACGTTCTGTTCGCAGTGCGGGGCGGAGCTTGCGTTCCCCTGCCCGGCCTGCGGAGCGTCCAACGACCCCGAGGATCGGTTCTGTGGGAAGTGCGGAGCCGCGCTCGAGATGCGAGCCGAGGCCTCTCCCGAATCCCGAGGCGTGACGGCGGCGTCCCCCGCTGTGCCGGCGGCCGAGCGCAGGCTCGTGTCGGTGCTGTTCGCAGATCTCGTTGGGTTCAGCGCATGGTCCGAGCTCCGCGACGCCGAGGAAGTACGGGAGATGCTCACCCATTACTTCGATACCGCCCGACAGATCGTGGCCCGCTACGGAGGAACGATCGAGAAGTTCATCGGCGATGCCGTGATGTCCGTGTGGGGAGCTCCCGTAGCACAGGAGGACGACGCCGAACGCGCCGTGCGAGCAGCTCTGGACTTGACTACCGCGGTGGAAGCGCTTGCGCGAGAGGTCGGTTCCGACACACTCCGGCTCCGAGCCGGGGTCGTCACGGGTGAGGCCGCAGTAACCGTTGGTGCGGAGGGCCAAGGGATGGTTGCCGGAGATCTCGTGAACACCGCTTCCAGGGTGCAATCGGTCGCGCCGCCGGGCGGCGTGCTCGTTGCCGACCCGACGCGGCGCGTCACCGAAGCCGCGATCGTCTACGAGGACGCCGGGTCGCACGAGCTAAAGGGCAAGGCCGACACCGTCCGGCTGTGGCGGGCGACGAGGGTCATCGGGTCGCGGCGGGGAGCACAGAAGGCCGTTGGTCTGGAAGCTCCCTTCGTCGGCCGCGAACGTGAGATGCACCTGGTCAAGGAGCTCTTCCACTCCAGCACCGAGAACCGGAAGGCGCACCTCCTCTCCGTCACGGGCATCGCCGGCATCGGCAAGTCGCGGCTGTCGTGGGAGTTCGAGAAGTACGTCGACGGGCTCGCCGACGTCGTCTTGTGGCACCGCGGCCGCTGCCTAGCTTACGGAGAAGGCGTCACCTACTGGGCGCTTACCGAGATGATCCGCATGCGGGCGGGGATCGCGGAGGAAGAGAAGCCTGACGAGGCGGTGAGGAGGCTTCGCGCCGTCATAGATGAGATGGTTGAGGACGAGGACGAGCGCAGATGGATCGAGCCGCGCCTTGCCCATCTGCTGGGATTGGAGGCACGCAGCACATCAGACCGGCAGGAGCTCTTCTCCGCGTGGCGGCTTTTCTTCGAAAGGATGGCGGAGCGGGGACCGACCGCGCTCGTCTTCGAGGACCTCCAATGGGCAGACGCAAGCCTCCTCGAATTCATCGACTATCTCCTCGAGTGGTCGAGGGATCACCCCTTGTTCATCCTCACGCTCGCGCGACCCGAGGT
>JBOGXB010000067.1:0-10352 GCA_050694215.1 Actinomycetota bacterium
GCCGAAGATCACGATGGATGACGGCGGCGATCTGGTCACGATGCTTCATCAACAGCGGCGTGACCAGCTCCCGGAGGTGATCGGAGGCACGGAGGAAACAACGACCGGAGTGATCAGGCTCCGATCGATGGAGGCAAACGGCGTCCTTGGCTATCCGGTTGTCAGCGTCAATGACGCTCTCACGAAGCATCTGTTCGACAATCGCTATGGAACCGGGCAGAGCGCGATCGACGGGATCATTCGCGCAACCAATGTTCTCCTCGCCGGACGGACGGTCGTGGTATGCGGCTACGGCATGTGCGGGCGTGGCGTTTCGACACGCGCGAAGGGGATGGGGGCAGACGTCGTCGTGACCGAGGTCGACCCCACGCGCGCACTGGAAGCGGCGATGGATGGCTTTCGCGTGATGACGACCTCGGATGCCGCCAGCCAGGGGGACATCTTCGTCACCGTGGCCGGGAACAAGCACGTCCTTCGGGGTCAGCATTTCGAGCTCATGAAGGATGGTGCCATCCTCGCGAACGCCGGCCACTTCGACATTGAGATCGATCTCCATACACTCAACGCGATGTCCTCGAGCCGCCGAACGGTTCGTCCCGAAGTGGAGGAATTCTCAATGACCGGCGATCGAAGGCTCTACCTCCTTGCCGAGGGGCGCTTGGTCAACCTCGCCGCGGCCGAGGGACACCCCGCCGCGGTCATGGACATGTCTTTTGCAAATCAGGCCCTGTCGGTCGAGTGGCTGGCGGCCAACTGGGCTTCGCTGGAGAAGAAGGTCTACCCCGTTCCCGAGGAGATCGATCGCGAGGTTGCCCGTCTCAAGCTCGAGACGATGGGAGTGCGCATCGACGAGCTAACGCCCGAACAGAAGGCCTACCTGGAGGAGTGGCAGGAAGGCACCTAGGTAGTGCCGTCCTGGGTCACCATCACTCTGTGGGGGAACGGAATCTCGATCCCCTCGGCATCGAGCTCATCCTTGATCCGCTCCCGCAGCTGACGTCCGACATCCCACTGACGTCCCGGCTTGGTCTCGGCCAGAACGCGCCAGACGACCTCGTACTCGCCCAGTGCCTCTACCCCGAGGACCTGAGGAGGCTCGTACAGGCTTCCCCCGGCCTCCCCGGACTCCTTGGCGTCCGAGGAGACCTTCTCGAGGACTCGCCGGACCTGAGCAGGGTCGGCCGAATACGAGACGCCCACGTCGATCACGGCCCGCGACCAGTCCTTGGTGCGGTTCGCGACGTGGTCGATGCTTCCGTTAGAGACGAAGTGCATCGTCCCGTCGATGTCTCGCAGGCCGGTCACCCGCAGTGTCAACTGCTCCACCTTCCCGGCGGCCTCCTGGTTGATCTGAACAACGTCGCCGACACCGTATTGATCCTCGAGCAGGATGAAGAATCCGTTCACGACGTCCTTCACGAGATCCTGAGCCCCGAAGCCCACCGCAAGTCCGATGATCCCCACGCCTGCCAGGAGCGGGGCGAGGTCATAGCCGAGGCCGGATAGCACGTAGATCCCCGCCACGGTCCAGATCACCACTATTCCCGCCGAGCCGAGCACCTTTGTGAGAGTTTCCGTTCGCTGCAGAGCGCGCATCGGACTCGTTTGCTCCGCAACCTTCCCCTCCATGCGACGTATCGCGCGTCGAAGCAAGCGAGTCAAGAAGAATGCAACGATCACTATCAGCGCCGTGCGCAAGCCGATAATGGCCAGCTGAGACGCGAGCACGTTCATCACAGCATCGAACTCCACAGCTCCACCCTCCGGTGTCCTGTCGCAGCGTGCAAACAAAAAGACCCGAGACGGCGTCCGGGGCCCTCATTCGTGTGTAACACAGACGTGTTTTTGTCTCAAGGCAAGGCTAGATTTCGCGACGCAATGGCCTTTGCCCAGGTGGTTTCCGATCTCGTGTGCGTGAGGGTTTGCGTTGGATGTGGGGATCCCCGAGGGGACATCTGCCCCGCCTGCGCAGCGCGCCTCAAGCCCGCCGCCTCCGGGCGTATCCCCCCGGGGGTCGATCGCGTCGTCGTCCCGTGGGCCTACGAGGGCGCGGGGAGATCGCTGGTCCTGCGCCTGAAGCTCGGAGCTGCAAGGTCTGCGGGCCGCCCGCTCGTAGCGGCGATGCGACGCGCTGCCGTCAGAGCCGGCGGCTTGTCGGGAATCGTTACCTGGGTGCCGGGGAAGCCCGCCGACACCCGGAGACGTGGCTTCGACCACGCCGAGCTCCTCGCCAGGGGAGTGTCGTCCGGTCTCGGCTTACCGTGCCGCGGGCTCCTGGACCGTCGACGGATCCCCCTCGACCAGGCCGCTCTGAGCGCGTCCGAACGGCGGGCCAACCTGGCGGGCGTCTTCCGGGCTCCCTCCAGCCCGCCTGAGGTCGTCCTCGTCGACGACCTCATAACGACGGGGGCCACCGCCGGGGCCTGCGCGCAGGCTTTGAGAGCCGGCGGGGCGGAGATCGTCGATCTGCTGTCGGCCTGCCGGGCCTGATCAGCGGCCTGTCACCCCTTCGGGGCCACTGCGGTGGCGCGAATCCACTAGCCCGACCGACCCTCAAGGTAGCTTCAAATGTCTAGGCACTTATGCTTAGGGAGTAGGGAGTAGGCATCCGATTAGGATTCATCAAGCATCTGGCAGCGAAAGGCAGCTCGAGGTGGCCAAGAAAGCCGATCAATCGGGGGAGCCGGTACGGGTCCTGATCGTTGATGACCATGCTCTATTCCGTCGCGGGCTCCAGATGGTCCTCGAGGGCGAGACCGACATCGACGTCGTGGGCGAGGCCGGCGACGGCCAGGAGGCCATCGAGCGGGCGGAGAGCACTACACCGGACGTCGTTCTCATGGACGTCCGCATGCCCAAGAGATCCGGTATCGAGGCGACCCGGACGATCAAGGACACCCTGCCGTCGACCAAGATTCTCATGCTCACGATCTCCGACGAGGAGGCCGACCTCTACGAGGCGATCAAGGCGGGTGCCTCCGGCTACCTGCTCAAGGAGATCTCGATCGAGGAGGTCGCGGACGCGGTCAGGGCCGTTCACGCAGGTCAGTCGCTCATCTCGCCGTCGATGGCGTCCAAGCTCCTCAACGAGTTCGCCGCCATGGTCAAGCGGCGTGACGAGCGAACCCAGGTCCCCGGCCCCCGGCTGACCACTCGGGAGCTCGAGGTCCTCAAGCTCGTGGCCAAGGGGCTCAACAACCGAGATATCGGCCAGGAGCTGTTCATCTCCGAGAACACCGTTAAGAACCACGTCCGCAACATCCTCGAGAAGCTCCACCTGCACTCCCGGATGGAGGCGGTCGTGTACGCCGTCAGGGAGAAGCTCCTCGACATCAAGTAGGCGTTTGTGCTAATTCGGCTACAGGCCGGAGCGCTCTCAGACCAACGGAACGGGTAAGCCGGGCCCCAACCCGAGCTGGCCCGCGCATTGACCGCGGTCGAAGGGATAATGGCTGGCTATGGGCATATTCCGCAAGGTCCTCGCCGCGGGTGAGGGCAAGAAGCTAAGGGCCCTCGAAGCCGTCATCCCCCAGGTCAACGCCCTGGAGGACGACATGATGGCGCTCGACGACTCCGCCCTGGCCGCCAAGACAATCGAGTTCAAGCAGCGCCTCGAGAACGGCGCGGACTTGGACGACCTCCTCCCGGAGGCTTTCGCGGCGACGCGCGAGGCGTCCCGGCGCACCTTGGGCCAGCGACACTTCGACGTCCAGCTCATGGGCGGCGCCGCTCTCCACCGGGGTTGGATCGCCGAGATGAAGACCGGAGAAGGAAAGACGCTCACGGCGACCCTCGCCGTCTACCTGAATGCGCTGTGGGAAGACGGCGTGCACGTGGTGACGGTCAACGACTATCTCGCCAAGCGTGACTCGGAGTGGATGGGTCAGATCTACCGATTCCTCGGACTCTCGGTCGGTCTCATTCAGGGACAGATGAGCCCGTCCGAGAGGCTTCCCGCCTATGCGGCCGACGTCACCTACGGCACCAACAACGAGTTCGGTTTCGACTATCTGCGCGACAACATGGTCACCGAGATCGAACGGGTCGCGCACCGCGGCTACTACTACGCAATCGTTGACGAGGTCGACTCGATCCTGATCGATGAGGCGAGGACGCCGCTCATCATCTCCGGCGCCGTACAGGATTCCACGAAGTGGTACGTGACCTTCGCCCGGATCGCGCCCCAACTCCATCGCGACGAGCACTACGAGGTCGACGAGAAGAAGCGCACCGTCGCTATCTCCGAAGAGGGTGTCGCCCACGTCGAGCAGGTGATGGGTCTCGAGAACCTGTACGACCATGTAAACGTCGACATGGTCCATCACCTCCTTGCTGCACTCAAGGCGAAGGAGCTCTACAAGCGCGACGTCGAGTACGTCGTGCAGCATGGCGAGGTCAAGATCGTCGACGAATTCACCGGACGCATCTTGCCCGGCCGCCGCTACTCGGAGGGGCTGCACCAGGCGATCGAGGCCAAGGAGGGAGTACGCATCAAGGAGGAGAATCAAACGCTCGCGACCATCACCCTCCAGAACTACTTCCGCATGTACGAGAAGCTCGCCGGCATGACGGGAACGGCTCAGACCGAGGCGGCCGAGTTCGGACACATCTACAAGCTCGATGTCTCCCAGATCGCCACGAACATGCCGATGATCCGCACCGACGAGCACGATCTGATCTACAAGACGGCCGAGGCCAAGTGGGAGGCGGTCGCGGACGACGTCGCCGAGCGACATGAGAAGGGCCAGCCGATACTGATCGGCACGGTTTCGATCGAGAAATCGGAGCTCTTGGCGCGGGTGCTGTCCAAGCGCGGCATCCCCCACGTCGTGCTCAACGCCAAGAACCACGAGAAGGAAGCCCAGATCGTTGCGCAGGCTGGGCGACTGGGCGCGGTAACGGTCGCCACCAACATGGCCGGACGAGGTGTCGACATCATCCTCGGGGGCAACCCAGAGGGGATGGCTCGCGCGGAGATGACCGCCGCCGGCTGGAACAACGACGCCTACCTAATGGACGAGTACTCAACCGCGGACAAGGCTCAGTACGAGGAAGAGTTCACTCCATTGTTGGAGAAGTTCAAGGAGCAGTGCGCAGCCGAACGCGAAGAGGTGCTTGCGCGCGGTGGGGTTTACGTCCTGGGCACCGAGCGACACGAGTCCCGCCGCATCGACAATCAGCTGCGCGGCCGATCTGGGCGACAGGGAGACCCGGGTGCGAGTCGCTTCTATCTCTCGCTCGAGGACGACCTCATGCGCCTCTTCGCGTCAGATCGCATCGCCGGGATAATGGAACGATTGAAGATCCCCGATGACGTTCCCATCGAAGCGAAGATCGTTTCGCGTGCGATCGAGCGTGCGCAGACCCAGGTCGAAGGCATGAACTTCGAGATCAGGAAGAACGTGCTCAAGTACGACGAGGTCATGGACAAGCAGCGCCAGGTGATCTACGCGGAGCGACGCAAGATCCTCGAGGGTGAGGACATCCACGATCGAGCCCTCGAGATCGTCTCGGACGTGGTCGAGTCGGCCGTATTGGAGAACGCGAACCCAGACATTCATCCGGAGGAGTGGGACTGGGACCAGCTCTTCGCGCGTGTACGCGAGATCTATCCCGTTCGAGTGAAGCCGGACGATTTCGAGCACGCCGCCGTGGAGCACGAGCAGGTCCTAGCAGCCTTCCTCGAGGACGCCCTGAGCTTCTACCGAGAGCGGGAGGAGGAGCTCGGAGCGGATCAGCTCCGTCGGATCGAACGCCTCGTCCTGCTGTCGGTGATCGACAACCGCTGGCGCGAGCACCTCTACGAGATGGATTATCTGCAGGAGGGCATCGGTCTGCGTGCGGTGGGGCAGCGCGACCCCCTCGTCGAGTACCAGCGTGAGGGGTACGACATGTTCCTCGCCATGCAGGACACGGTGAAGGAGGACTTCGCCCGCTACGTATTCCACGTCGAGGCGGTGCGCGAGGACGAGCGTCAGGCACCCCGGACGCGCCAGGAGCGGCGTCAGATCCCCATGGCGGCGATGCAGCAGGCGGCTCCGGTCGAAGATCCCGACGAGGTGGACGACGAGGCCGACCTCCCGGCCGAGGGCCAGCAGGTCGCGGCCGTCCAGCAGGCCCGTTCCGAGAAGGTCCCGCGCAACGCCCCCTGCCCCTGTGGGAGCGGAAAGAAGTACAAGCTCTGCCACGGGCGCCCCGGCGCAGCCTGAGCGACCTCATTCGCCACTCTCGGGCTCAAGCGCACCATTTATCCAGGTTTTAGTCGATTTATACGTTTTAAAGCGAGTCGAGCCCGGAATGTAAATAGTGCCGACAAGGCGTCGGCAAATGGGCGATGGGGGCAAGGATGCCCCTGCTGGGGGGACTGAATATGGCTAGGCGGAGCACCATTTTCGTTGCGCTCGCAGCGCTGCTGGCGCTCGGGTTGATGGTCTCAGCACCGGTGGCTCTTGCGCACCATCGGGGCAAGCATGACAACGGCAGGGCAAGCGCCTCTGGAGGCGGCTCGGATCACGACGGCGATGCCGATAACGACCCGGCCGTCACCACGGAGGACGACGACGCCGACGGGGTGAGCAATGCGGGAGACACGAACGAGTCCCACCACCCCTCAGGCAAGGACAAGTTCCTCGAGAACGGGAAGTCCGGAAACCAGGGCAAGAGCGAGTCGGATCCCGACGACAACGTGGGCCCGATGCGCCGTGAGGAGCTGCCGTGCGACAACGATCCACGCGGCGACGATACGTGCACGGACAAGCCGGGTGGGTCGGGTGGCCACGACACGCTCGACCAGGATGGCAACAACGGCTGTGGCAACGATCAGGACTTCGACGACGACAACAACGGCTGGTGCGGAAAATCGGCCGTCGTCGAGACCCCACCTCCTCCGACCGTCCAGTCCGGCGGCGAGGAGGCGGCAGCAGTGGTCCTCGGAGCGCGGATTCACAAGCATCGGCGCGTGGCGGTTGCCCAGGTTGCCGGCGCGCTGCCGTTCACGGGCGCGGGCCTCACGGGGTTCGTCGTGGTGGCCCTCGCGATGATCACCTCGGGAGGAGTGATCCTGAGGTTGAGGAGAGGCTAGCGGGAGCGAAGCACCTCTGGGGCCGGCCTGCGGGCCGGCCTCAGCGCGGGTGGGCCTCGGGTCTACGGAGGCGACGTCCGAGGACGGTTGTCATTGCGTAGCCTTCACGCGTGTTCGACGCAACTCAGCAGCCGCTTCCACTCGAGGCCCGAGGCATCAGCCTGCAGCGCGCTCGTCGCCGGGTGCTCAGCGATGTGGATGCGGGTTTCCAAAGCGGCCTGGTTACCGCCATCGTAGGTCCCTCGGGTGCCGGGAAGACGAGTCTCCTTCGCTGCTTGAACCGGCTCGAGGAACCTCTTGCCGGAGAGGTCTTGCTCGACGGCGCCGACATCCGATCCCTCGATCCCACCGCGCTGCGCAAGCGGGTCGGGATGATCTTCCAAACCCCGATCCTCTTCGACGGAAGCGTCCGCTCCAATCTCTCGTACGGTCTCGACCTCGTCGATGACGGTGCCCAGGTCGAGGCGCTCGATGCCGTGGGACTTCACGGATCCTTCCTCGACAGGGACTCGACGGCGTTGTCGGTCGGACAGGGGCAGCGCGTATGCATCGCGCGTGCTCTTGTTCGCGGACCCGAAGTTCTGTTGATGGACGAGCCGACCTCGGCCCTCGACAAAGACGCTACGGCGCGCATCGAATCCCTCATCCGCCACCTGGCAGAAGGGGATCTGGCGGTGGCTCTTGTCACTCACAACCTCGCACAAGCGTCCCGCGTTGCCGACAGAGCGGTCTTGCTGGTAGAGGGTCGGGTGCAGGCACACGGATCCACGCACGAAGTTGAATCGTCGTGGCCCAAAGGGTTGGCGGGATGATCGACGTCGCGGTCGCTCTCTCCCTCGTGGCGGTGGCGGTGCTCGTTTCGCGTCTTCAGAGTCTAAGGATGGAGTTGGAGATCCTGATCGCTGCGGCAAGGGCAATCGTTCAACTCGTCGCGATCGCGTTCTTGATCGATGTCGTATTCGAGCATCTCGGTTTCTCAGGTCTCTTGCTGGGCGTGATGCTCGTCGCCGCCTCGCACACGGCTGGACGGCGGTTAAAGGGAGTTCCGGCTGCTCCCTGGATCGCAGCTGCGTCGATCGCGATATCGACTCTGGTCGTGCTGGTAGTCCTCTTCGGTGCTGGCGTGTTTCCTTTCGAGCCGCGCTGGCTCATCGCGATCGCGGGGATGGCCATCGGTAACTCGATGATCTCCGTTTCCCTCGCGGGGTCGCGTTTGCGCGACGAGGTGATCGACAAGACGGCCGAGGTCGAGGCGCGCCTCGCGCTGGGCGTCAGAGCTGCAGAGGCGCTCAAGACATACACGCGCCGAGCCATCACGAACGGGATGATCCCGATCCTGGACGCGACCAAGAACGTCGGACTGATTCTCGTCCCGGGTGCATTCGTGGGAATGCTGCTCGGCGGCGCCTCTCCGGCCGATGCCGCGCGCGTGCAGCTGATCGTGCTCTTCATGCTGTTGGGGGCCGTGGCTGTATCGGCAGTCACAATCACGGCGCTCGTCGCGCGCGCTTTCATCGGTCCGGGAGAACGAATTCTCCTGCCGGAGCCGAAGCCGGAGGCACGGTGAGGCTGGGCCGCGTCCACGTCCCGGCTCCCGTCCTCGCGCTCGGGATCTTCTTGATCGTGGCCCTAACCGCCGTCGCCTTGGTTGCGTCGGAGGGCGATGAGGCGCTCGTTCCGCCGGAGACGTCGACGATCGAGGTGGGCGGTGCTCCGCTGGACGTGGCCGTGGGCGACGGGTCGTTATGGGTCACGGATACTCTCGGCTCCACGTTGTTGCAGGTCGAGATCGGCGGTGAGGTCTCCGAACCCGTACCCCTGATCGAGACCCCTGCGGGGCTGGCGCTGGGAGGCGGCTCCGTGTGGGTGGGTTACGCGCAGGGAAGCGCCATCACCCGCGTGGACGAGGCGAGCGGCGATGTGGTGGACGAGTCGATCGAGGCCGGCGACACACCTCAGGCGGTCACGGCGACCGACGACACGGTGTGGGTCGCGGCGCTGGATGCATCTCGAGTGGTGCTCTTCGACGCGGCGACGGGGAGACCGGTGGGGGAGCCCATTCGAGTAGGCGACTTTCCTGCGGCCGTGGCGGTCGGATTCGGTTCGCTGTGGGTCGCAGACGTCGTCGACGACTCCGTGCTGAAGATATCCCTGGACGATCCCAAGCAGCGCGAGAAGATCCCCGTCGGCGGGAGCCCCGTTGCGATCGCGGTCGGCGAGGGCGCGGTCTGGGTTGCGAACTTCCAGGACGCTACCGTCACGCGTATCGATCCTTCGACTTCGGCACCCTTGGGTGCGCCCATAGCCGTTGGGGGTAAGCCTTCGGGGATAGCGACGGGGGAGGGTTACGTGTGGGTTACGCGCACGGCCGACGATCAGGTGATCCGGATCGATCCGAAGAGCGCGCGCTGGACCGGCGAGCTGATCGACGTGGGAGACAGTCCCTTCGGCATCGCGGTCGGCGAGGGATCCGTGTGGGTTGCCAACCAGAAAGACGGCACGATCACCCGCGTCGACCCCTGAGCCCTCTTAACTAAAGCGCCCTCCCACGGCCGCTTTCCGGGTTACATAACGCGGGGGTTAGGCTTGCGGGCCTTATGGAGGACATCAGCGAACGCATAGAGGCCCTGGAGGCTAGATTCGCGCACGTCAAGGAGTACCTTTGACGTCGACGCGAAGCGCGCCCGCGTGAACGAGTTAAAGGAGCTCTCGGCGGCTCCAAACGTCTGGGACGATCCCTCCGAAGCTCAAAAGGTGATGACGGAGATGTCACGCGTCTCGGAGGAGGTAGACGCGTACGATCGCATGGCGGCGCGCGTTTCGGATGCGCACGTCTTGTGGGATCTGGCGCGCGGCGAGGCCGACGAGGCGGCCGCGAAAGAGGCTGCATCCGAGGTGGACGCGATAGAGAAGGAGCTCGGCTCCCTCGAGGTATCGGCCCTTCTCGGCGGTGAGTTCGACGACCACCCCGCGATCCTCGAGATCCATGCCGGCGAGGGCGGCACCGACTCGCAGGACTGGGCGGAGATGCTGCTGCGCATGTACTCGCGCTGGGCCGAGCGCGAGGGCCTCAAGGCACAACTCGTTGCCACCACCCCGGGGGAAGAAGCGGGAATGAAGAGTGCGACGCTGACGGTGGAGGGCCGCCATGCCTACGGGCTACTGGCAACCGAACGAGGGGTGCATAGGCTCGTGCGTATCTCGCCCTTCGACGCGGCGAAGAGGCGGCACACATCTTTCGCCTCGGTCGACGTCACCCCGGAGGTGGAGG
>JBOGXB010000068.1:0-10259 GCA_050694215.1 Actinomycetota bacterium
GGCCGAGGTCTTCGGTGCCTCCGGAACATGGAGGGGTCTGACCGACAGCGTCAACTTCATGGCGTCCAACCTGACCAGCCAGGTGCGGAACATCGCCCAGGTCGCTACGGCCGTGGCTCGCGGCGACCTCTCCCAGAAGATCACCGTGGACGTCAAGGGCGAGATCCTCGAGCTGAAGGACACCATCAACACGATGGTCGACCAGCTCTCCTCGTTCGCGGACGAGGTCACCCGAGTAGCTCGCGAGGTGGGCACGGAAGGAAAACTCGGCGGCCAGGCCAGTGTCCCCGGGGTGTCCGGGACCTGGAAGGACCTCACGGACAACGTCAACTTTATGGCCGGGAACCTGACCGCGCAGGTCCGGAACATCGCTCAGGTGGCGACGGCCGTGGCACGCGGCGACCTGTCGCAGAAAGTCACGGTCGACGTCAGGGGCGAGATCCTCGAGCTGAAGAACACCATCAACACGATGGTCGACCAGCTCTCCTCGTTCGCCGACGAGGTCACCCGGGTGGCACATGAGGTGGGGACCGAAGGAAAGCTCGGAGGGCAGGCCGAGGTCGAGGACGTCTCCGGGACGTGGCGCCACCTGACCGAGAGCGTGAACCAGCTGGCGCAGAACCTGACCACACAGGTCCGGGCGATCGCCGACGTCGCAACGGCAGTGACGCAGGGCGACCTCACGCGGGCCATCGACGTCGAAGCCGCGGGTGAGGTCGCGGAGCTCAAGAACGACATCAACCAGATGATCCGCAACCTGCGCGAAACGACGCAGAAGGGCGCGGAGCAGGACTGGCTCAAGACGAACCTCGCCCGGATCTCCGGCATGATGCAGGGCCAGCGAGATCTACGGGAACTGTCCCGCCTGATCATGTCCGAGGTCACCCCCGTGGTGTCCGCGCAACACGGGGCGTTCTTCATGGCGAGCACCGCAGGCGGTGAGCTGGAGCTGAAACTGATCGCCTCGTACGCGTACACGTCCCGGAAGAGCCGGTCCAACCAGTTTCGCCTGGGCGAGGGGCTGGTCGGCCAAGCGGCGGTCGAGAAGAAGACGATCCTGGTCACGGATCCTCCCGACGGTTACATCCGGGTCTCCTCCAGTCTTGGGGAAGGACGACCAGCTGCCATCGTCGTTCTCCCTGTCGTCTTCGAGGGACAGGTCCTTGCTGTGATCGAGCTCGCCTCGTTCACGCCATTGACGGAAGTCAGCCTGATGTTTCTCGAACAGCTGGTCGAGACGATCGGCGTCGTGCTCAATGGTGTCATCGCGAACATGCGTACCGAGGAATTGCTCGCCGAGTCCCAGCGACTGGCCGAGGAGCTTCAGAACCAATCGATGGAGCTACAGCAAGGACAGGAGAAGCTGCGTCAGACCAATGCCGAGTTGGAGGAGAAGGCGCGCCTGCTAGAGGAGCAAAACCGCAACATCGAGCTCAAGAACCGCGAGATCGAGATCGCGAGAAGGGGCCTGGAGGAGAAGGCGCGCCAGCTTGCCTTGGCCTCCAAGTACAAGTCGGAATTCCTGGCGAACATGTCGCACGAGCTTCGCACTCCTCTCAACAGCCTCATGGTGCTTGCGCAGCTCCTGGCTTCGAACCCCGAGGGCACACTCTCTGCCAAGCAGGTGGAGTTCGCCGACACGATCTACGACGCGGGAAAGGACCTCCTCGACTTGATCAACGACATCTTGGACCTGAGCAAGGTCGAGGCCGGGCGGCTCGATATCACGCCGGCGGAGGTAGCGGTCGATGAGATCCGCGAGTCGATCGAGCAAGGATTCCGGCCGCTCGCGGAGCAGAAGGGCCTTTCGCTCGAGGTCTCGATGGGGGCGGAGTGTCCGCCGTCCTTCGAAACGGATCCGCATCGCCTGCAGCAGATCCTGAACAACATGCTGTCCAACGCCATCAAGTTCACCAACGACGGCGGCGTGACCATGCGGATCGACCGGGCCCCCGACGGCCTCGCCTACTCCACCCCACAGCTCCAGGAAGCGAACGTCCTCGCCTTCACGGTCAGTGACACGGGAATCGGAATCCCGCCGGACCAGCTGGACGCGATCTTCGAAGCCTTCCACCAGGCGGACGGAACCACGAGCCGCCGCTTCGGAGGCAGTGGCCTCGGTCTGTCGATCAGTCGAGAGGTGGCCCGCCTGTTGGGAGGAGAGATCCGCGTCGAGAGCAGCGTTGATGAAGGCAGCATGTTCACGTTGTACGTGCCGAGCAGCTACGTGCCCGCGGAGCCGGCGACCCGTGACACGACGCGCCCACCCGGGCACGAACAGGACGAGGTGGGGTTGATCGGAGCAGACGACATGCCCAGTCGCGAAGTGCAGGAGGGATCGGTCTCGCTGAGGGTGCCAGCCCTCGTCGCGCCGGAGCGAGACGGGGAAAACGAGGGCTTGCTCGCCGGAAAGCAGGTCCTCATCGTCGATGATGACGTTCGGAACGTCTTCGCACTGACGAACGCTCTCGAAAGCCAAGGCTCTACCGTGCTGTTCGCCGAAAGCGGCCGCGAGGCAGTGGATGTCCTGTACCGCAATCCCGACATCGACCTGATCATGATGGACATCATGATGCCGGACATGGACGGATACGAGACGATGCGGACGATCCGGACCACTCCCCAGTTCGCCGGGCTTCCGATCATCGCGCTCACGGCCAAGGCGATGAAGGGCGACCGGGAGAAGACGCTCGCTGCGGGGGCGACGGACTACATCGCCAAGCCCATGGAGGTCAATGAATTGCTCGCCAAGATCCGAGCCTGCCTGGATCGCTAGCAACATGGCAAACATCCTGCTGGTCGACGATCGAGCCGAGAATCTCCGAGCGCTCGAGGCAGTGCTGGAGCCTCTGGGGCACAACCTGATCCGTGCGCAGTCGGGCGAACAGGCACTGGCCTGCCTCCTCAGGGAGGACGTCGCCCTCATCCTCCTCGACGTCATGATGCCCGGCCTCGACGGCTTCGAGACAGCAGAGCTCATCAAACAGCGAGCGAGGACCCGCGACGTCCCGATCATCTTCCTGACGGCGCTCAATCAGGCCATCGAGCACCACCTGAGGGGATACGGGGCGGGTGCGGTCGACTACATCACCAAGCCCCTGGATGCCCACATCCTGCGCTCGAAGGTATCCGTGTTCCTCGATCTCCACGAGAAGCGTGAATTGTTGCTGGCGCAGGCCGAGGAGCTCCGCAAACGACTCAAGGAACGAGACCGAGCGCAGCGCGCGCTGGCGCGTCGGACCGGCGAGTTGGCGCGTTCCAACACCGAGCTCGATCAGTTCGTGCAGGTCGCCTCGCATGACATACGGGAACCTCTGGACAACATGGCGGGTTTCCTCGAGCTCATCGCCCAAGCATCCGCCCGTCCCGCCGACGGTGACCTCACGTTGTTGGTCGCCCGAGCGATCGCCCAGGCGGAGCGCATGCGTGGGGCGATCGACACGTTGCTCAGCTCGACGAGGCCGAGCGACGGGATCGACACGAGCGAGGTCGTCGAGTTCGACAAGGTTCTTGACCAGGCGATCGACGATCTCGACGGCCCGCTCGAGGAGAACGGCGCCCGCGTGATCCGGACAACGCTTCCAACCGTGCGCGGAGACTTCTGGCAGCTGGTCGAGCTGGTGAGGCTTCTGATGGAAAACGCCCTCAGGCTGCGAGGGGACGATGCTCCCGAGGTGCGGTTCCACGCGACCGAGGGGCCGCAGGAGCATCTCATCTCGGTCCGGGACAACGGGCGTGGCATCGATCCCCGAGAGGCCGCCCGCCTCTTCACCGTGTTCGGCAGGACGGGTTCCTCGCAGGCCCGTGGAGCCACCGACGTGGACCTCGCCACATGCCGCAGGATCGTCGAGCGGCACGGTGGGCGAATCTGGCTCGAATCGCAGCCGGAACGCGGATCCACGGTCTTCTTCACCGTCCCTCGCACCGAAGACTGATGTTTACGCTCCTGGTCGTGGACGACGATCCGGATTCCCGGTTGCTCGTGGCCCACGCGCTCAAGGAGGCGAAGACGTTCAAGATCATCGGCGAGGCAGCGCAAGCAGAAGATGCCGCTTCCCTGGCCTCCTCGTGGCGTCCTGACATCGTGATGCTTGATCCGGTGCTTCGCGAAGAAGACGGCCAGTGGGCGCTTCCCCGCATCCGCGAGGCTGCCCCGGAAACGAAGGTCGTGCTCTATTCAGCCTTCCCACCCTCGGAGCTCAGGTTCGCCGCCTTGTCCGGGGGTGCCGTCGGGTATCTCGAGAAGAGTCGCTCGCCGCTCACCCTCGCCGACGACCTGCTTGCCGTGTGCGGCCTGCTCGATGTCGTAGAGGCCGGAATCAGCCAGGCAAAGGCGCGTCTTGGGGCGCATATCCAGTCCCCTCGCCTGGCGAGACGATTCGTCAAGCGAGCGCTCGAGCGATGGGGGGTGAGGAGCGAGATCGAGGTGGTCGAGCTCCTGGTGAGCGAGCTCGTCACGAACTCCATCGTTCACGCCCGTTCGGACGTGGAAGTCTCCGTTACCGTCTCCTCGGATCACGTACGCGTGACGGTCTTCGATTCCAGCCTGGACCCGCCAGTTCGTAAGGCGATACGACCGGACGGGGCGTCGGGTCGTGGCCTCCTCATGCTCGACGCGCTCTCTTCGTCCTGGGGAATCGACTTCACGCCCGGCGGAAAGAGCCTGTGGTTCGAGATCAAGAACGAATTCCGCTAACCGTCGCCCGTCAGCCCGAGGAGCTCGGCGACCACTCGATGGTTCGGACCTCGACCGCCCCGGCTATGCCTTTCAGCTCCACCGATCGGGGCTACCCCACCCTCCGGCTCGGGTTTTGCGCGGTTTCAGGGGTGGTGCGACACTAGTGTCTCCCCCGACTGAATCGAAAGGACGTCCGGACCTTACGGTTCGGCGAGGGCGGCGGCGCGACGCGGGCACGCGCCGTCGCCTCTATTTCGGGTGCTATCTTGGGGGTTCCCGGGCGCGTAGCTCAGCGGGAGAGCGCTGCCTTCACACGGCAGAGGTCGTAGGTTCAAATCCTGCCGCGCCCACGCAAGCGTCGGTCTCAGAGCCCCTATCATCCTTGCCATGCCCAAGGTCACCCTGCCAGGCGGCGAGACCAGAGAGATCGAGGCCGGAACGAAAGTCGGCGAAGTCCTTCCCCCCGACGCCCTCTGCGCCCGGCTGGACGGCGTCTTCGTGGACCTCACGTGGCCCGTCGTGGCCGATGCCGAGGTCGAGCCGGTCCTCCCTTCGGATCCCGACGGGCTGGTCGTGCTTCGCCACTCCACGGCCCACGTGATGGCGCAAGCGGTCTGCGATCTCTATCCGGGGGCGAAGTACGCCATCGGGCCGCCCATCCAGGACGGGTTCTACTACGACTTCGACCTGCCCGCCTCCCTGACCCCCGCGGATCTGGAGAGGATCGAGGGCAGGATGCGAGAGATCGCCGCCGAGGGCCAGCCCTTCATCCGAGAGGAGCTCAGCCGGACCCAAGCCCTGGAGCGGTTCCGGGACCAGCCCTACAAACGGGAGATCATCGAGACGGCGGAAGCATCGGAGGGCGCCTTGGGGGACCGGTTCTCGGTCTACCGGAACGACGGTTGGGCTGATCTCTGCCTGGGGCCCCACGTCCCTTCGACTGCCCGACTGGGGGCGTTCAAGCTGCTCAGTCTGGCCGGGGCCTACTGGCGGGGAGACGAGCGGCGGCTCCAGCTCCAGCGGATCTACGGGACTGCCTGGGCCACCGAGGGCGACCTGGCTGCGCATCTCCACCGATTGGAAGAGGCGGAGCGGAGAGACCACCGAAAGCTGGGCCGGCAGCTCGACCTGTTCTCGTTCCCGGAGGAACTTGGGGCAGGGCTCGCCGTCTGGCATCCGCGCGGTGGCGCGTTCCGCAAACAGGTCGAGGACTACATTCGGGATGTCCACCTACAGCGGGGCTACACTCCCGTGTTCACTCCGCACATCGCCCGGTCCGTCCTGTGGGAGACCTCCGGCCATCTGGCGAAATACCGGGACAACATGTACCCGGCCATGGTGGACGAGAGCACCGAGTACTACGTCAAGCCCATGAACTGCCCGTTCCACGTCCTCGTGTACAAGTCACGGACCCGCTCCTACCGAGACTTGCCCCTGCGTCTGTTCGAGCTGGGGACGATCTATCGGCACGAGCGGCTGGGGACATTGCACGGGTTGATGCGGGTGCGGGGAGGGACGCAGGACGATTCCCACATCATCTGTCGCCCGGACCAGCTGGTCGACGAGATACTCAAGGTGTTCGACCTGACCCTCGAGATCTACCGCACCTTCGGCTTCGCCGACCCGGAGGTGCGGCTTTCCACCCAGCCCGGCCTTGCCATCGGAGACGAGGCCATGTGGGCGAGGGCGACAGAAACGTTGAAGGCCGCCCTCGAGCGGAGCGGATTCGACTATCACCTGGCCGAAGGCGAGGGCACCTTCTACGGTCCGAAAGTCGACTTCGACTTCCGCGACGCGATCGGCCGAGCCTGGCAACTCACCACGGTGCAGTGCGACTTCGCGCTCCCGGAGCGATTCGATATGGAGTACATGGCCGAGGACAACCTGCGGCACCGCCCGGTCATGATCCATCGGGCCATTCTCGGAACCATCGAGCGCTTCTCCGGCGTGCTGATCGAGCATTACGCGGGGGCCTTCCCGCTCTGGCTGGCCCCCGAGCAGGTCCGGGTCGTGGCCGTCGCGGACCGGCATGGTCCCCACGCGGAAAGCTTGGCCGAGTCGCTCCGCGAAGCCGGGCTCCGGGTTTCCGTGGACGCAGGCCGCGAGACCGTGCAGAAGAAGATCCGCGACGCCCAGCTCATGAAGGTCGCCTACACGCTGGTGGTGGGGGACAAGGAGGTCGAAGCGGGGACCGTCGCGGTTCGAGACCGGCACGGACACGAGGTCCGGGGAGTGCCCTTCGAGCAATTCCTGGAAGCGGTGGTCACCGAGGTATCCGAGCGAGCCCTGGATGGGATCGATCCGGAAGCGATCCGAGCCGCGGGACCAAGCGGGCAGACGGCCTGAGGCCACGCCCGTGGAGCGGCTGTGGACCCCCTGGCGGATGGAGTACATCCAATCGACGAAGGATGAAAAGGACGAGGGGAGCTGCTTCTTCTGCGAGAAGGTGGCGGAGGAAGACGACGAGGCCGCCTACATCCTGACTCGGACCGAGCGGACCTTCGCGATCCTGAACGCATATCCGTACAACCCCGGCCACCTGATGGTGGCGTGCCTCAGACACGTGGCAGAGCTGGAGGAGCTGACCGAGGCCGAGCTTCTCGAGACCTCGGAGCTGCTTCAGCGAGCGGTCCGGGCCCTGAAGGAGGCTTCTCGGCCCGACGGGTTCAACGTCGGAATGAACCTCGGGCGCGTTGCCGGGGCCGGGGTCCCCGGCCACCTGCACTGGCACGTCGTGCCTCGCTGGAACGGCGACACGAACTTCATGGCCGTGGTGGGGGAGACCCGAGTGCTCCCCGAGCTGCTTGGAGACACGTACGCCAGGCTCAAGCCGCTGTTCTGAGATTCAGAGCGAGCGGACCGGCTAACCCGCTTCCCTCTCCTTCTTCGCCTCGGCGATAACTCTCTCGGCGAGGTGAGAGGGCACCTCCTCGTAGTGGTCGAACTTCATCGTGAACACCCCCCGGCCCTGGGTCATGGACCTGAGGTCGATGGCATAGCGCGTCATCTCGGCGTGTGGGACGAGCGCCCGGATGCGCTGCCTTCCCCCGCCGCTCGACTCCATGCCGAGGATACGCCCGCGCTTCGAGTTGAGATCCCCGATGATGTCGCCGGTGTAGGACTCGGGGACGATCACCTCGACCTCCACGATCGGCTCGAGCAGGGCGACGCCACCCTTCGCGACCGCCTCCTTCAGCGCGAGCGCCCCGGCGATCTGGAAGGCGATGTCCGAAGAGTCCACGGGGTGGAACTTGCCGTCGTAGAGGGTGACCCGAAGGTCCACCATCGGATACGGCGTGGCCACGCCCTCGGCCATCGCCTTCACGATGCCCTTCTCGACCGACGGGATGAACTGGTTTGGGATGGCCCCACCGACGATCTTGTCGACGAACTCGAACCCGCTCCCGCGCTCCCGAGGTTCCGCGTCGATCCAGCACACCGCGTATTGCCCGTGCCCGCCGGTCTGCTTGACGTGCCGTCCCTGAGCCTGAACCTTCGACTTGATCGTCTCCTTGTAAGGGACCTTGGCGGGATGGACCAGCACATCCACGCCGAACTTCCGCTTCATGCGCTCGATCATGGTGTCGAGGTGAGCCTCGCCCATGCCGTACATGACGGTTTCGTGCGTCTCCGCCGAGCGTTCCACCCGCAGCGTGGGGTCGTCCTCCTGGATCCGGGCGATGGCCGTAGAGAGCTTGTCCTCGTCACCCTTTGTCTTCGGCTCGACGGCCACAGCCAGGAGCGGCTCGGGCATTTCGATCGGAGGAAGGAACACCGGGTCGGTCTTCACCGAGAGGGTGTCACCGGTCGCGGTGTGGGACAGCTTGGCCACCGCTCCGATGTCTCCCGCTGGAACCTCCGCCACGGTCTCGTGCTCCTTACCCCGCATGGTGAATGTGTGGCCAACACGCTCCTCGGCGTCCTTCGTCGAGTTGAACACCGTCGAGTCCGGCCTCGCCCTGCCGCTGAACACCCGAAACAGATTGATGCGCCCGACGTAGGGGTCCGAGACCGTCTTGAACACCAGCGCGGTTAGGGGACCGTTGGGGTCACAGGGGAGCTCTCTCTCCTCGCCTGACTTCGTGGCCGCCTTCAGGGGCGGACGGTCCACCGGTGATGGACAGGCCTCCACGATGAACTGCGCCAGCCGGTCGATCCCGGCCGGCTTCCCCGCCGCTCCCACCAGGACCGGTGCGAGCTTCGCTTCGGCCAGTCCGGCCTTCACACCCCTGACGATCTCTTCGCCGGTGAGCTCTCCCTCCTCGAGGTACTTCTCGAGCAGCGCATCGTCCGCCTCGGCCACGGACTCGGCGAGCCGTTCCCGATAGGGCTCTGCCTTCGCCGAGAGGTCCTCGGGCCAGTCGCCTTCCTCGCCCTTCGGCCCGGAGGGGTAGAGGTAGGCCCGCCGAGTCAGCAGGTCCACCAGGCCCGAGAAGTCGTGCTCCTCGCCGACGGGAAGCTGGATCGGGGCGACCTGGGT
Source organism: Actinomycetota bacterium (assembly GCA_050694215.1). Taxonomy (GTDB): domain Bacteria; phylum Actinomycetota; class CADDZG01; order CADDZG01; family WHSQ01; genus JBOGXB01. The sequence continues at coordinate 9,159 of JBOGXB010000068.1, forward strand.
TCCGAAGGCCGCCACCAGGCCCTCCAAGGTCCGCTCGAACGAAGCTCGCTCACGGTCGATCTTGTTCACGAACACGGCACGGGGGAGCCCCGCCTCGACGGCGAGGTCCCAGATGACCTCGGTTTGGACCTCGACCCCGTCGACGGCGGAGACGACGAACAGACAGGCGTCGGCGGCCCTGAGAGCGCCCTTCACGTCTCCGATGAAGTCTGCATACCCGGGCGCGTCGATGACGTTGATCTTCGCGCCGTTCCATTCGATGGGGGTGAGGGAGAGGGACACGCTGATGCCGCGACGGATCTCTTCGGGGTCGTGGTCGGAGACCGTGTTTCCATCCTCCACCTTCCCCATCCGTGTGACTGCGCCGGCGGCGAAGAGCAAGGCCTCCGCGAGCGTCGTCTTCCCCGCCCCGCTGTGGCCGACGATGACGACGTTTCGGATATCCCTCGGGTCGTAGAGGTTCATTGGTCCCTTCCTATGGCTGTCGGCGAGCGAGGAGCCGTGACCCCCGAATGGCCGATTATAGGAGACAGGTGGGGCGGCCTCAGGGGCGATGGTAGGCTCGCTGACGTGCTCGGGTCGCCTGCGGTCGGCGGAGGACGTAGCCCATCGAACACCACGGTCGCGTTCCTGGGTGCGTGTGCGGCACTCTCCGCCGCGACCGCGGCCTTCATCCTGACCGGGTATCGCCTGGCGGGCGGGCTCACGGCTGCGGCAGCGACGGTCTGCCTGCTCGCCGGGACGATCTCGGCCCGAGCCGGTGGGTCATCCCGAGGCATGTTCACGGAGTCCATCCTGGACCGGGTCTTCGACGCGTGTGTGCTGGGCCCCGTGGCTTGGGTCTTCCGGTCGGGCGCACCGCGCCTCACCGCGCTGGCCCTCATCGGCCTCGGCGCGGCCTACGTTGCCTCGTACGAAAGAGCCAAGGCTAGTTCGCTTGGATACCGGTCCTCGGAGGGATTGGCGTACCGAACAGTCCGGTCGGCCCTGCTCGTTCTGGGGCTATTGACGGGCTGGATCGAGATCGCGCTCTGGGCGTTCGCCGCCCTCACCACGGCAGCGGCCGCGGTCCGGACATGGAACGTGGCCGCACAGGAGAGC
>JBOGXB010000069.1:0-10224 GCA_050694215.1 Actinomycetota bacterium
GCCGGACCGAATCCGATGGGCCTCCGGGCTGTCGGGTGCCGTCACCGTGCGGTACACGGGTACTTCCTCACAGGTCCAGCCCTGTTCTTCGAGCACCTCGGACACCTTGCGGGGAGCGGCGACCGGCCGTGGGAGGAGGACCCGGCCCGCTCCCCAACCGATGGCTTCGCTCATTGCTTCCGCAGTGAAGCGGTCGGGGATGAGATCGGCACGGATCGCGTACTCACTCAATAGCTCGGCCGTCGCGGTGCCGACGGCCGCGACGCGCGCTCGAAAGGCGCGCGCGTCGTAACCGAGCTCCACCACTCGATCGAAGAATCTCTCGACTCCGTTAGGGCTCGAGAACGCTACCCACGTGTAATGGCCGCCGGCAAGCTTCTCGACCGCGTGGTCGACCTCGTCCCACGACGGAGGATCGACGATCTCGATGGCGGGGTAATGGATGACTTCGGCTCCTTCCTGCTGGAGCATGCGTCCGAGTTTGCTTGCTTGGGCGCGAGGACGAGTCACGACGACGCGGCGTGCGAACAGAGGCCTCGACTCGAACCACTCGATCGCCGCGCGCAGCCTCACGACGTTGCCAACGACCGTGATGGCAGGAGGTTGGATGCCCGACTGCTCGACGAGATCGGCGATGAACGCCAGTTCGCCGACGATCGTCCTCTGCCCCCATGTCGTGCCCCACTGGATGACCGCGGCCGGCTCGCTCGGCGGACGGCCCGCCTCGATCAGCTTGGCGGCCGTATCCCGCAGACCGGAGACGCCCATCAGCAGAACGAGAGTCTGGGCCCCGGTGGCGAGCTCTCGCCAGCGGCTCCACGACTCGGGTCTGTCCGCGCTCTCTTGCGCGGTGAGCACGGTGAAGGAAGAGGAGACCCCGCTGTGAGTTACGGGGATCCCCGCGTAGGCGGGGACTGCGGTCGCGGACGTCACCCCTGGGACGATCTCGAATGTGATCCCGGCGGCCACGAGCGCCTGCGCCTCGTCGGCCCCGCGCCCAAACACGAACGGGTCACCTCCCTTGAGCCGCACGACGCTCTTGCCCTCCCGAGCGTGCTCGACGATCAGCGCGTCGATACGGGCTTGCGGCATGGACGCCTCGCCCGGCTTCTTGCCGACGAAGATCTTCCGGGCCCGTTGCGGAGCCTCGTCCAAAAGGGCTGATGAGACGAGACGGTCGTAGAGGACGACGTCGCAGCTCTGAAGGATCTCCAGCCCGCGGCGCGTGATGAGTCCCGGGTCACCCGGCCCCGCCCCGACCAGGAAAACGCGCGTCTCGCCGCGCCTCACGGCTCGATGACCTCGGGCGTCGTATAGGCCCTCAGCTCGGACAAGATGTCCCTCCCTCCACCCGAAAGCATCGCATTGGCAAGCTCCCGGCCGAGGGCCTCCGCCTCGTGGGCGCCACCCGAGATGCGATCCCGCATCGTCTGGCTGCCGTCGGGAAGCCCGAGGAAGGCCGACGCGATCACCCGGCCCTCCGTCTCGTCTGCTCGCGCCAGGCAGCCAAGTGGGATCGAACACCCTCCCTCGAGTTGGTCCGAGAAGGCTCGCTCGCACGTAACCTCGACCCGCGCGCGCGGGTCGTCGATGCTCTCGAACACGTCTTTCACATCGGCGCGTTCGGTCGGGACCTCAACCACCAGCGCTCCCTGAGCGGGAGCGGGTATCCAGCGATCCGTCGAGAGGGAGCCGTATGAGCCGTCGGAGAGACCGAGCCGCTCGAGGCCGGCGGCCGCGAGGATCGCTGCAGCGACCTCGCCCTCGGCCACCTTGCGCAGGCGCGTGTCGAGGTTCCCCCGCAGCTCGGCGACGTCGAGATCGGGTCGCATCTCGGCCAGGAGGGATCTGCGCCTGAGACTCGACGTGCCGACACGAGCCCCCGACGGGAGCGCAGCCAGGCGTTCCTCACCCGAACCCCCCTGCCCGCCCACCACGACATCGTGAGCGGAAGAGCGTGGGAGCACACAGGCAATCTCACAGCCCCGGCCAAGCTCAGAGGTGAGGTCCTTGGCGGAGTGCACAGCCGCATCGGCGCGTCCCTCCACCACCTGCCTCTCGACCTCAGTAGTGAAGAGGCCCTTGCCGCCGATCTGGCGGTAGGGACGCTGATCTCGGTCTCCCGTGGTCCTGACGGTGCGGACCTCGATCTCGATCGACGGGTAACGGGAGAGGAGTGCCTCCGAGACGATCTCGGTTTGCCTCAATGCGAGCCGCGAGCCGCGGGTCGCGAGTACGAGGCGCTTAGGGGTCGGGCTCATCGTCGAGCTCGAAGAGCTCGCGCAACGCGCTCAGGTACGTGTGCCCATGAGTGGAGGCCGACAGCTCGCGTGCCTTGGTGATCGGGTCGTGAAGGAGCTTGGCGACGAGGCGGCGCGTCAGGTGATCAACGGCGTCGCGCTGCTCCGGGGTCATCGTGACGAGGTGGCGCTGGAGCTTCTCGATCTCTTCGCGTCGCAACACGTCGGCGCGCTCCACCAGGGCCCCGATGGTCGGCGCGATCTCCGTCGAGTGCTGCCATGCGTCGAACTTGCCAAGGTCCTCGGAGATGATCGCCTCGACCTTCGATACCTCGCCCAGGCGACTCTCTCTGTTGGACTCGACGACACCCTTGAGGTCGTCGATGTCGCGCAGGATCACCTCATCGAGATCGCCGACCGAAGGCTCCACATCGCGCGGCACCGCGATGTCGACGATGAACAAGGGACGGCCGGCGCGAGAGCCAAGCGCTTGTTCCACCATCGTTCTGTCTATGACTGTTCCGGGAGCAGTGGTCGAGGAGAGAACGATGTCCGCGGCGGCGATGGCGGCTTGCAATTCCTCGAAGGGACGAAAGACCGCGTTGAAGGACGCTGCCAGCTGCCGGGCCTTGGCCTCGCTGCGATTCACGACGGTGACGTCGGTCGCCCCCCACTGCGCAAGGGCCTGGGCGGCCAATCGACCCATCTTTCCTGCCCCCACGATGACGACCTTCATCCCCTCGAGCGTCTTACCCTCGAAAGCCCTCTTGGCGAGCTCGACCGCGGCAGACGAGATCGACACGGGATTGCGCGCGATCTCAGTTCCGGTGCGGGCTCGCTTTCCCGCACGCAGGGCTTGTCTGAACGCGCCACCGAGGATGCGCTGCACCGTCCCCTCCTCCTGAGCCACCTGGTACGCCCGTCGCACTTGGCCCAAGATCTCGGTCTCGCCCACGACCATCGAGTCGATGCCGCACGACACGCGAAACAAATGACGAACTGCCGCCTCGTCGTGATAGGTGTAGAGATGGTCCGCGAAGTCCTCAGGAGCGACGTGACAGAACTCTGCCATGAAGTTGCGCAGGTCCTGAGCGCCACCATGGAATTTCGATACCAGCGCGTAGATCTCGACCCGGTTGCAGGTGGACAGGATCGCGCCCTCCAGCACGTGTTCGAAGGTCGAGAGCTGGTGCAGCGCCTTGGGCAAGATCTCCTCGCCGACGGCGAGCCGTTCGAGCAACGAGATCGGCGCAGTCCTGTGGTTGAGACCTACGAGAATGATGGGCATCTCGGACAACCTACTGGCTCTGATTGAGTCGCCGTTTTGCCTCACGAGCCGTTGCGATCGCCTGCTTACGCTGCTGGTAGAAGGACAGGATCTGTAACTCGGTCGACAGGTCGACCTTACGCACGTTCACGTCCGGTGGCACGTTCACAACGGTAGGGGCGAAGTTCAGGATCGACTTCACCCCTGCGTCGATGAGGCGGTCGGCGACCTCCTGAGCCGCGGGCGGAGGGGTTGTGATGATCCCGATCGTGATGGCATCGTCGACGACGACCTCCTTCAGGTCATCGAGATGACGCACGATCATGCCCCCCACCTCGTTGCCGACAACCTCGTCGTCGTTGTCGAAGATCGCAGCGATCCGGAAGCCTCGCTCGAGGAAGCCCTTGTAGGAGGCGAGAGCGCGCCCGAGGTTCCCGGCCCCCACTATGCAGGCGGGCCAGTCCTGGGTCAGGCCCAGCTCCCGCGTGATCTGGTAGAGGAGGTACTCGACGTCGTAGCCGACACCGCGCGTGCCATAGGAGCCGAGGTAGCTGAGGTCCTTACGCACCTTGGCGGCGTTGACACCCGCCATGCTCGCGAGCGCCTCCGACGAGATCGTCATCTCACCCCGGCTCTCGGCAACATCGAGTAGGCAGCGCAGGTAGATGGGGAGACGAGCAATGGTCGCTTCAGGGATGGATCGGTTCCTCATGGCCTCTGGAATCCTAAGAGCTTGTGAGAGATATCACAAACGACAAAGCTTGCTTCTACCTGGAGTTTTGCTTTCCCGGCAAGGGAACCAAGAAGGACTCTGTGAATTCGTGCACCAGAGCCAAACCCGTCCACTCTTTGGCGCGTTGCCTATCGCCCGTGAATGGTTTCCCGCCAGAGAAGGATGGAGCCGCCCGCGGAAGGCCTCGCCGCAGCTAGGCGAGGGCGTTCAGTTCCTCGGCGATCGTGTCCGGTGGGTCACCCTTTACGAGATGGCCGGAGGCTCCGGCCCGACGCATGATCGCCCCAGTCGGGTCGTCGTCCATCGAGGAGAACCCGATCACCCCGATGTCTGGATCGAGCTCCTTGATGCGACGGGTCGCCTCGATGCCGTCCATGACGGGCATCTTCACGTCGATGAGGACCAGGTCGGGGCGGTGCATCTCGACGACCATCACCCCCTCGGCCCCGTTGCTCGCCTCGCCGACCACTCCGAAGTCGGTTCTTCCCTCGATGATGCTGCGCAAGCCGTTGCGCACGAGAGCATCGTCATCGACCAGAACGATGCTCCTGCGCTTGGGCCGAGTCGACGTGCCGGGCGGCCTCATGGCGAGGAGGAAGAGGATGAAGGCGCCGACCATGACGGCTCCGACCGCCACCGGCTCTACCCTCGCCAGCCCCACCAGCGGATGCGTGTCCATGATCGGCTTCCTCTCGAACATATCCGAACCTCGGTCGGGACTGGTCGTAGAGCAGCAAGAACCGACACCTGTTCAGACACAAAGCTCCTCGACACATCAAAAGGAGGCCGGGAACGTTCGCTGGAACCAGATCGACAGTTGGAAGAACTGCCCGGTTGCGAGCAACAGGCCCACGGCTACGAGCAGGGCTCCACTCACAACGTTCACCGGGCGCGCGTAGCGACGGAACCACCTCATGGCGCCCGCAAGCTTGGACACACCCAGTCCCGCGGCGACAAACGGAACACCGAGCCCGAGCGAGTAGACGGCCAGTAGGAACGCTCCCTCCGCCGGTCCCCCGGCCGCTCCGCGCCCGGCCGCCATGGCGAGCACGGCACCCAACGTCGCTCCAATGCAGGGACTCCAGCCGAACGCGAAGGTCGCGCCGAGCAAGACGCTGCCGCCGATCCCCGCCTGCGGAGAGACATGGAACCTCGCCTCCCTGTAGAGGAAGCGGACCTTCAGGACGCCCATGAACACGAGCCCCAAAAAGATGATGAATAGACCGCCGACGCGCGCCAGGACCTCCTGGTTCTCCCGCAGCAGAGATCCGAGGAGCGTGGCGGTCGCGCCGAGCGCTATGAACACGAGCGAAAAACCAACGACGAACGCGACGGCCACCGTCCATGGTGCGACCTTCGAGCCTTCCTCGCGGGTCGCGGTCGACACCCCGGACATGTAGGACAGGTATCCCGGAACGAGCGGAAGCACGCAAGGAGACAGGAATGAGACCACGCCCGCCAGGAACGCGATCGGTGCACTCGGATCGGTCATCGATCAAATCGTGCTCATGCCGTCGCCGCGATCCGATCGAGCAAGCGATAAAGATCGCGCTCGAAGAGGGGGCCGGGCACATGCTCGACGATCACTCCGTCCGGATCTATGAAGAAGCTCTCCGGTTGACCGGTCAGCCCGTAATCGTCGTAGATCGAACCATCCTCGTCGCGCACATGGTCGTAGCTCAGGCCTTGAGCCTCGACGAAGCCCAGAGCATCTGAACGAGCGTCCTTGATATTCACTCCGATGAAAGCGACACGATCCCCATAGCGTCTCGCCGCCCGCGCCAGGAACGGAGCCTCGTCCTCGCACGGCCCGCACCACGAGGCCCAGAAGTTCATGAACACGGGACGGCCCTCGAGATCGGACAGGTCAAGGGTCCCCTCCTGCCCCAACAGGGGCGCCTCGAAGTCGGGGGCGACATCGCCCGGCTCGGGCGTCGACTCACGCACAACTGCGACGGTGAGCAGGCCCATGAATGCCAGAACCGGCACGAGGAACCACGCCACACGCGTCCAGCGGGTCGCGCTCGAGCGGTCCGAGCCGGGCTCCTCTCCCTTCATGGCCCCATATTCGCAGGGTCTGGACGCAAGGCCGTCGGCGACTTAGGCTCGCCGCCGAGGAGGAGCGGCCGCGTCCGCTCCCGTCCGCACCCTCAGGCCGTGTCCGCGATGGCGGGCAGAGCTCGACCCTGGAGGTGTGGCTTGGACTCTCATCGCTCTTCGGTTCTCACGGCGCTCTCCGCGTACGATCGCGATCTCCTGCTGCAGAAGGCGGTCTCCCGATCGCTCGGTCACGGCCAGGTCGTGCTGCTGGCGGGTGACAAGTGCGACCGCGTATATCTCCTCGTTCGGGGATTAATGAAGCTCGTCAGGCGCGAGTACGGGGGTAAGGAGACGATCCTCGGCCTTGCACTGCCCGGTGACCTCGTGGGGGAAGTGGCGTTCCTTGACGGGGGCGCTCAACCGGCCGATGCAATAACGATCACGCCAGCGCGCGTGCTCAGCATCGACCCAGACCTCCTTGCCCAGGTGCTGCTTCACTCGCCCCGCGCGACTGCCGAGCTCGCCCGCGGTCTGTCTCGACGCTTGCGCTGGACCTGTGAGACCGCGGTCGAGCGATCGTCCGTCGGCATCACGGAGCGTATGGCGGGGAGACTCCTCGATCTCGCCGTCCTCCTCGACCGCGCGTACGGGCCGGAGGCGGATCTGGAGCTGCCGTTGGCGCAGGCGGAATTGGGAGAGCTTGCGGGTATCTCTCGTGAGAGCGCGTGCAAGGCACTCAAGAGGTTCAAAGATCAAGGCGCAATCGATTACGGAAGGAAGAAGTTGCGCATCCTGCGCCCCGACGTTCTCCGGCGGATCAGGTGCGCAGGGCGCGTCTCAGGACCTTACCTGTGAGCAGGTGCGGGAGCGAGTCCACGATCTCAACTGCCTGCGGGCTCTTGAAGCGAGCGAGGCGCGACTCGACCTCGGCGATCAGCTCGGGCTCGCTCGCGGTGGCGCCGTCGGCAAGCACGACATAAGCCTTGACCGCCTCACCCGTATATGGATGAGGAACTCCAACCACGGCGGCCTCCTTCACCTTGGGACTCTGCAGCAGGGCCTCCTCCACCTCGGAGGGGAACACGTTGAAGCCGGACACGATGACGAGATCACGCTTGCGGTCGACGAGGTAGAGGTATCCGTCTTCGTCACGCACCGCTACGTCCCCGGTCCTGAACCATCCGTCCACGAAGGCGAGGGCCGTCTCCTCCTCGCGCCCCCAATAGCCTGCGAACACGTTCGGGCCGCGCACAACGATCTCGCCGGGATCGCCCAGCTCGACGTCCTTTCCTTCGTCGTCGACCAAACGAAGTTCGACATCGGGTAGTGGTTTGCCGATCGAGCCGGCTCTCGGCTCGTCCGCCATGCGGTTAGACGTCAGGGTGGGAGCCGTTTCCGTCAGTCCGTATCCCTCGTAGATCTTGACGCCGAAGATCTGCTCGAAGGAGCGGAGTGTCTCCTCGCTCAACGGGGCGGCTCCGGAAACGGCCAGGCGCACGCTGGAGAGGTCGTACTGATCCGCCCCCGGAGTATCGACCCACGCCGAGTACATCGTGGGAGCTCCGAAGAGGATGGTAATGCGATGGTCCTGAATGCTGCGGAGCGCCTGAATCGGTTCGAACCTCTCGACGAGGACCCCGGTGGCACCATTCATGATCACCAATCCCAGGGTCACGTTGAGTCCGAAGATGTGGAACAAAGGGAGAATGAGGAAGACGACGTCCTTGCGCGTCACGTGCGCATCCGGGATGCTCATCTGCTGCTGGAGGTTTGCGACCAGGTTTCCGTGGGTGAGCATGACGCCCTTCGGCTCACCCGTGGTACCCGAGGTGTAACCGAGAACGGCCAGATCGTCCTCCGAAACGTCGATATCGGGCGCTTCACCAGACGACTGCGTTAGCTTCGCCCACGCGTCGGTGGAGATCACCTCGGCGTCACCGGCGTCCCCCACAGCTTGCCCGACAACTTTGGCGAAGGGTGGGGCACACAGCACGACTCGGGGTCCACTGTCCCGGAGGATCTTTGCCGTCTCAGCGGCGGTGAGCATCACGTTGAGGGGAACGACCACCGCGCCGGCGCGCAGGCAACCGAAATAGGCAGATGCGAAGTGAGGGACGTTGTGCATGCCGATCGCGACCCGGTCGCCCGGCTCGACTCCCCGTGCGGCCAATCCCCGAGCTACATCATCCGCGGCGCCGTCGAGCTCGGCATAGGTAAGGGCCCGGCCCCCCGAGGCGGCCACGAGGGCCGGCTTCCCCGGTACCTCCGAGGCGGTGCGTCGCAAGAGCCCGGCGAGGTTCATCTCCTCACATTGTGTCTTCTCATGGCCCCCACTGCAAACTTTTGCAAGCAGCCGCTAGCAGAAGTTGGCGGGAGTCCACACCTCTTCATTATCAAGATTTTCCAGGAGGAGCCGAATGTAGGAGTGGAGTCTTGAGCTGCGGGACGCCAGGACCTTCGGCCTCCCAGTAGCCGTTGGAACGAGCCTCCCAGCCCGCCCCATGCCGGCCCGCGCTGCGAGACTCCGACGAGAGTGCCTCCGGTCTCGGCCGGAGGCGCTTTCGCGTTATGCGTCCTCCGTGCGACCATCTAGGCCCGTGACGGACAAAGGTCCCTCGATCCAATGCTCGACCGGGCCCTTCTGGGCCTTCGAGCTCGAGCGCGCCCTCGACGTGATCGCGGACGCGGGGTTCAAGGAGATCGAGCTGATGGTCACAAGGGACCCTCGCACCCAGGAGGCAGAGATTCCCCTGCGGCTGGCCGAGGAGAGGGGCCTGCAGATCCGCTCCATCCATGCGCCGTTCCTTGTGATCACGAAGACTGTGTGGGGCGTCGATCCCATCCAGAAGGTCAGACGAGGCGCAGAGATGTGCAAGGCGGTGGGGGCCCCCACGTTGATCGTTCATCCCCCCTATCTGTGGGAAAGGGACTACGCACGCTGGCTTGCCAAAGACGCCGAAGCATTCACTCTGGGTACCGGCATCTCGGTCGCCGTCGAGACCATGTACCCGAAGTGGATCGCAGGCCGGAAGCTCCGTGCCTACCGGTGGTTGGATGCCGGCGTTCTGTGCGACAACTGCAACCAGGTGGCCCTGGACACCAGCCACCTCACCGTCGCGCGACAGGACGTCCTCACCGCCCTCGACCGCATGAGACCCAAGCTCGTGCACGTCCATCTCTCCGATAACGCCGGAGACGGCCGCGACGGCCATCTGGAGCTCGAGCAAGGGGTCCTGCCCCTCGATCGCTTCCTCGCCGAGCTCGTACGAACGAGGTACTCACGGGCCGTCTCGCTCGAGATATCGGTCGTCCGTTACATAGAACGCAAGAAAGCTCTCGTAGAGATGCTGAGGAAAAACCGCGAATATGTCGAATCCCATCTGGTGGGTAGACCCCGATCCGGGAAGGGGATGCCCCGCTCTCGACCCGCCCCAATCCCCCCTGCGACATAGGGCCAGGGTAGGCTGAGGACGCTGTGACGGCCGGGGATCCAACCCCGGCCATTTGCGCTGAGGAGGACTACCGTGGGCGTAAGGGTGTTCGTGGTCGACGACACCGAACACGTTCGCAACATGCTGGTTGAGATGCTGCAGCTGGATGGGTTCGACGTCGTGGGCCAGGCGGAATCAGGCCCTCGAGCAATCGACGAGATGTCCGAGAGCAACCCAGACGTCGTGGTCATGGATTACAAGATGCCGGGGATGAACGGCCTCGCGACCGCCAAGGCGATACGGGCCGCCCGCCCTGAGCAGTCGATAATCCTCTACACGGCCTACCTCGACCCGGTCCTCGAGTCCCTGGCGCGCGAGGCGGGGGTAGCGATGTGCGTGGGCAAGGTAGCCGGCCTCAGGGACCTCGAGAGGAACATCTCCGAGCTGTGCTGGGACCTCGGACGGGCCGGCTGACACGCTCTAACGGCCTCCCCCTAGAGCCGCCCGGGCCGG
>JBOGXB010000070.1:0-10052 GCA_050694215.1 Actinomycetota bacterium
CGAATAGTTGAGCTCGCGGCCGCCCAGCTTCCCCATCCCGATCACGGCGAAGGAGACCGGGGGGGACTCGAGGGCGGCCTCCAGGCAGCCGTCGGCAAGGGCCGCGAGTGCCTCCCCCACCGACGAGACATCGACACGACCCGCCAGGTCCGCGAGCGCGACGCGCAACAGCTCTCTTCGCTTGAAACGCCTGAGGCCGTCGAGACGGCGCTCCGGCTCGCGCCACCCCAGCGACGCGACCGCCTCGTGAACGAGCCGAGAACGTTCCTTCGGCTCCTGCGGGCCGCTCGGATCAGCGATCGTCTGCAGTTCCTCGGGTACGTGCCCGAGCACCTCCCCGAGGAAACGACCGCTGCCGAGCACCTTCGCGAGGAACTCGATCCCGGGGGGGTTGTCTCGGAGCGCGCCCAGAATGTCGATCCGGCCTGCGAGCGCCTCGCCGAGACGCAGGAACGAAAGGAGCCCCTCGTCGGGAAGAGGAGTCGACTGGAGGAACCTCAGCATCGCGGGAGTCAGGACGCGCAACAACTTCGCCCGCCGAGAGGTACCGGCCACCAGTCCTTCGAGCGTCCGGGCAGCGCGCTCGACGTCCCGGAAGCCGAGGACCGCGAGCCTCTCCTTCAACGCCTCGCTCGACATGCGCGCCGCACCCGCATCCGCCAGCGACTCCACCATCGGGCGATAGAAGAGCTTCTCGAACCGTCCTCTGACATCTGCGAGAACGGCCGCGTGTCTCTGCTGGAACCTCTCCGCGGCAGACGACCCCGGCGAGTCGCGGAACCCCAGCGAGCGCGCCAGCCGCGCCCTGCCGTCGTCGTCGGACGGCAGCACGTGGACGCGGCGCTCCTGCCAGAGCTGGAGGCGGTGCTCGACGGTTCGAAGCCACCGGTACGCGACGCCGAGGCCGGCACCGTCCTCCTCGGCCACGTACCCTCCATCCACGAGTGCCCTCAAGGCGTCGAGCGTGGCCGCGGCGCGGACCGCTGGGTCGCTGCCTCCGTGCACGAGCTGCAGAAGTTGCACGGAGAACTCGATATCGCGGATGCCTCCCGGCCCGAGCTTCACATCGTCGATTCCCGACGCCTTGCTCTTGCGCGCCACGCGCGCTGCGTTTTCCTCCACGCGCCTCTTCATCGCCCGGATGCTTGCGATGTGCTCTGAGGTGATCTCTTGTGGGTAGACGAACGCTCGGGTCTCCTCTACGAGTTGGTCACCCACGGCCGCGTTGCCCGCGATGGCGCGCGCCTTGATCAGGGCTTGGTACTCCCACGGCTGTGCCCACCTTCGGTAGTACTCGAGGTAGCCGTCGAGCGATCGGACCAACGCTCCCGCGCGTCCCTCCGGTCGCAACGCCGCGTCGATCTGATAAGCGCGCCCTTCGGCAGAGTGCTCGCCGAGCGTTCGCAGCAGGCCTTCGGCGGCGCGGGTCGCCTCCGTGAGATCTCCCTCGACCACGAACATGACGTCGATATCGGACACGTAGTTCAGCTCCCGGCCGCCGAGCTTGCCCATCCCGATCACGGCAAGGGCCTCCGGGGCACGGAGGTCTTCGAGCGTCACCTGGACGCACGCGGCGGCGAGGTCGGAGAGCGCGCGCGTCACGGTCTCGAGCTGGTCATCGCCGGAAAGGTCACGCTGGGCGATCCGGAGTAGCTCGAGCCGCCTGGCGCGCCGCAGCGCAGGGATCCCCCCCTCGCCACGAGCCGCGCGCAGAACGTCGAGATACCCCCGGGGGCCGAGGAGGGGGCCCTCCTGCTCCAGGACCGCCCGCGCCCGCTCGTCGTGCTCGAGCAGCTCGGACAGGCTGCGGCTGGCCGCGGCCACGGCGGGAGGAGTCCGTTTTGGCTGGTCAGGGTCCACTTGGGGGGAGACTAGCGCGCCCCTACGCCGCCGCTCGGTCACTCTGCGTGGGCCCATCTTTTGTAAGCGGGCCACAAGAACTACCCCTCGTTTCCTGTCCCTCCGGCCTCCATTCTTGGCGTGAAAGGCCGATAACTTCGCGGACTCGTGCGCCCCGGGAGGGCGCACGGTCGCGAGAGCGCCCGTAGGAGGCGCCCGCTCCGCCAGCGGCTCGGCGGTCCCTCGCGGAGGAGGACCGGGACCGGGAGCTCGTCCATTGAGCGAGAGCCGGACGTTAGAGGACCGATGGGGCCTGGCTGGGAGATCGCCCCGCGCACGACGGTTGCGCCGACTCGGATCCTCACGATGGGGAGGTGGGAATGAGCGGTAGCCACAACCGCAGTTCGCCCTCGAAGTACCTCGCCGGCGTCATCGCCGGCGTCATCGCCTTCACAATTCTCGGGAGCTCCGCCGAGGCGCACGTTCTCGGGAAGTTCAGACGGGAACGGCGCCACATCAAAGACCGCGCTCTGTCGCAGCGAGGCGCTCCTTACCGCTCCGGCGGAAGCTCCCCCCATGGGTTCGATTGCTCCGGGTTCACGATGTGGACCTTCGACGATCACGGCGCCTCCCTTCCCCACTCGTCGATGGACCAGTGGCAACGCGGGAGCCGTCGCGCCTACGACCGGATCTGGAGGCGTCGCAGGCTCAAGATCGGAGATCTCGTCTTCCACAAGACGACCAGCGCGCGCGTCGGTCACGTGGGCATCTTCATCGGACACGGGAAGTTCATCTCCTCGACTTCGTCTGCAGGAGTGCGCGTGCGTTCGCTCTGGGACCGCTCCTATTGGGGGCCGCGCTGGGTCGGCGGCGTTCGCGTGCCCGCGGCGCAACGGAACTGACAGCGCTATAGGACGGGGAGGTAACGCTCGAGCTCGTAGGGCGACACGTAAGACTTGTAGTCGTCCCACTCTGCGCGCTTGTTGCGCAACAGGTACTCGAATACCTGCTCGCCGAGCGTGTCCGCAACGAGATCCGACGATTCCATCTCTCTCAGAGCCTCGTAGAGATCGTCCGGCAGGCGATTGATTCCGCGCGCGCGCCGTTCGGCCTCGGTCATCTCGTAGATGTTGTCGGTGGCCTCGGGGGGGAGCTGGTAGCCCTCGTCGATGCCCTTGAGACCGGCGGCGAGCATCACCGAGAAAGCTAGGTACGGGTTGCACGCGGGGTCTGGAGAGCGCAACTCTATCCTCGTCGACTGTTCCTTTCGAGGCTTGTACATCGGGACGCGTATTAGCGCGCTGCGGTTGTGGCGACCCCAGCAGACGTAGACGGGGGCCTCGGTGATCGGATAGCCCTTGTCCGTCGTGAGCCGCTTGTAGGAGTTCACCCACTGGTTCGTTACGGCGGTGATCTCACGGGCATGGGTGATCACTCCGGCGATGAACGCCTTCGCGACCTTCGATAGGTGGTATTCGTCGGACGAGTCGTGGAACGCGTTCTGGTCTCCCTCGAACAGCGAGATGTGCGTGTGCATCCCCGAACCCGGCCCCTCGGTAGCCGGCTTCGGCATGAAGGTGGCGTACATGCCACGCTTCGCCGCCATCTCCTTGACCACGAGCCGGTACGTCATCACCGAGTCGGCCATGGTCAGCGCGTCCGCGTGCCTCAGGTCGATCTCGTGCTGGGAGGGCGCGACCTCGTGGTGGGAGAACTCCACGGGGATGCCCATCTGCTCGAGCACGCTGATCGTGTCGCGCCGCAGCTCCTGAGTCACGTCCAGGGGAGTGAGGTCGAAGTAGCCTCCCGCGTCGATCGGCGACGGGTCGTCTGGGCTCTTGAACAGGAAGTACTCCATCTCGGGATGCACGTAGAAGGTGAAGCCACGCTCCGCGGCGCGATCCAGGTTGCGACGAAGGACGTAACGCGGGTCTCCCCAGAAGGGGCGGCCGTCCGGGGTGTAGATGTCGCAGAACATCCTGGCGACGCCCCACGCATCCGCATCCGACGGCATGATCTGAAACGTCGAGGCGTCGGGGCGGGCGAGCATGTCCGACTCCTGGACGCGGGCGAACCCCTCGATCGCAGAGCCGTCGAAGCCGATGCCCTCGGCAAACGCCTGCTCCAGTTCCTCCGACGTGACCGCGAACGACTTCAAGAACCCCAAGACATCGGTGAACCACAGCCACACGAGCCGGATGCCCCGCTCCTCGACGGTGCGCAGCACGTAGTCCTGTTGCCGTTCCATCGATTTGAGCCTACGCCCGACACGTTTCGGGAGCGTTACAGCGGGCTACGCGACCATGACCTGCCGTGACGGATTCAGAGACACCGCGGTTGGTTGCTTGAGCTTGGGACGAGACCCGAGTGAGGTGAGCAGCGCTTCCGGCTAATGCTCGACCACCGGCGTGAGCACGGATTCGGATGGCGCTCGGTACGAACAAGGATTCGGGTGCTTGGCTGGGGATGCGCCGGGCTCAACCACGTTACTCCCGACGACCGTCGAGCTCGGTGGCAACGACGTCGGGATCGGGGAAACCGCCCTAAAGTCGTTGCTCCATGTCATGGCGGTCTGCGATGCACCTGGTACTCGGGCATGGACGTCGACGTAAGGTGTGTGGGCGCTACGTCGCTGAAGAGAGGGACCGCATGTCCCAGCTCGTGTTGCACGCCGGCGCCCACAAGACCGGCACGACAGCCATCCAAGCCGTGCTCAGCGACCATCGGGAGGAACTGAGCGAGTGCGGCCTCTACTACCCGGACTCCAAGCCGTTTCTGGGGGGCAGCCACCAGGCCCACCACGAGTTGGCTCACGCGCTGAGCGGTGTAGACAGCGACGCCGTGGCTGCCGCCTTACAGTTTCTCGAGTACATCGCTTCGGAAGCGCGAGCCGACCAGACGGTGCTATTGAGCGCCGAGGCGTTCTACCGTCACCTCGCCGGCGTCGACGGCTGGATCCACAACAACTACTGGCTGCTACGGCGCCGCTATCTGCGGGACGTAGCAAAGGCCCTGGCCGGCTTCGAGGTGCGTGTTCTTCTGGTCCTGCGCCGCCCGGATGAGTTCGCCGAGTCGCTCTACAAGGAGGCGATCACGAGGGACTTTTACTGGGGCCCGTTCGAGCGTTTCATCGACGATTGGCCGATGGTGTTTGATTACAACGGTCAGGTGGAAGCGTTCAGGGCGGCATTCGGCGAGGTGGCCGTGCGTTCCTACCACGAGGGGCCGGTCGTGGAGACGTTCTTTGACGCCGTTGGGGTCGCTATGCCGGAAGGTGTCGGCGAGGTGTGGAAGCGCCGCTCGCCGGATACCCGGCTCATCGTGTGGATGGCTGACAGCGACCCAAAAGACCGCAAGCGTCAGCGTGAGTTCGTGTTGTCATCGGAGGCGCAGGAACTCTTCGACGGCACCAGCCGGATGAGCCTTTGGTCGTCGGCGTCACAGCGCAACGAGTTCCTGGCACAGTTCGGTGGCGAATTCGGTACCGGGTTCTTTCCGTCACCGCCCCCCTGGATCGGGGAGCTCGCCGCTCTCTCCGAAACCGACCGTGCACGGATCGACCGAGCCTATGCGGATTGGTGTGGACCTCCATGGGAACGAATGCCTCGTCGTCGCCGACGTCTTTTCATCAAAATCGCGAGGAAATTTTGGTTCTCCTCACCTTTCCGTGGGTAACTGAACGCTGATTCCCCAACCGCAGCCGTGGATCATCGAGATCTCGCTTGGATCACGACCACGATGATCGTGTACGAGCACTGCTGATGGCAAGCGACGGCTGGTTCGAACGAAGCACCGCCCACGTAGGTCAGAGGCATTTCTCGACCGAGCGGCGTACGCGTAAGCTAGTGCGTGGGGCACTAATGCAAAGTCTCCGACGGCGAAGCGAAGTAAGGGTTTCGAAGCGGCCGCCAACTCGCATCTAGACGGAGTGGTCTGACCGACGGCTCGGAGAGGAGGTTCCACGAAGGAGTCACCTTTACCCACTGGTGGATCCGTCGAACCGGGACGATTCCAGTACGAGCGATTCGCCGACCTAGGCTACGCAGGCCCCGTGCGCGTGCTGTCGGAGCGGCAGTGCCGCCAGTTCCTGTTGGCAACAGCTATTGCGGGAAAGGTGCCGCCGCTCGATTGGAACAAGGGCCATGCCGCCAGCTCACGCGCTTTCTATGAAATCGCCACGCACCCGACGATCATTGAGATCGTGGCGTCGCTGCTTGGGGAAGACGTCATTCTCTGGGCCGCGAGCATCCAGACCCGACGTGGAGGAGCCGCCCACCCGTGGCATTGCGATATCGAATCGTCAGGCCATTCGAGCAAAACGATTGCGGTGTGGCTCGGCCTCGAGAACACGACGAGGGATTCATCCCTGCTCATGATTCCTTACTCCCATCGTTTCGGTGTGACTATTCAAGAGGTAAGGCATCAGCTGAGCATGGACCGTGATGAGGTCACGAACGACGACATCCTGTCCTGGGCCCGCGAGCGGGACGAGCGGGCCCGACTGGCGCAACTCGAGATGACTAACGGCGAAGCGTTGTTCTTCGATGGCAAACTTTGGCACGGATCTCTTAATCTCTTGACCCGAATCCGGCGCGCGCTCCTACTCCAGTATGCGACACCGCAGACGATGATACGCATTCCGGATCTCAACCATATGGATTGGCCCTTCCTCGAGCTCGAGGTGCCAAGACCTCCATGCCTTCTAGTGCGAGGAAGTGACAAAGCTCGCGTCAATCGCATAGTTTTGGCGCCTGTGGCAGCCGGAGCGCGCTCGGATTCTCAGTTGACCAGCCGCATCTATCCGCTTCGGCTTCCGCTGACGCCAGACAACAAAAGGGGCTGGAAACCGTATCCCATCTTCAGTGGCTCCACGGCGGACATGGAAATCTCTTGCCACGCGTCTGCATTGACCCACGCTCAGTGCCCGCATCCGCCTCACAAGCACAAAGAGGAAGAACTCCTGCTGCTCTTGGGTGGCGAGGTAGACCTCGAACTTCCAGAGGGGCAAGACTTAGGGAAGGGGGCCGGGGTCCGCTTGACACCTGGTGAGTTCGTCTTTTACCCAGCCGGCTTTGCTCACACGCTTACGACTGTCAGCGAGGAACCGGCGAACTATCTGATGTTCAAATGGCATGCCCCTTCGACGGTGACCCAGCCAGCGCTTCCATTCGGCCGCTTCCGCGTCTTCGCCGAGGACGATTCGGACGTTGAGGATGGGTTCCAACGGCGTGTGGTGTTCGAAGGGCCAACCGCCCATCTGCGGAAGTTCCACTGTCATGCATCCACGCTCACGCCAGGGGCCGGCTATGAGCCTCACATCGATGCTTACGATGTTGCCATCATCGTTCTCGAAGGAGAGGTCGAAACACTCGGTCAACGAGTGGGACCATGTGGTGTGATCTTCTACCGGGCCGGTGAAGCTCATGGCATGCGAAACCCCGGTGAGAAGATCGCCAAGTATCTCGTCTTTGAGTTTCATGGTAGCCAGTCAGGGTTGGCGGAGGCCTTCCCTCGTTTACCCGCCTTCCTTGTCGGGCTCGTGCGTCGAGACTGGAAGAAGCGACTGAGACGCGAGTTGGGGCGCATAAAGAGAAGAGTGTTGCGGTAACCCTTGGCTCTCCTGCACCTGCATCGATCTGGCGCCAGGCAAGGTCCCGAACTCCTAAGCACGCGAGTCGGTCACATGAGGACGCGTGCCACCGACGCTGAAGGAGATCCATTCGCGTCTACGTCCTCGACCGGGCACGATGGCTATCTCTCCCTCACAACTAGCTGCACTACGCTTGTTGTGTGATGAGGATCGCCCTGGCCCAGATAAACCCGACCGTGGGAGATGTGGAGGGCAATGCTTCCCGAGTGATCGAGCTCGCCCGGGAGGCGTCGGACCGCGGCGCGCAGGCGGTCGCGTTTCCCGAGCTGGCGATCACCGGCTACCCGCCAGAGGACCTCGTCCTCAAGCGGGGCTTCGTGAAGGCGAACCAAGAGGCCTTGGATGAGATCGCCGCGTCCACCGGCGACTCTCTGGTGATAGTGGGCTTCGCCGACCCCGAGAACGGCAAGCTCTACAACGCTGCGGCGCTGTGCCACGGCGGCCGGATCGTGGGGACTTACCACAAGCAGCTTCTCCCGAACTACGGCGTGTTCGACGAGCGCCGCTACTTCCAGCCGGGCCGCGAGCACGTCCTTGTCGAGACCGAACATGGAGTGCTCGGCGTCTGCGTGTGCGAGGACGCGTGGCATCCCAGCGGACCCGTCGTCGCTCAGGGCGACGCTGGAGCGCAGATCGTCGTCAACATCAACGCCTCCCCCTACCACAAGGGAAAGTTGAGGGAGCGAGAGCAGCTCCTCGGCGAAAGAGCGGAGCGCGCCCGCGCCTCGATCGTGTATGTCAACGCCGTGGGTGGACAGGACGAGCTCGTTTTCGACGGCTCGTCGCTGGTCGTCTCACCCGACGGGGACGTCGTGGCGCGGCTGCCTCAGTTCGAGGAGACGCTGGAGATCGTCGACGTCCCTCTCGGCGAGACCACCGGGTCCTCGGCCGCGATGCGCCGCATCTCCGTCGAACTTCCCGAAGCCCGAGGGGAGCTAGCGCCTGTCCTGGCCGAGCCACTCGGGGCCGAGGAGGAGATCTATCGAGCCCTCGCGCTTGCGGTGCACGACTACGTGAGAAAGAACCGCTTCGAAAAGGTGGTGGTCGGACTCTCGGGCGGCATCGATTCGAGCCTCACGGCGACGATCGCGGCCGATGCGCTCGGGCCGGACGACGTGCTCGTCGTCGCGATGCCGTCGGAGTTCTCTTCCACGCATTCGACCGAGGACGCCAAGGAACTCGCGTCCAACCTCGATCTCGAGCTGATCGAGATCCCGATAGCGCAGACGCATCGCGCCTACATGAAAACTCTCGAGGAGGTCTTCGGGCTCACCGAGCCGGGCATAGCAGAGGAGAACCTGCAGGCGCGCATCCGAGGGAACCTGCTCATGGCGGTATCGAACCGCTACGGCCATCTCGTGCTCACGACCGGCAACAAGTCCGAGATGGCCTGCGGCTACGCGACCCTCTACGGTGACATGGCCGGGGGCTTCGCCGTGCTCAAGGACGTCTTCAAGACCGAGGTCTACGCCCTGGCCCGATACCGGAACTCGCTCTCGCGCGTCATCCCGGAGAGCGTGCTCACGAAGGCCCCCTCCGCCGAGCTTCGCCCCAACCAGAAGGACGAAGACTCCCTGCCACCCTACGAACGACTCGATCCGATCCTCGAGGCATACATCGAGCGCAACGAGGGCGTCTCGGAGATCGTCGAGACGGGCCACGACCGCGATACCGTGACGCGGGTAATCGCACTGGTGGACCGAGCCGAGTACAAGAGGCGCCAGGCGCCCCCCGGGCCGAAGGTGACCGTCATGGCGTTCGGTCGCGACCGCCGTTTGCCGATAACCAACCGGTGGCGAGAGGCCCAGGCCCCGATGCCTGCCAGGGTGGTTGGCGAACGCGGCCCGGAGTAGTCACCATCTAGCCATGGATCTGACGCTGCTGCTCCTCTCCGATCAGCACCGTGACGTGAGGGACCTCCTGACTCACTTCCCGATCGCGCCCTATCGCGTCACGGTAGAGCCCCTGAAGACGACGGAGACCGACGACCTTCTTCCGATCCATCCCGATCTGATCCTCGTTGACGCCACCGGCGATCTCGACGCCGCGGAGGAGGTGACGCGCCGGCTCTCGCTCGCATGGGAGATAGGCCTACCTCCGGTGATCGTGGTGCTCTCGGAGGGCAACCTCGCGCGTTTCCGCTTCGAATCGGGAGCCGACGAGTTCCTCTTGACCACCAGCTCTAGGGACGAGATCTCGGCGCGCCTCGCAATGGCCGCGCGCCGCACCGGCCGCGGCGACGAGGCCACCATCCTCAAGATCGGCGACCTCACCGTCAATCCGGACAACTACCAGGTCTACGTGCGTGGGAAGCCACTCGACCTCACCTATAAGGAGTTCGAGTTGCTGAAGTTTCTGGCGCAGCGTCCCGGACGCGTGTGCGATCGCGACCTCCTCCTTCGGGAAGTCTGGGGTTACGACTACTACGGGGGCACGCGCACCGTGGACGTCCACATCCGGCGTTTGCGCGCGAAGCTCGGTCCCGAGCACGAGGCGCTGATCGAGACCATCCGAAACGTCGGCTACCGGCTGGTTCCCCGTCCCCGCGACCGTTAGTCGGGCC
>JBOGXB010000071.1:0-10021 GCA_050694215.1 Actinomycetota bacterium
TTACGTTCGGCTCCTGCGCCGAGCGCTCAGCAGCACGCCCCCACCGGTAGCCATCAGGATCCCGGCTGCGAACACGAACGGCATCGCGTTGCCTCCGGTGAAGGGCAACGTCTGCGCGGCGGGCTGCGTGACAAGCCGAGGCAGCACGGCTTCGGGACCCTGCGGACCGGGGCCTTCCGGCCTCGTGAGGACGGTCGGAAGGACCTCGGGTTGCGTGGTCGTCGTGGGTGCAGTCGTGGTCGTCGTCTCTTCCGGCTGAGTCGTGGTCGTCGACTGCACGGGTTGAGTCGTGGTCGTGGGCGCAGTGGTGGTCGTAGCCGCAGTCGTGGTGGTGGGTGCAGTTGTGGTCGTGGTCGTCGTCGTGGTCGTTGTCGTAGTTGCTACAGGCAAGGGCACTCGCAGCGCACCGAGGACCCACAGGAGGGAATCAGGAGGAGGATTACCCGGAGGAGCGGAGACGATCTGGACCGTCGTGTGGTCGCCGGACGCGGGGATGGTGATCGTGTGGGCGTCGGTGTCCCATTCCGCGCCATCCGAGCGATCGAGAGAGTTGAAGATGCTGGGGTTGTCGCTGATGTCCACCCGGTCGGGGCGGGGGGCTTCGGAATCGGCCACGAAGAGGAAAAGTTGTGCCTGTCTGGCGGAGTCGGCCGGCGCGAATGAGAAGGTAACCGGCGCGGTCACCTCGTTGTCGGGGGAGGGGAAGACGATGTTCCCCTGGCCGTAGGCGAAGTCGAGCCCGTCTGCGACGATTACGCGATATGAGGTCGCGTCGGACGCATCCGTGTAGACGACGATGAGGCCGGCCCCGTTCAGGCGGTCGAGGTTCTTGGCGAGGTTGCCGTCGGCGATCGTGAAGCTCTGGGTCCCCGTTCCCACCAGAGCGGTCACGTCCGCGGCGTAACCGATGTTTCCCGAGTCCGCACCCTCCATCCCGACGATCGTGCCCGTGATGAGGTTGCCGGCGAAGACGAGCTGCTGGTCCGCGAAGGGTTGGACGTTCGGACCCTGGAAGCAGGTTCCGCTGGCGCAGCCGGACGTATCCCTTCCGGCCCAGTAGAGGATCGCCTTTTCGACCTGGCCTCCTACGGCGATGGTCAGGCTCCTGGTTCCGGATCCGAGCCCTTCCAGGCCGACGCCGGCCTCCGCGATGCTCAGGCCCGGCCCCTGCAGATCGAGCACGGGGTCGACGGACAGTTGGGTAGCGCTTGCCATCGACGCGAGGAAGACCAGGGATCCCGCTGCGGCTGCAAGCGCCGCGACAAGCTTTCTCCTTACGACCGGCCTCATATCGGAGTCCTCTCACAACGTTGCCAATTGGAAGTGCGCGGAAAGCCGGGGCCCGGCAGCTTTTCTCTCCGGACCGTCCGACGCAATCTGCTCGAATTGCTCAAGGTCCGGTGGTCCGATTCCGACCAAATACCAGGAATCTCCATAAGGGAAATTCTCCTAGGGCTGGCCCCGTTCGGGCTATCCGCAAGACTGCTTAGCCACTCCCGCCCGCGGCCTCATGAGTTGCAGAGCCGAGTCCTATGCCCGCTTACCCCCCTTTCGCGGCCGGGCCGAGGCGGCACTCCCGCCGTGGCCGAGCGCCTCCGAGCTCCCTCCCGTGGCACAATCCCGCCCGTGAGCAGGGCAAACGGTCGACTCAGGGTTGCGATGACGCTCGAGCAGTGCTGGCATCGCGTCCCCGGCGGCACGGGCGTGGCCGGGATCGGAATGGCTCGGACCCTCGCGTCCCGCGGCGACGTCGATCTCCTCGGAGTCTCCGCGAGGCACTCATCTCCGCCGCGTCCAGAGTGGCGACCGCATGTCCCGGTTGTCTCGCTGCCGCTGCCCAGGGTGGTCCTCTACGAGGCGTGGCACTTGCTCAGGCGGCCCTCCGTCGAGCGGGCGACCGGGCACGTCGACATCGTGCATGCAACGACGCTCGCCATCCCCCCTCGCTCGGCCCCCCTGGTCGTCACGATCCATGACCTCGCCTTCCTGCATCAGCCGTCACATTTCACCCGGCGGGGCCGGAGCTTTTTCCGCCGTGGCCTTGATCTCGCCCGCAAGGACGCGGATCTCGTCCTGTGCCCGTCAGAGACCACGGCCCAAGACTGCAGGCGCCACGGTTTCGACAAGAGCCGTCTGCGCGTCGTACCGATGGGCATCGATCGCCCAGAGGCGACGGAGAGCGAGATCGAGGCAGCGAGGGATCGCTACCGACTAAGGCGCCCTTACCTCCTGTGGACGGGAACGATCGAGCCCCGCAAGAACCTGACGCGGCTCGTCGAGGCATTCGCCGCGCTCGATCACGATCTCGATCTCGCCCTTGTCGGCCCATCAGGCTGGAACGAGGATCTGGACCGGCTCCTGGCTGGGATGAGGGACCGAATACGGATCCTCGGCTTCGTCCCGGAGCGTGAGCTCGCCGCGTTGTACGGGGGAGCGACCGTCTTCTGTTTCCCGAGCCTGCTCGAGGGCTTCGGGTTCCCGGTGCTCGAGGCCATGGCGCAGGGAACTCCCGTAGTCACGTCCTCAGGGACGTCGACAGAGGAGATCGCAGGCGGCGCCGCCGTGCTCGTCGATCCTCGCGACACGGACTCGATCGCCGACGGAATCCGCAGCGTGCTCAACGACGAATCTCTTGCGCGCAAGCTGTCAGAGGCGGGGCCCCAGCGTGCGGCTAGATTCACCTGGGAACGGACCGCAGAAGAGCTCGTGAAGATCTATCGCGAGGTGGCCGCGTGAAAGTCGGGATCAACCTGTTGTGGATGGTGCCAGGAGTCGTCGGAGGCTCCGAGACCTACACGACGCGCCTCTTGCACGGGCTTGCGGAGCGCGATTCCCTGCTGGAGTACACCTTGTTCGCGCTGCCTCAATTCGCCACCGCGCACGCGGAACTGGCAAGCAGGTTCGATGTCGAGTTCGCACCGGTGTCGGGCCAGTGGAAGTCGTTCCGGGTCGCAGGGGAGAACACCTGGCTTCGGGCACAGTGCCGGAAGCGCAACATCGATCTCGTGCACCACGCGGGCGGCGTCGTTCCATTCGTCCGCAGCTTGCGTCCTGTGCTGACGATTCACGACCTCCAGTACCTCTACTACCCCGAGTACTTCACGAGGACGAAGCTCACCTATCTGAAGATTCTGATGCCTCGGTCGGCGGAGGCGGCCCGGCTGATACTCACTCCCAGCGAGTTCACGCGCCGTACCATCATCGAACGTCTGGACATCGACCCCAGCATCGTCATCGCGGTTCCTCACGGCATCTCGCCCCGCGAGGACCGCGTCGACTCGAGCGACATCCGGTCCCGCTTCGGGATAGAAGGTCCGTTCTTCCTCTATCCCGCGGCGACGTACCCCCACAAGAATCACCTCGTTCTTCTGGAGGCCTTCTCGCGTGTTCTCAAGGTCCACCCAGATCCTTACCTTGTACTGACGGGCCCCAAGGGGTGGACGGGATGGAGGCCCGGCAAGGACATGGAGGAGCGCATCGCCGAGGAGATACAAAATCTCGGGATCGCCGCGCGTGTCAAGAGACTGGGCTACGTGGCAACGCGGGACCTCGACGCCCTCTATCAGGAAGCTGTCGCCATGACGTTCCCGTCACGCTTCGAGGGTTTCGGGGCCCCCGCCCTGGAGGCGATGGCGCACGGCTGTCCGGTCATCGCCGCAGACGCGACCGCTACGCCGGAGGTCGTCCAAGACGGCGGGCGGTTGGTCTCGCCGGACAACGCCGAGGAGTGGTGTCGCGCGATGTGCGATCTGGTCGAGGACGAACAGCTCAGGAGCGACTACGCCAAGAAGGGCATTGAACGAGCCAAGGAGTTCACTTGGAAGCGCTCCGCGGCTACGCTCGAGAATGCGTACATGTACGCGCTCGGTACGACGCTGTGAAGCTGGTCGTCGTCACCCCTCACTTCACTCCCGATATCGCGCCGACGGGCATTGTCCTGACCCGCATCGTGGAAGAGCTCACGCAGCGGGGGCACCGGGTCGAGGTGATCACGGCGCTCCCCTGGTATCGCGAGCACCGCATCGAGCCCGGTTTCGAGGGAAGGCTGACTCGGACGGAGGACACGCCGTGGGGCCGCATCGTGCGAGTGCATCCATTCCCGGCGGCGGACAAGAGAGACATATTCAGGCGTGCGATCGCCTTCGCCGGCTTCAGTGTGATGGCATCTGCAGCGGGTGTCAGCGGAGGAAGTGTCGATGGCCTTCTGGCGGTATCTCCCCCTCTGACTCTGGGACTAACCGGGCTTGTGCTCGCGCGTGCTCGCAAGGCTCCGGTGGTCTTCAACATCCAGGACGTCTACCCGGACGTCGCTATCGAGCTCGGTGCGCTCGAGAACAAGATGCTGATGGGCGCGGCCCGGAGGCTGGAGTCCTTCTGCTACAACCACGCCGACGCGACGACGGTCCTGTCGGAAGATCTCCGTGACAACGTGCGCGCTAAGACGAATCACCCTGAGCGGGTCCACGTGATCCCCAACTTCGTTGACACAACCTTCGTGCGGCCGATGGAGAAGGAAAACCCGTATCGGCGCGAGTACGGCCTCGTAGGTAGACGTGTCGTGATGTATGCGGGCAATGTTGGGCTGTCGCAGTCGTTGGACATCGTGCTCGAATGCGCGAGCGCGCTGGCATACGAGGAAGACCTCGTTTTCGTCATTAACGGGCAGGGGGCTGCCCGCGCCGAGCTCGAGCGGCACGCTCGTGGCCTTCCCAACGTCCGCTTCGTGGACATGCAGCCGCCGGAACGGCTACCGGAGCTACTGGCCGCGGGCGACATCCATCTCGTGCCGCTGAAAAAGGGGCTCGCCCGCTCGAGTATGCCCTCCAAGACGTACTCGATACTCGCCGCAGCCAGACCCCTTGTCGCGAGCGTGGACGCGGGGAGCGAGGTGACGCGGGTCATCGAGCGCTCCGGGGCGGGCGTGGCGGTGCCGCCCGAGGATGCAGAGGCATTGACCAAGGCGGTCCGTTCACTGCTCGACGCCCCGGAGCAGATGAGACGGATGTGCGAGGCCGGCCGGGCGTGGGTGGAGAGCTGGGCCTCGCCTGCCGCCGTAGCCGAATCCTACGAGCGCCTCTTCGACCGGCTCCGCAGACAGCGCGGCCGGCCCCACTAGTGCCACGGGACGCTATCCGCTGCAGATCCTCGGCGTCGCGGACGGCTCTGGGATCGGGATCGGCACCACCTGCACAATCCTGCTTGTGCGAAAACGTCTCCCGACTATCACCTCGACATCGACGTCGTCATCCGTCTCCGCTTCGGTCAGCTCGGCCCCCGGGATCGCGGCGGCCACCAGCTCCGCCATCTCGCGCGCTTCCGGGGCATAGCGGACCACGGTTCTCTTGAAGCGGAGGCGATCCGCATTCGCCACGTCGACGACCTTCACGGGTCCGCTCATGGTCGTTGTCGCCTGCTTCAACCTCGCGGCTGCCTTTGCCGCGGCCCCCGCCTCAAAGGTCCCGTTGTACACGCCGACGCGGATCGTCGAGGGTTCGATATCTGGCACGTTGTCGGCGCCCGCGGGTGATTCATTTCTTGCCACCGCATCGAATAGGAGCTTCATCGCCCGTTCGTCCGGCAACACGACGGATGCTCCGCCAACGGTCGCTACTCCGAGGTTGGGAGCGATGTACGCCTCGTAATGCTCCGGGTCGAAGCTCCTCATTTTCTGGGCGAGCTCGCGCAAGCCGTTGATCGTGGTGTTCTGGTCCGTCTCGAGGTTGTCACCCGCGACCCGCGCGAGCTTGGTGATTCTGGACGGATTCAAGAATGTCGAGACCGACGTCACCTTGTCGATGGCCGCGGCCAGAAAGCGCTGCTGGTTGCGGATCCGTTCGAAGTCACCGGTGGAGAAGTGTCTCGACCGGACGAATCTGATGGCGCGGTCGCCGTTGAACTGGACCATCCCGAGCTCTTCCTCAGTGATCTCGATACCCGTCTGCCGGTCGAACGGGATTGGCTCGGTGACGCACAGCTCAACGCCACCGATCGCATTGACGAGATCACGGAAGCCGACGAGGTTCACCTGGACGTACTGATTTATCTGCAATCCGGTCAGCTCCCGGATCGTGCGGACCACGGTGTCGGGACCCGTCTCGAGGGCCGAGTTGATCCTGTCCTCACGCCCACCGCCTACCGGTACGTACAGGTCCCGCGGGAACTGAACCATCGTGATGAAGTCGGCCCGAGGGTCGAGGTGCGCGAGGATCAAGGTGTCCGCCCTCTGGCCGGGGACCGCGTTGGCGCCGAGTTCGAGCTGCTCCTTCTCGGTCAGCCCCCTGCGCGAGTCGGATCCCACGAGGAGCGCGTTGAAAGGGTCGAGCTCATCCTCTTTGCCCTGCACTCCTTGGATCTCGGTCTGGATCTTGCCCTGCGTGTGGTAGTAGAGCCACGCCCCCCATCCGGCCACGCCCGCGACCACGAGGAGCAGCCCTAACAGTCCCCACTGCCACCACCGGCGCATGTGCTTGCGTCTGCGTTTCCGCTCCGCATAACCCCTGACCGTTCCCTCCCAGCGTGTCGTCGAGAACGGATCGGATGATCTCTTGAACGGGTTGAGTCGCATCGATTGATTATCTGGCCGCGGAGCAGCTACCCGGCGAAGCTTTCATGGAGATCCTGCGAAAATCGGAGAAGCTTCAGCTCACGGCACTAGTCCCGACCGGGCACGCCGGGCTCTGTCATCGGGCGGGCATCGAGAACCTTCTCCAGCTCCTCCACGCCCATGATCCCCTTCTCCAGCACGACCTCACGGATGGTCTTGCGCTCCGCGTACGCCTGCTTCGCAAGCTCGGCGGCCTTCTCGTAGCCGATGTAGTCGGTAAGCGCGGTGCCGAGCATCAACGACTGCTCTACGAGCTCCCGACAACGCTCCTCATCCGCCTCGAGCCCCGCGATGCAGCGCTCGGTGAAGGCGTTGACGCCGTTGCGGAGGAGCATCATGCCGAAGAGAAGGTTGAAGCCGAATACGGGCCAGAACACGTTCAGGTCCAACTGGCCACCGTGCGCCGCCAGCGAGGAGGTCTCGTCGAACCCAATCACCTGGAAGCACACCATGTTCATCATCTCTGCCATCGAAGGGTTGATCTTGCCGGGCATGATCGACGAGCCGGGTTGCACCGTAGGCAGGATCAGCTCCGCGATAGAGGTGCGCGGACCGGAGCCGAGCAGACGGATGTCCGAGGCGATACGCGAGATCTCCACTGCCGCGTTTCGTACGGCGCTCGACAGGTGCGCCATGTCCGCTCCCGACTGCGTAAGCCGGAAGAAGTTTTCCCCCTTGCGTACATTGAAGCCGGTCAGGTCGCGCAGGTGCTTGATGATGGCGTCGATGTACTCAACCTCGGCATTGATGCCGGTACCTGCCGCGGTTGCGCCGATGTTGAGCTCCTCCAGTGACTCTCCAGCGGCACTCACACGCTCGACCGCCTTCTCGATCGCGGCGGCATAACCCGAGAACTCCTGTCCCAAACGGATCGGCACGGCGTCCTGGAGATGCGTACGAGCCGGCTTCACGATGGCGTCGAACTCGTCTGCCTTGCGGGCGAGCTCGTGCTGCAGACCCTCGAGAGCGTCTACCAGGCCGGGAAGCAAACGGAGTGCACCCAACCGGACTGCCGTCGGGTTCGCGTCGTTCGACGATTGAGCCATGTTGACGTGGTCATTGGGGTGGACCTTGCGGTCGTCACCGAGGAGCTGCGAGGCGCGCCCGGCCAGCACCTCGTTTACGTTCATGTTGTGCGACGTCCCGGCCCCCGCCTGCCACGGGTCGATGACGAAATGTGCGTGATGCTTACCGGCCAACGCCTCGTCGGCAGCCTCGACGATGGCCTCCCCGATGGCCTTGTCGAGCCTCCCGGTGTCCATGTTGGCGAGGGCGGCTGCCTTCTTGATCATCACCATCCCCCACAGATAGTCGGGCTGAGGAGGCAGCCCGGAGATCGGGAAGTTCTCTCGCGCGCGCTGCGTCTGCGCGCCGTAGAGCGCATCTGCGGGCACCTTCACTTCGCCGAGGGTGTCCTTCTCGGTCCTGAATCGGGTCATCGATCGATCTCCTGACAAGGGAGCTAGGGGTTACCCCACGATAACCGCGACCTCAGACACCGATGATGTCTCTCATGTCCGTCAGCAGGCTGACCATGAAAGCGAGCAGCAAGATGATCGCCACGAGCCAAACCAGCCACGCCCTTCCGCCTGCCCGCGGAGCCACCATCTGGTCTGACCCGGTCCCGGGGGTGACGACTCCTCCCGGTCTCAAACCGCCGTCTTCATCGACGGACAGGAGCTCGCGGGCCTCGGCGGCGTGCTCAACCGGAACGAGTATCGCCACCGGGGCCCACTGGACCTGTGTTCCGGTCAGCCACGCCCCCGGACCGGAGTTCGTCTTCAACGACTGCGCCTCGATCCCAGCCTCGCGCAGTGTTCCCAGCACGAGCTGAGCTTCGATGTCGTCCCTGGCGTCGACGACCTCCCCCCAGCCCTCGGGCACCGAGACCGTCACTTGTCGGAGGGCCCGACGCAGACACTGAGGCCGCAGCGCTGGAAGGCTTCCGCCGTCCGCATAAGTGAGATCCCGGTGAACAGAGCACCCATAGCCAGAGCCGCCGCCCACCATATGAGCAGCCGTCGCCACTGGTGCGATTCCTCCACGTCGCCGTGAGGTTCCCTCGCCGGCAACTCGAACGCGATCTCGGCCATGACGATACGCGCATCATCGAGCTGCAGCCGGCGCACCATGATGACGACCGGAGCCCACGGGTTAGAGCCACCATAGAGCCACGCCCCCGGCGCGGACCGGTCCTTCATCGTTGTCGACTCAACCCCGGCTTCGGTGAGTCGCCCCACGAGCAGGTGGGCATCGATGTCGTTCGCCGCCCTCGTCAGCTCGGTCCAGTCGGACCCTCCTCCGCCGCGCCGCGACCGGGTGGATGGCGGTGGAATGTCGAGTATGCCCTGCACGACTAGCCCCTTCCGAAGATGTTGCGGGCGATGACGACTCTCTGGATCTGGTTGGTGCCCTCGTATATCTGGGTGATCTTCGCATCCCGCATGAAGCGTTCGACCGGGTATTCCTTTACATAGCCGTAGCCTCCGAGTGCCTGCACGCAGTCTGTGGTCACCGACATCGCGACGTCGGACGCCCAGCACTTCGCGATCGCAGCCCAGTACGACACGTCGTTCGACTGCTCGTCGACCGCGACCGCGGCTCGATTGACGGCCATACGAGCGGTCTCGATCTTCATCGCCATGTCGGCGAACATGAATTGCATCCCCTGAAAGGACGAGATCGGCTTGCCGAACTGCTGTCGTTCGCGAACGTAGCCGACCGCGTAGTCAAACGCGCCTTGCGCAATGCCGAGGGCCTGCGCGGCGACCGTGGGGCGGGAGAAGTCGAGTGTGCGCATCGCAAGTTGGAACCCCTGGCCCACCTCGCCGATCACGTCCTCCTCTGAAACGCGAACGTTGTCGAGGATCACCTCGCGCGTCGGTGATCCCCTGATCCCCATCTTGTCCTCCTTGCGACCCAGAGAGAATCCCTCCATGTCCTTCGTGATCAGAAAGGCCGTGATGTTCCTTCCCTTCGGACCGTCGGGGTCGGTCACGGCGAAGAACGTGTAGAGGTCGGCCGCCCCGGCCCCAGTGATGAATCGCTTGGATCCGTTCACCACCCAGCGGTCGCCATCCTTGGTCGCGCGACTGCGCATGGCGGCGGCATCTGATCCTGAGCCGGGTTCGGTTAGACAGTAGGACATGCGGTGATCGCCGTTTGTGATACCCGTGCACACGAGCTTGCGCTGTTCTTCCGAACCCGCGAGCAGGATCGGGATCGCCCCAAGCTTGTTGACCGCCGGGATCAGAGAGACTCCGGCGCAGACTCGGGAGATCTCCTCGACGAGGATGCAGAGCTCGACTGCTCCGCCCCCGGCACCCCCGTACTCCTCGGGGAAAGAGACTCCGGCGAAGCCGTTGCGGACAAGCACCTCGTCGATGTCCCACGGATACTCGTCTGCCTCGTCGATCT
>JBOGXB010000072.1:0-9987 GCA_050694215.1 Actinomycetota bacterium
GGGCGGCATCGCGTAAGACAGAGCCTCGAGGAAATCCTCGTCGGGTAACGCGGCCTCCCGATCTCCGGCGCCGCGTGCGGCGGCTTGCTGCTCGAATCGCCGCCGTTGCTCCTCGGGGTCGTTGAGCTCCGAGTAGATCGCGCCCATCTCGATCCCTCCGATGATCAGGTCCGCGTGCTCCGTGAAGCCTTCGATCGACCGATGGTCCTTCGCCAGAGGCGACACCTCTTTGGGGAACCCGGCTACGAACGTGGGCTTCACCAGGTGCCGCTCCGTCGTCGCCTCGAAGATCTCGAGAACGACCTTGCCGGGTTCCCAATCGCGGTCGAGCTTCACCCCGAGGTCCTCCGCGCTGCCCGTGAGGGTGTCGCGGTCCTGAGCCACCCAGGCCTCGCTGAGATTGCGCCCTGTCACCCGTGCGATCGCGTCGAACATCGTGACCCGCTCGAAGGATTGCGCGAGATCGATAACCTCTTGATGCAGCTCGACCTCGAGCGAACCGTTCACGGCTTTCGCGATGGCTCGGACGAGTTCTTCGACAAGACTCATGGTGTCGTTGTAGTCGACGTAAGCCTCGTAGGCCTCGAGCATTGTGAACTCGGGATTGTGGCGCGAGGAGATCCCCTCGTTACGGAAGCTTCGATTCAGCTCGTAAACGCGGTCGAAGCCTCCAATCAACAACCGCTTGAGATAGAGCTCGGGCGCGATGCGCAGGTACAGATCGATGTCGAATGTGTTGTGGTGTGTGACGAAAGGCCGGGCCACCGCGCCGCCCGCGATGGGTTGAAGCAATGGCGTCTCCACCTCGATGAAGCCGCGCTCCTCTAGGAATGCTCTGATGGCCGCGTTGGCGACGGAGCGAGCCTCGAGCGCTCGCCGCGATCCGGCATTCAGAAGAAGATCGAGGTAACGCTGGCGGTGCCGGGTCTCGACGTCGGTCACCCCGTGCCACTTCTCCGGCATCGGACGCCGGCATTCCGCCAGCAACGTGAAGCTCGACACCCGGACCGAGAGCTCTCCGCGACGAGTCATCACTAACTCACCCTCAGCACCAACGATGTCTCCGACGCCCAGATCAACGAACCGTTGCATCGCGTCCTCGCCAAGAACAGCTACCTGAGCGAACAGCTGTATGCGTCCCGAGCCGTCCCTGAGATCTGCGAACGCGACCTTGCCGTGCGAACGGATGGACATGATCCGTCCGGCGATCGCTTCGATCCGTCCGGTCTCGGCCCCCGGCTCCACCTCCGCGGATCGGTCGCGGATGTCCCCGATCGACGCGGTGCGCTCGAACCTGTATGGGTACAGGGGACTCACGTCGCGCTTCCATCCGCGTTTCGCTCGTAGATCAGCCGGAGGCCCTGGAGCGTCAGGGTGGGCACGATCTCTTCTACGTTGTGACAGTGCTCGATGACTACAGACGCCAGGCCACCCGTTGCAACCACGCGTGCACTTCCTCCGAGCTCTTTCCTCACCGCCTCGACGAGGCCGTCGACCAGAGCTGCGGTTCCGAAGATGATGCCGGACTGAACGCTCGTCACCGTGCTCTTGCCGACCACGGAAGACGGAGCGACGAGCTCCACGCGACGGATCTGAGCGGTCGACGAGAACAGGGCCGTGGCGGCGGTGTCGATGCCCGGTGCTATGGCCCCCCCGAGATACTCTCCCTTACCCGACACGGCATCGACGGTAATGGCCGTGCCGAAATCGACGATCACGGCTGCCTCACCGTCGAACATGAAGTGCGCGGCAACCGCGTTTGCGATGCGATCCGCACCCACCTCTCGAGGATTGTCCGTCAGGATCGCGATGCCCGTCTTGGTACCGGGCTCGACGACGACCGGCGGGAATCCGAAGTACCGCTCCGTCATCTCTCTCAGCTCTTGCGTCGCCTTCGGCACCACCGAGGAGATCGCGACTCCGGTGATCTGGCGGGAGAACGACATCTCGGCCAGGTTGAGGAACTCTCCGAACATCAGGGCCAGCTCGTCGGCCGTCCGCGCAGGCTCCGTCGAGGCACGCCATTCGTGCATCAACCGGTCGCCTCTGAACACTCCGAGATGCGTCTGGGTGTTACCGACATCAACGGCTAGCAGCACGCGTCACACCTCGCAGGCGCTCAAGTCGGGTCACTGCCCGGCACCGTCTCCCACTAATCCCGTCTCGACCAGGAAGTTGTCTATCAGCCGCGCCGGGCCCACCCTTGCGGCAACCACAAGAAGCGCCCGCTCCCCCGATGGGGCCCGAAAGGTATCGGGGTCGACGGCCCGAGCGTACTCCGGCAGTACCCCGTCGACGGAGCTGAGGACGTTCCACATCGCCCCCTCCGCTCCCTGTACCCCCGCCCCCGCCAGGAGGCGCTCCTGCCCGGCGGTCAGCGCACGGAACAGGACCACGGCTCGTTCCCTCTCCGCCGGCGACAGATAGGCGTTGCGACTACTGAGAGCCAAACCGTCCTCCTCGCGCACGATGGGACAGCCGATGACCTGCACCGGCACCGCAAGATCGCGCACCATCCGCCTGATGACGGCCAGCTGCTGCGCATCCTTCTGACCGAAGAACGCCTTGTCTGGCTGGACGATATCGAACAGCGTCATCACGACGGTGGCGACTCCCCCGAAGTGGCCGGGCCGGAACTCGCCTTCCAGGACCGAGGCGAGCTCCCCCACGTCGATGGAAGTGGTACGGCCGGGCGGATGGACTTCCTCGACCAGCGGGAGGAAAACGACGTCGACACCCTCCGCTTCCGCCTTCTCGACATCCTCTTCGTCGCGACGGGGATAGGCCTCGAAGTCCTCGCCGGGCCCAAACTGCAAGGGGTTCACGAAGATGCTCGTCACGACCGTGTCGCAGACCGTGCGCGCGACCGTCATCAAGGAGAGATGCCCCGCGTGCAGGGCGCCCATCGTCGGCACGAGTCCCACCTCCATGTTCGCCCCGCGCGTCTCGAGGAGGTGCTCTCGGAGCTCGCTGCGGGTGCGGGCCACCTTCATCGCTGCTGCAGCACGGTCTCTATCTGGGTCGCTGTGTCGGGCGGCAGACGACCCGAGCGTATTGCTGCGGCAAGAATCAGACGTGTCACGGCGACATAGGCATCGAGCATCGAGGGAGCTCGCAGCGTGATCGCTTGCAGATGTCTGCGGATGGTCGCTACCTCTCCTCGCACCACCGGACCCGTCAGAGTCTGTCCTCCTCCCCCGCCCTGTCTTGCGTTCGCGACCGTGCCGGCCGCAAGTGGGCCCACGACGTCGACGGGAGTCGCGACGCCGATCTCGCCGAGCAGCGCCTCGCTGCTAGAGAGGAGAGCTGCCATGCCGTTGGACGTGATGACCGAGGCCGCGTGCCACACGGGGCGGTGGTCCTCCGCCACGACCCTCGGGTCGCCATCGAGGTCGCTCGTGATGAGGTCAGATGCCCATCGTTCGGCTTCTGGCCGAGAGCAGGTCACTCCCCACGCGGACCCCGGGAGACGAGAGATCGCGGTGTCGACGTCCGGGCACGCCTGAACAGGATGCAGCGCGCAGCCCACTCCTCCCGCATCGACGGCGTCACGCAGCGGTTCGACGCCAAGAGCGCCAGCAAAGTGCACGACGACGCGACCCGATAGCCGGGAAGCCGCCCGGCTGGCGATGCTCTCGATCGCCCCGTCGCCCGCCCCGATCAGCACGACCTCGGCGTCCGGCCACCCGGCCGGATCGAGATCCATCTCCGGAGCGTCGAGCACCTCGACGGCGCGCGCTACGGACGCGGGGCTCCTCGACGCAACCCCCGAGATCGTGTGCCCGGCGGACCGTAGCAGCAACGCGACCGCCGTCCCCACTCGCCCGGCCCCCACGAGAAGGAATCGGAACGGTGACGAGGGCAGGGGTCCCATGGCGGCTCGCTCCAGTCCGTTGTTTTCGGTACCGGTCGTGCGCGAAGCATAAGGCTCCACCCGTTCCGTCCCGAGGCGCGCGACCACATCGGAACAACGCCCTGGAGGGGCGCGGGCTACCGGACCGTGCGCGCGACGAGGTCGGTTCGACCCTGGGACGCATCCAGGAACACGACCCTGCGGCCCAAGCCAAGGCCCGGATACGCCTGATCTCCGCGGTTGAGCGTGACGCGTACCGATGTACCTCCATTCACGGAGATCAGCCGCAGGTTGCGGCCGCCGGGTGCCCTCTCGTCCGTGTACGCGACGAAGTTCTTGTTCGCTGCGATCAAGGCGAAGCTCCCGCCCAGCCATCTCGGAGCCCTCCGCGAGCTTTCCCGGATCAGCGGCGAGCCCCTTCTCGCCCCGATCCTTGCCTTCATCAGCGCGACAGGTGCATCGCCGTCCGGGTCCTGGTACCAGAAGACGTTCCTGCCTGCCAAGGTCGGAGGGCTCATGAACGTGAACCTCGTGGGCGGTCTGAGCGTGATCCGCCTTCCGGTCGCGAAGTTCTTCATGCCGATCCTCGGGGAGAGGCCGGTACCCACGTCCCACCACGCGATCCAGTCGCCGGAGACCTGGGGCGCGAGCTGCTCGCCCCGCAGATCGATCACCTTACGCGCCTTCCTCCCCAAGCGACGGGCCCAGATGTCCGTGTCCCCGTCGCGGGTGTCCTCCCACGCGATGAGCCGTCCGTCCACCGAAGGGAACCACTGGAATCCACGCGCATCGGCGACCCGTCCCACTCGACCTCCAAGGACGCGGGTGCTGACGCTCGCGTCCAGCCGTCTCCGCTCGACGGTGATGTGGGACCACACCGCTCGGCGCCCGGAGATGTCGGGGCTCTCGTCGTCGAGCGTCTCGGGGTTGCGATCCTGTCCCACCTTCTGGAGACGAACAGGGCGGCTCACGTTGCCGACGAATATCTGAAGCGGCTCACAGCACAGGTCTTCCTCTTTTTCGTAGTCGCCGAGGATGAACCGGGATCCAGACACGGCCGGGGGCGTGAACGCGGTCAGCCCCAACGGGCTCGCGTTGCGAACCAGGGTCTCGGCATCCGAAGGGGGAACGGTCTTGTCCCAATCCGGGACGATCCTGTGCTCGTCAAAGATCTCCTCGATCACAGCCACGTCGGCATCCTTCTCCTCCTGCGTGGCGTCGACGTCGTCTTCGACGGCTTGCACGATCGCTTCCCGCCCCTCGAAGAAACCGGACAAGGGCGCCGTCCAATCCCTCAAGGCCTCGTAGATGTAACGGTCTGCCTTCTCCGGCCCCAGCTCCTCGCGGATGTCCCACAACGCGCCTCCGTAGATGGTCGCGTTGAGGTGCACACCACCGTTGTCGAAGTCCACGAGGTAGTAGCCGTAATCCTCGGCTGTCTTGCCGTCGTTCAGGTTGCGAAGCGGACACGTCCACCCGCTTGGATGCTCGACCTTGCACAGGTCCTCGCCTATGAAGCCCGCCTCCGGATCGTTCATGTCGGTGCCAGAGGCCTCGACGTCGATCGCGTTGCCGAAATAGTCGGCGTATGCCTCGTTGGCGGCGCCCGGCTGTGAGATCAGGGCCAGCTTGCCGGTGAACTGGACCACTCCGTGGGTGAGCTCGTGGCCGACGATGTCGAGATCGGCCGACAATGGATGCAGCTGGTCGGGATTGGGGTTGCCGTAGACGACCTGACTCCCGTCCCAGAAGGCGTTGAAGAGAGGCCGACCGTTCTCGGTCGCGTTGACCAACGACACGATGCTCTTGCCGTTGCCGTCGATAGAGTTCCTGCCCAGACGCTCGAAGAAGAAGTCGAAGAACTTCCTCGCGCCGTAGTGCGCGTCGACGGCGCCGCTCCGGCTGTGCAAATCGAGGTTGTCGAAGCTGTCGTCGCGCGACGTGACCAGGTTGTCCTCATTTGCGAAATAGGAGCTCGAGCCTTGGATGTTGTGGGTAGCTATCTCCCCCGACACGGGCAAGAGGTCGCGCAGCTCGAACTCGGTTTCACCCTGCTCGAAGATCCTGAGCTCTACCGTATCGTCGTGCGAGTTGACCCCGGTTCCCGTGGTCGGCCCGATGTCCACGAGCCCGTCGTAGGCGAGGGCGAGCGACCCGGTGAGGGCGTTCACGAACACCTCCTTGAGCGCGGGCCGGCCGAACTCGTGGCCCCACAGGCTGAGGTGATAGGTCAGGATGCCCCGGCCCTGAGGGAGGACGGTCAGGCCGTGGTGGACGACGCGGTCGATCACGAGTGGTCGCGTGCGAAGCCTGGCGATCTCCTCGGCGGCGTCGCGGTCGAACGCGGGCCGCGTGGGAACCTCGAGCTCGGTGAAGTAGTCGCCGTTGACCGCGCCGACCTCGAGACCCTCATCCCTTTCGCGAAGGTGGACGAGGTATTGCGCCCCCCACACCGGGATCCCGCGATGGAGCTGGGCGAAGCGCACGGTCTGATTCGGACCGTCGCGATCCACGCGGAGAAGGTCCAGGGTCCGGCCGGGTGCCGCGATGCGGTACCTGTCCGGATGTGCCTCGAGATGGGTGAGGGCGGCCCTCACCGGGCCCGCCCCTTCGACCCGGTCGGAGATGCCGGTCACGAAGCTGGGGGCTGCGGTGCCCCTCGAGCGAACTATCCGCACCCGCTTGGAGGCGCTCTGAGCGGGCGCGGGCACGACGACAGCCGCGACGAGAACGCACGCAAGCGCGGCTCTCGACAGGAGACTCCTCATCTCATCCACCTCGACTCGAACGGATCCCCGTTGGAAAGTTACGCCGCAATTGGCCACCTTAGGCAAACGAGGGCCAAACCGGTCACATTGCCCGAACTACTTAGCGGCCCCCCGTTTTACCTGGTCAAGCCCGTGCCGATATAGAGAGCGTGGAAACCTCCGATTTGAGACAGATTCTTCCAGATCCGAAGAGGCTCGCGGCCATAGCGACGGCCCTCGAGGACGTCGTGGACCCGAACCTGGACCTCCCGTCCGCGCTCGAGGGCCTCGTCCGCAGGGCGCCCTCCTTGACCGGCGCCGACACCGCCGTGATAGCCCTGGCGGAGCACGATCAGCTGGTGTGGTGCTTCGCGGCCGGCCTCGCGGAGGGCCGCCAGGGCCTCACTCAGGGCCTGGACGAGTGCGCCGCGGGGGCGTGCGTGTCCCGGGGAAGCGTGCTCCGGTGGGACGACACCGTCGAGATCACCGGCCTCGATGAGGACGTGTGGGCCGAGATGGGCATCAAGTCGCTGGCGTGCGTCCCGCTCCTCGCAGGCTCCTCCTCCGTCGGAGCCCTCATGGTCGCCAATTCGCAGCCGGGAGCATTCGAAGACGAGGACGTCGCGGCGGCCAGATCCCTCGGAGTCATCATCGGTGCGTCTATCAAGAGCGCGGCGCAAGCCGAAATCGAAGCGGGCACCGCCGCCGGTTCGATGGACGGCCCGGAGCAGTACGAGCGCTACCTCGAGGGGCAGATCGAAAACGCGATCTCATCGGGCGAGCCTCTCAGCCTGGTCATCATCCATCTGGACGGCTATCTCAACAGCGAGGATCTGAAGATGCTCTCCGCTCTCGTTCGGGGGGATGACCGCTGCTTCCACGTTGATGCCGGGGACTTCGCGATCGTGATGCCGGGCACGGCGGGAGACGGTGCTCGTAAGGCGGGGGCGCGGATCAGACAGGGTTTCGACAAGGCCGCCAGCGGTATCAAGGTGGCCATAGGCGTTGCGCAGTTGCGCCAAGAAGAAAGTGCGGAGCTGCATGCCGCCGCTTGCGCAGACATGGCTCAGCCCATGATGCCGCATTCGAACAGGAAGGCGACCCCCACACCTCACCGCTCAGCTGAGGAAGAGGCGATAGTCCTCGACTGAGGGAGTGCAGGTCGATCGGAGACCTGAACACCCCAAAGTCAGAAGGGCTCCAGCAGCTCCACTCCTCCTTCGGCCTCGTCCAGGCCGTCCGCATACCGATCCCCCCACGGATCGGTCACATCTGCATCTATCTCGAGCAGTGGAACCAGCACGAAACGACGCTCCTTGATACGCGGGTGAGGGATCTCGAGTCCGGGTTCGTTCACCTTCTCGTCGCCGAAAAGCAGTATGTCGAGGTCCACCACTCGCGGCCCCCAATGGATGTCGCTCGGCTCGCGTCCCATGCGTTCCTCGATGCCCTTACACGCTTCGAGAACCCGGCGAGGTGACAGCTCGGTCTCGATCTTCACCACGAGGTTGACGAACGAGCGTTGTGGAGGGCCGCCGACCGGCTCGGTCTCGTAGAGGCTGGAAACACTTTGGATCTCTACCCCCCCGGTCTCTCCGAGGGCCTCGACCGCGTCGCGACAGAAGAGCTCGCGTTCGCCGACGTTGGATCCAATCCCGATGTAAGCAGTAGTCATAATCAGGGCCTCTCGATGTGGACGGTTATCGCTCCAACGTCCTCTTCGACGGGAGGAACCGCTTTCCTCACCTCAACCGTAACTCTGACGACCAAGCTGAGACGCAACAATCGTGCGGCGATCTCCTCGGCGAGGTGCTCCAGCAGCTTGGAGTCGGAGGATCGAACGAGCTCCGAGATGGTTTGCACTGCTGCGTGATAGTCCACCGTGTCCTTGATGTCATCGCTCGCGCCGGCAAGCGACAGATCGGCAACCATCTCGGCAGTCACGAGAATGTCCTGCGGAGCCGAACGTTCCTCGGGGGTCACCCCAATCCGCGCCGGCAGACGCAGGTCTTGCACGACGACGCTGTCCATCAGGCCACCATCAGCGTCCGAGAACCGCCTCGATCATGCGAACGGCTCTAACGACCGGTTGCACGTCGTGGACCCGCACGATCCGGGCCCCCTTCTCGACTGCCGACACGACCGTCGAGATCGTTCCCTCGACGCGCTCGTGCTCGGCGAGGCCGAGCACCGCGCCGATGAACGACTTGCGCGACGTGCCGACGAGCACCGGAAGCCCGAGCGAAACGATCTCGTCAAGGCGGCGTAGTAGCTCCAGGTTCTGGTCCGGATCCTTGGCAAAGCCGAATCCGGGGTCCAGGACGATGGAATCGCGGGCGATGCCTCGGCGCTCGATCTCGATCGCGGCATCGGCGAGGAACGATCTGACGTGAGCAACGACATCCTCGTAGTGCGCAAGAGATCGCATCGTGGCCGGAGTACCACGCGTGTGCATGAAAACGAAACCGGCGTCCGCCTGTGCGGCAACCTCCGCCATCTTCCAGTCGGTCTCCTCGCCGTTGGTGTCGTTCACGATGTCGACACCTGCCTCGACCGCACGCAACGCCACCAGTGGCTTGCGGGTGTCGATCGAGAGAGGGACGCTGAGTCGCCTTTTCAAAGCCTCGATGACCGGAAGAACGCGCCTAAGCTCCTCGGTCTCCGCAACCGGATCGGCATCGGGACGGGTGGATTCACCTCCGATGTCGATGATGCCGGCTCCTTCCCTTTCCATCTCGAGGGCGTGTTCGATCGCGGCGTTGGAATCGAACCAGAGCCCGCCATCCGAGAACGAGTCGGGCGTGACGTTGAGAACCCCCATCACCACCGCTCGATCCAGAGACAGCGTGCGATCTGGCAACCGGAGGTGCATCGAGTGACTCTAGTGCCTCACTAACCGTGCTGGATGAGACCCATGGCCTCCGCGCGAGTGGCGTCGCTACGACGGAATTGCCCTCTCACCGCCGACGTCACGGTCTGGCTCCCGGGCTTACGGATCCCGCGCATGCTCATGCAGAGATGCTCGGCCTCGATGACCACGAGCACTCCTCTGGGATCCAGAGCGCCCTCGATCACGTCCGCGATCTGCGTGGTGAGCCGTTCCTGCACCTGGGGCCTTCTCGCCAGGGTGTCGACCACGCGCGCTAGCTTCGACAGGCCCGTGATCTGGCCCTGCTCATTGGGGATGTAGGCCACATGGGCCTTTCCGACGAACGGAATTAGGTGATGTTCACACAAACTGAACAGCGGGATGTCGCGCAACATGATCATCTCGTCGTGGCCGGCGTCGA
Organism: Actinomycetota bacterium; assembly: GCA_050694215.1. Lineage (GTDB taxonomy): Bacteria > Actinomycetota > CADDZG01 > CADDZG01 > WHSQ01 > JBOGXB01. The sequence continues at coordinate 9,891 of JBOGXB010000072.1, forward strand.
AGATGACGTCGATATCATCCGCCGCATCGAGGTAAAGCCCCTCGAAGAGCTCGGAGTACATGTCGGCCAGCCGCCGGGGGGTCTCCTTGAGGCCCTC
>JBOGXB010000073.1:0-9800 GCA_050694215.1 Actinomycetota bacterium
AGGACACCTAAGACATTCCAAAGTATCGATGCATTGCATCCTGCCGGGTCATGTTTGGGTCACGAAGCCTTACCGCGGATGCCGGAGTCGATGGACACGTCATTAGGATGTTGTGCCTCCCCGCCACCGGTCTCCTCCACGTTCCATGTGATCTCGGCCTTCTGGCGCTTGTGGCGCCTTTTCGCCGAAGGCGGCCAGGGTCGCTCTGCTGCGTCCAAATTGCGTCCATCAGATCGCTGTCACGCGGTATCGCCGGATGTCACCTACTCTCACGACGGACGCGTTGACCAGGTATTTCGCGAAGCGGTCCTGGTCACGGGCTCGTCGGGATTCCGTTGTAAGCGCAGTGCTCTCCGACGAGCACTAGGGCCGCAGATCACTTCGGAACGCGTAGCCGAAGATGTGTGACGGAGGGCGACTCGATCACGCTCGTGTATTCGAGCCCCAGAGGGGCCGCGTGGACATCGTCGAACAGCCGGACGCCTCCCCCCAACAGCACCGGGGCAACGTGTATCTGCAGTTCATCGATGAGACCGGCATTTAGGTACTGCTGGATCGCGTTCGCACCGCCGGCGACCCCGACATCCTTGTCCCCCGCTGCGGCGCGTGCCTGCTCGAGAGCAGCTTCGATGCCCTCTGTGACGAACGTGAACGTCGTCCCACCCTGTTTGGCGACCGGATCCCGTTCGTGATGTGTGAGCACGAAGACGGAGTGATGGAACGGCGGATCGTCGCCCCACCAACCGTCCGCGTTGGGATCGTCGGCCCACGGCCCGGCACCGCCGCTGAACATCCGCCGGCCCATGACGGTAGCGCCCACCTTCCCGAGCGACTCGGCCACGACATCGGCGTCGATGCCGGTCTCGCCCCCGGAAAGCCCGTGGGACTCGCGCCACGGCCGCGTCGCGACGACCCACTCGTGCAAACGTTCGCCTCCCTCACCGAGGGGATCCTCGAGGCTCGGATTCGGTCCCGCGACGAATCCGTCGAGCGATATGGAGATATCCACGATCACCTTCGACACTTCGGCCTCCTTGGTCTCCGTAGGGACAATCCAGGTGGAGCCCTTTTCAAGTTGGACGGTCTGCCGCGAGGAAACTCATCGGCGGGGCCGGCCGACCTCCGCGGAGGGCGAAGATAGAGGCTCGGATCAGTGGGTCGAGCTCGGGTCAGTGGGTCGAGCTCGGACTCAGCGGACGCGGTGGTCCAGATTGACCTTCACTCAAGAGGTGGGATGCCGCGACCCCGGATGGTCGGACTCGATCCGTCATGCGGACTAAATGCGGACTCTCGCCGGACTTGCTAATCAACGGTGCTTCTGGATGTGCCGCCTGACCAGGGGATTCTTTTGTGGACCAGAGCGGATTCGAACCGCCGACTTCACCCGTGCGAGGGGTGCGCTCTACCAGACTGAGCTACTGGCCCAAGGAAGGCTTCATCCTAACTTTCCCCGACGTCGTGCCCCACGGTCTTCGACTTCGCCTCGAGCGCCGCGCGGAGCGAGCTCTGGATGCTCGAGGTGGTGAAGTCCCCCCTTGTGCGCTCGATGATCGAGCGGGCGACGTCGGTCAACCGCCGCAGCCCCTGGGTGATCCCGTCCGGGTAATCCATCGACACGAGCACGTAGTACATGTCGTCCATCGCCCCCAACAGCTCCTCGCACCGCTTCAGGTCCCCTCGTCGCATGAGGTCGAGCAAATGACGCCGGAGCTCGCCGATCGATTCAGCCATCCCCTTCACGAACGCCGCGGCGGAGACGCCGACATCGTCGGGGGAGGGAACATCGCCGTCGGTGACAAGCCCGAAGGTGATCCGGGCCTCTGCCAGCTCCTTCTCAGCGTCGTGCACGAACCCCGCGTTCACCAGCTCGGGGTGGAGCTCGAGCCGGCGGCGCGCCTCGTCTAGATGGGCTTGGGCCTCGTCGATCAAGCTCGAGGCGGCCTCAACCTCATATCGATGGAGCGCTCGGATGGCATTCCCGCACGCTCTGACGGCGCTGCGGCTCGAGCTCAGGGCGGCGTCGCGCGCCTCGGTTGCTGCATCGAACTGCTTCCTCAGGCGCGCGGAAAGCTCCGACAGGTCCATGCGTCGCACACTATTAGAAGGGTCGAATGCCTAGCGGCGGCCGGATGCCGCAGCCAGATGCCGGTCGCGTAGCTCGGCGTGTGACGGCTGCAGGCGCCTCACCTTTGCGGCGCGCTCGAGGCGTCTCCTCTTCGCCTCGAGCAGGAGGGCGACGTAGAAGAAGAGGGCCGCGTCGGCTATCAGGTGTACCTCGATCAGCCTGCCCCCCTGCTGGACGACGACAAGCGCCGTGAGCACGACCGCAGCGACGAGAAAGACGAGGATCCTTCGGCGCCTCCTCTGCCCTCGATCCAAGGCCGCGGCCGCGGTGCGTTCCTCGGTAGGAGGAACAATCATCCATCGGCCGGGCCGTGTCCGCCGCGGAGGCGCGATGAGCTTCAAATGGCGCTTGAATCGCTCGGCAGCGGGCAAGGGAGTCTGCTGCCTGGCCCGTCTCCCGGCGGGCAAGAAGAAGATCATCCACAGCACGGCCAAGAAGGCCAAGAACCAGATGGTCAAGAGCGCTTCCCCTCACTCTGGGCCGCCGGTCGAGGCCAAGTTAGTCCCGGATGACCACTCAGGTGCGGATTTCCGAAGGAAACGGGCGCGAGGCGGAGGGGGTATATCTATGCCTCGTTGCCTATGGGGGAGAGATGACGCCGCAGCTAACTGCCACGGACGCTTCCATCGCGGAGTTGAGCTGCGACGCGGTGATCGTCGGGGCATATTCCGGCGAGCGAATCTCGCTCACCGTAGAGGCCGACGATCTCAACAGCGAGCTCGGCGGTCGCTTGATGGACCAGCTGCAGAGCACTGAGTACAAGGCGAAGCCGGGCGAGGTCGAGTTGATAACGACCCTAGGAACCCTTCCGGCCCGCACCATCGCAGTCGCGGGATTGGGCAGCCGGGACGCGGTCGCGCCCAAGCACGTGAGGCGCGCCGGAGCTGCCGCGGCTCGGCGCGTTGCCGATGCTTCCGAGATCGCGTGCGCGCTACCCTCTCTCGGCGAGGAGGGATGGAGCGCGGCGGCCGAGGGCTTCCTTCTCGCCGCATACCGATTCGATGCCTACAAGTCCGACGCCAAAGCGGCGAGGCCGACGGAGGTGTTCTTTCCCGGAGCGACGAAAGCGGCGCTCGACCGGGGTGGCGCTTATGCAGACGCGATCGCTCTCGCTCGGAACCTGACCAACGAGCCCGCATCAGTCCTGACTCCTACCGAGCTGGCGCGTCGAGCCGCCGACATTGCGGATTCGGCGGGACTAGTGCCCACGGTCCTCGACGAAAGTGAGTTACGAGACCAGGGCTTCGGCGGCCTTCTCGGCGTGGCTGCCGGCTCGAGCGAACCACCTCGCTTGATTCGACTTCGATATGCCCCCGACGGCGCTGTCGGGCGCATAACGCTCGTCGGCAAGGGAGTCACGTTCGACTCGGGAGGCCTCTCGCTGAAGCCATGGCAGGCCATGCAGGCGATGAAGACCGACATGGCAGGTGGAGCGGCCGTGCTCGGGGTCATGAGCGCGCTCCGCAGACTGGATGTAGGCGTCGAGGTAACGGGGATCGTTCCCACGACCGAGAACATGGTTTCCGGGAACGCGCTGAGGCCGGGTGACGTCATCCGTCATTACGGCGGGAAGACGAGCGAGGTTATCAACACCGATGCCGAGGGCCGATTGATACTCGCGGACGCCCTGGCCTGGGCCTCGGAAGACAAGCCGGACTCGCTCGTTGACGTCGCGACGCTTACCTCCACGATCAGGATGGCCCTCGGCACGAGGATGAGCGGCCTCTTCTGTGATGATGACGAATTACGTCGAGAGCTGATGGACGCGGCGGACTCGTCCGGCGAGGACATGTGGCATATGCCGTTTTACGAGGAGTACGAATCCGAGATCGCCTCTGACGTGGCGGACCTGAAGAACAGGGGCACGGCCTACGGAGGCGCGATCATCGCGGCACTCTTCTTGCGTAACTTCGTTGGAGAGAAGATCGCGTGGGCTCATCTCGACATAGCGGGAACGGCTCGAGCGGAGTCGTCGACGGACGAATCCGCCAAGGGCGGTACGGGCATCCCAACTCGGACCCTTCTCAGATGGCTAGAAGGTAAAGGGAGGTGACCGAATCGCCACGCGGGCCGAAGGAAGAGGACGACGTCGTCCCGTTGCCCCACGACGCTCCCCCGCCTGCGAGTCGTCCGACGGGTCCCGGGCGTCTGCATGGGCTCGCGATAGCCGGCATAGCGCTGTCGGCACTCACCGGAATCGCGTCCATGCTCGCATTCGTGACGATCCGATGGCCGGGATCCAGCAGTCGGTATTTGATAGCCGTGCTCTTCGCATCCGTGATCGTCTTCGTCGTGTCCGCGTCCACGGCCGTACTCACCGCGGCACGCGACACATACGCCGGGCGCGGCTCCAGCCCCGACACCGATTGACCTACACTGCGGCCAGATGGAGATAGACGGACACCCGACACAGGACCTCGTCGAGGAGCTCGAACGAAGAGGCGCCTTGCGTGCGGATGGATCGAGCTCGGGGCCGCGCATCGACGCTTTGCGCTTCCTCAACGAGCGCACCGGAGGGGATAGCCCCGGCCTGTGGCTGTTCCTTCCGACCTCGGCGTTCCAGACCGAGATCGACGACGCTCCCTACTGAGCCGAGTCGTTCTCCAAGACCCTGAGGGTCCCGCCCTCGAGGCGAGATGAAGCAGAGCCCGCGGGCAGTTCGATCGCGTACCTCGCACCGCGCACGAATCGGCTGACGCGCCACGGCTGAAGGTGTGCCACCCCGACTACTCGCCACGAGCGCGTGCAGAACACGACGTCGATCGGATATCGCATGCCGAACGTGTGTACTTGGGGGCCGGGCTCGATGATCAAGGCCTGTCCCGGTCGCAGCTTCGGATGTCCGATCAAGCCCCGCAGACGCCGACCGAAGGATCGAGCCCACTCCGCCTCATCCGCCAGCGTCTCGCCGTCGGACTCGAAAAGGATGCGCCACGTCATATGCAGTAAGTTGGCCGCCGCTTGCCCGTAAGGCAACCCCTTGGAGGTGGATGGAGTTTGCAGAAATGGGAGTACACCACGGTCCCCCTGATCTCCCACTCCCTTCAAGAGATCCTGAACCAGTGGGGCGAGGAGGGGTGGGAGCTGGTCCAGGTGGTCGAGAGTCAGTCGACGGGCACAGTGGCCTTCCTCAAGCGCCCGAAGGAGTAGATGGAGCCGATCCGCAGAAGCGGACCGGCCGACCGTCAGGTCTCTCGCCGCCACTCCCCCGAGCGACCCCCCGACTTCCGTAGGAGATGGACGTCGGTTATCTCTACTCCTCGTTCGACGCCCTTCACCATGTCGTAGATGGTTAGTGCCGCCACCGAGACGGCCGTGAGTGCCTCCATCTCGACACCGGTGCGCTCGTTGGTCCTCACGCTGGCGATGATGCCGATTCCTTCGTCCCGTTCATCGAACGCGACTTCGACGGCCCCCACCGAGATCGGATGACACAGTGGGATCAGCTCGGACGTCTTCTTGGCAGCCATGATGCCGGCGATCCGAGCGGTCTCGAGAGCGTCTCCCTTTTGCAACCGTCCCTCGGTGATCGCCTCGCGCGTCGAGGGAGCCATGCGCACGAACCCGGAGGCGACTGCTTCGCGAGTGGTGACGTCCTTGGCCGTCACGTCGACCATACGAGCGTCGGACTCCGGATGTTTCATCGCTCGAGATGGGAGACGAGCTCTCGCAAGTGCGCCATTAGCTCGTCCCGAAGATCATCGCGTCTGAGTGCGAGCTCGATCGTTGCCTTCAGGAAGTCGATCTTCTTGCCGACGTCGAGGACCGGGCCCTCGTGGACGTAGGCGAAGATTGCCTCCTTCTCAGCCAGTAGCTGGACCCCATCGGTCAGCTGGATCTCATCCCCGACGCCCGGCTCGGTCCTCTCGATCGCATCGAAGATCCCCGGAGTGAACAGGTAGCGGCCTCTGGACGCGAGGTTGGACGGAGCATCCGCAACTGCCGGCTTCTCCACAATCCCCTGGATGCGAGCGTAATCGCCCACCATCTCCTCGATATAGACAATGCCGTACGAGGGGATGTCTTCCTTCGGGACCTCCTGGACGGCGAGAACGCTTCCTCCGGTGCTCTCGTGGATCTCGATCATCCGCCCGATGAGCGGGTCTTCGTCGCCTTCAGGTTCCGGAACGATCTCGTCGCCGACCATAACGACGAATGGCTGGTCGCCGACGTGTTCCCTCGCCATCAGCACGGCATGTCCGAATCCCAGAGGTTGTTGCTGCCGCACGTAGTGGAGACTCGCCAGCCCTGCAACCTCCCTGATCTCCGCGAGCTGATCCTGTTTGCCCGTCCGCTCGAGATGTTGCTCGAGCTCCGGGGACCGATCGAAGTGGTCCTCGAGCGTCGACTTGCCCCGGCTCGTCACCACGAGCACATCGTCGATCCCCGCGCGCTTTGCCTCTTCGACGACGTATTGGATCGCCGGCTTGTCGATAACCGCCAGCATCTCTTTCGGTTGGGATTTCGTCGCGGGGAGGAACCGTGTTCCTAGCCCCGCGGCGGGAATCACTGCCTTTCTTATGGTCACGCGCGGTTTCCTAGCCGGTCTCGCCCGCGTCGGCGATGAGCAAGCCCTCGGGAGTGGAGACTCGGTCGCGACCGGTCTGCTTTGCTCGATACATCGCGCGATCGGCGGACTCGATGAGCTCCTGGGCAGACCCTCCATGTTGCGGGTATGCGGCCACACCTATGGACACCGTGACGTTCAGCAGATGCTCGTCCATTCCGCCGAAAGGTTCGCTCTTCACCGCATCACGGATCTTCTCAGCGGTCGTGATGGCACCGTCCTCGTCGGTCTCGGAGAGAAGGCAGACGAATTCCTCCCCGCCGTAGCGTGCAAAGGTGTCCACCTCGCGCAACAACGTCGATACTCGATGCGAGAACTCAACCAGAATGGCGTCGCCTCGCTGGTGCCCGTAGTTGTCGTTGACGTCCTTGAAGTTGTCGAGGTCCAGCATGAGCACGCTGAAGGGACGGTCGAATCGTTGCGCCGTCGCCAGCAACTGTTTGAACTGCATATAGAGATAGCGGCGGTTCCACGTGCCCGTGAGCCCGTCGGTGATGGAGAGCCTTTGTGCCTCCTCGTGCAGGAGCACGTTCTCGATCGCGACCCCGCCCTGCTCGACGAGGAAGGTCATGGTGTCGAGGTCCTCTCTCTTGAACCTGCGGCCCAGGTCCCGGCGATAGACGGCCAGGACGCCGATGATCCGATCCTGTGTGTAGAGCGGCACTGCGGCGGCCATGGGGAACGCGGGCTCTTGCCGCGCGTAACGCAGACCTCCTTCCCATGGAGGCTCGGGGGGCATGACCAGGGGTGTGGCCCTTTCGCCCACGTGCCCGACCATCCCTTCACCTACCTTCAGCCGAGGCATCTCGTCGACGTTCACTCCCTGCCCGATCGCCGGATAGAGCTCGTCACGGGTTGGCGTGAACCTCCACAGAATGGCGGCATCGGCTTCGACCGCATCCGCCGCGGTGCTGAGGATCGACTCGATCATCTGGTTCATGTCGTGCGTCGCTCGGAGAGTTTGGCCCGTACGCATGACCGCACGCTGCAGCTGGTCGCGCGAAGACGACAGCTGATTGATCGTCTGACGCAACCTGCGGGTCATGTCGCTGAATGCATTTGCTAGCTGGCCCACTTCGTCCTTCGACGAGCGCGCAGGGAACTCGTAATCGAAGTAACCCTCCGATACCTGGTTGGCTCCACGGGCGAGCTCCTCCAACGGTTGCGTAATGAGACGAGCCAGGAGATACGCAAGCGCCGTGATCCCGAGCGTCGCGAGCACTACGAGCACGATGAGGGACGTGAGCACACGGCGCGCCAACGAGTCATGCGCGGCTGTGGGCGTCGACGCGACGATGCTCAGCCCATTGGAGAGGTTGACGGCCTCAGCCATGACGGGCTCACCGATCTCCGCATCGAACGTGCCGTCGAAGTCCACGTCGATGCTGGTCGGCCCCGAGAGCGGTTCGGTCGTGGCGAAGATCGTGCGCCGGTGAGCGAACGAGAGCTCGACGTCGGAACGCGTCGCCGCGACGAGCAGGTCGTCGTCCAGCCAGAATCCACCGATCACCACACCCACTCTGCTGCCTCCAACCCGTATCGGGATGTCGGCGGTGCGATAGAAGCCGCGCCCACCCCCCGGCGATGACCCCGCGATGTCGGAGCGCGTGGGCACCGGCTGTCCGGGTACGAAGGACGATGGATTGGAGGCGAACCCCAGCGGCTCGCCGTCAGGTGTCGATGCCAGGAGGAAGTCGAGGACGCCGGAGGCCTCAAGCTCGCGCTCGAACAAGGTTTCAATTGCCGGGACGGCCTCTATCTGGAGCATGCGTCCGAGATCGGGCTCGCTCCCCACGGCGGCCCGGGTCCCTGGCTCCGCTCCCTCGAGCCCACCGTTATATAAGGCCACCGTGGCGTCGAGGGCGGGGTGCAGGGACAGCAGGGCTCGACGATCGATCTCACCAATGATGACGCGTTGAACCACGAACCCTGCCGCCGCAAGCGGCAGGACCACGATCAGCACGAAGAAGAGCGTTAGACGCCTCTGTAGGGACATCCCTTCCTGCTTCCCCTTTGTTGGAATCTTCGACTCCCCGGGAGACTGACTTTACTCGGGCGGGCGTGGCAGTCCTGCGTGTGAGAGGTGAGAGGATGCCCCCCGTGCCCATCTACGAGTACGCCTGCACCGCGTGCGGAGAGCGCACCGAGGCGAGGCAGGGATTCGACGACCCTCCCCTCGAGGAATGCCCCCGATGCGGCGGCAGGCTCAGGAAGCTCTACTCCCCCGTGGGGATCGTGTTCAAAGGCTCGGGCTTCTACTCGACCGACGCGAAGAAGGGCTCGACCAAGCATGCAGAGAAGGCCGAGAAGAAGGAGTCGAAACCGGCGGACGCGAAGCCTGAGAAGAGCCCGAGCTCGAGCACGGAGAAGCCCGCGTGACGGCGGAACGACGCCCCGAGATCGGGGTCTTCGGAGGTTCGGGCTTCTACAGCTTCTTGGACGACGTCGAGGAGTCGTCGATCGAGACGCCCTACGGGAGCCCTTCGGCCCCCGTGGCCATTGGTCACGTCGAGAATCGCGTCGTCGCCTTCCTCCCCCGCCACGGGGTCAAGCACGAGTTCCCACCCCACAAGATCAACTACCGGGCGAACGCGTGGGCCTTCAAGGAGCTCGGGGTGTCAAGGGTGATCGGGCCGTGCGCAGCCGGGTCCCTGAACGTCGACGTCAGGCCCGGTGACTTCGTTGTCTCGGATCAACTCGTCGATCGGACGACGGGCAGAATCGACACCTTCTACGACGGCCCGCTCACCACTCATATCTCCTACGCGGATCCCTACTGTCCGGACATGCGCCCGCTCGCGATCGAGGTCGCGAAGGAACAAGGGATCCCAGTGCACGAGCGCGGCACCGTCGTGACCATTCAAGGCCCTCGCTTCTCCACCCGAGCGGAATCCAGGTGGTTCCAGCAAGCCGGCTGGGAGGTCATCAACATGACGCAGTATCCGGAGGCTTACCTCTGTCGGGAGCTCGAGATGTGCTACCTCAACGTTGCTCTCATCACCGACTACGACGTCGGCATCGAGGGAGAGACCGAGGCCGTGTCGCATGAGGAAGTAGTTCGAGTGTTCACGGAGAACAACGACAGGCTGCGCAAGCTGTTGTTCACGC
>JBOGXB010000074.1:0-9532 GCA_050694215.1 Actinomycetota bacterium
GGTTACATTACACCAAAAGATGTAGCATCAGATTATGGTACGTCAGAAGGAGTAGAATCCCTGCGTGAGCGACCGAATGACGATCGACCAGCTCGCCCAGCGCTCGGGTATGACGGCCCGAAACATTCGCGCCCACCAGACCAGGGGTCTTCTGCCGGCCCCCGAGCTCGAGGGCCGGACCGGCTTCTACAACGCCGAGCACGTCGCGCGCCTCGAGCTGATAAAGGACATGCAGGCCTCCGGCTTCAATCTCGGCGCGATCAAGAAGTTGCTGGATGCTGCTCCCGTCGGCTCTGGAGAGGAGGTGCTGCGCTTCGAACGAGCCCTCATGGCCCCCTGGGCCGCGGAGGAACCCCACGCCATCGAGGCGGCCGAGCTCGATACCATGCTCGGCGGTGAGCTGTCGCCCGAAACGATCCACAGGGCCGTTGCCCTGGGCGTGATCGTAGAGCTCGCCGACGGCCGCTACGAGGTACCCAGTCCAGGCCTGCTGAGGGCGGGGGCCGAGGTCGTCTCGCTGGGCATCCCGGTCGAACGGGTCATCGACGTGTTCCAGCAGCTGATGATGCACTCCCAAGGAGTCGCGAACGTGTTCGTCGAGCTGTTCCTCAACGACGTCTGGAGGCCGTTCGAGTCCGCGGGGAGTCCCGAGGAGGAGTGGCCGAGGGTCAGACGCTCGCTGGAGCAACTCCGCCCACTGGCGGAGGTACTGCTCGGCGCGTTCCACCGGACGATGTCGAGGACGGTGGAGGACGCCTTTGGGCAGCGACTACAGAGCGGCATCGAGGAAGCGAGCGGGGGAGTCTGACCGTCCAGTTCCCCATCTGTTCGCGCGCGGTTCGCCTCTCGTTCTCGCTCGCCCTCTAGTTTCCGCCGATGCCAAACATCAGAAGAATCTCGCCACTGATCGCGGTCCTTGCGTCGATCGCGGTCGTACTACCCGCCAGCTCGACCACGGCCGCGGCAAGGGGCCGGATCTCGCTCGAGGTCATCGGAACGTTTCGAACCGGCGTCTTCGCCGAGAGCGCAGCCGAGATCGTGGCTCACGATCCCGAGTCCCAGCGGCTCTTCGTGGTGAATGCGAACGCGGGAGTGGTCGACATTCTCGACATCGAGGATCCCACCAGCCCCGAGAAGGTGGGCGTCATCGAGCCCGGGGATCTCGGTGCCCAGATCAACAGCGTCGACATAGACGACGGAGTTGTTGCCGTCGCGATAGAACCACATCCGAATCAGAATCCGGGCAGGGTCGCGTTCTACGACACGGCCGGAGTGCTGCTGAGCGACGTGCAGGTCGGTTCGCTTCCCGACATGCTCACCTTCACGCCTGATGGCTCGAAGGTCGTCGTCGCTAACGAAGGCGAGCCCGACGGATACTGTGCCGGAGGAGTCGATCCACCGGGCTCGGTGAGCATCATCGACCTCTCCGGGGGTGCCGCCGGGGTCGAGCAATCGGACGTGGCCACTGCTTCCTTTGAACGTTTCAACAAGCAGCGCGATCGCCTCGTCCGCCGGGGTGTGAGGATCTTCGGGCCCGGAGCAACCGTGGCGCAGGACCTCGAGCCCGAATACGTCGCGGTGGCGAAGAACTCGTCGCGGGCGTGGGTTTCTCTGCAGGAGAACAACGCCCTAGCCGTGGTCAACCTGAGCCGAGCACGAGTTACGGACATCCTCTCGCTCGGACTGAAGGACCACTCGCGCCGCAATAGGGGCATCGACGCAAGTGATGACGATGGCGAGATAAACATCCAGAGATGGCCCGTGCGCGGCGTGTACATGCCGGACGCGCTCGACGCCATCAAGCACAAGGGACGGCAGTTCATCCTCTCCGCCAACGAGGGAGATGCTCGGGACTACGAGTGTTTCGCCGAGGAGGAACGAGTTGAGGATGTGACACTGGATGAGTCTGTGTTCGAGGACGCGGACGAGCTTCAGCAGGAGGCCAGCCTCGGTCGCCTGACGGTGACGACGACCGCACCCCAGAACCGTGACGGCGAGTTTCAGGAACTGCACGCGTTCGGAGGTCGTTCGTTCTCTGTATGGAACGCATCGGGCCGACTGGTCTTCGACAGCGGCGATGACTTCGAACAGGTGACCGCAGACGCGCTGCCGGAAGATTTCAATTCGGACAACGAGGCCAACGACTCCTTCGACAATCGCAGCGACAACAAAGGACCAGAGCCCGAGGCAATCGAGATCGGGCAGGTGGGCTCGAGGACCTATGCCTTCATTGGGCTGGAACGGGTCGGCGGCGTGATGATCTACGACGTTCAGAATCCTCGGAAGCCGAGGTTCGTCGACTACGTCAACAATCGGGACTTCGACGGCGACCCGGAGGCCGATACCGCGGGCGACCTCGGACCCGAGGGCCTCACCCTCATCGCCGACTCGGACAGCCCGAACGGCAGACCGTTGCTGGTCGTCGCCAACGAGGTCAGCGGTTCGACGACCATCTACGAGGTTCGGGGGCAGAACAAAGCCCGATAGCGAAAGAGTTGGTCCCCGGGGACGGGTACTCTTCGGGCCGTGGACACACACCTTTGGATCGATCCGAACCAGTACGACCGCTTCATCCTGAAGCAAAAGTTTCGGTTCGTCGTCAACGAGTACCAGTTCTCGCTCCCTCAGGGAGACGGCGATTCACCCGGGCCCCCATTCTGCTTCGTGCGTCAGAAGGTGTTCAAGTTCAAAGAGGACATCCGCTTCTACACCGACGAGAGCCAGACCACCGAGCTCATGCGGATCAAGGCCCGGCAGCGATTCGACCCCCGTGCTCGATACGACGTCACCGCTCCGGACGGCAGCAAGATCGGCGAGATCCAGAAGGTCTTCGGCGCGAGCCTCTTGCGTTCGACCTACAAGCTTTACGACTCGGCCGGCAACGAGGTCGCGCAGGCCACGGAGCTCAATCTCGCAGTTGCGCTGGTTCGCAGACTGGTCGGCTTCATTCCGTTCATCGAAAACTTCGCGGACTGGCTGCCGATTCCGTATCACTTCGTCTTCAAGCGAAACGGGACCGAACTGGGTAGCCATCGCCGCCACCTGTGGAAGTTCGTCGACGCCTACACGATCGATATGCATGGTGACCCCGACCGGAGTGTCGACCGCAGGTTGATACTGGCGATAGCCGTCGGGATGGACGCCCTCCAGGCGAGGTAGCCGCCGCGACAGCCGGTCGTGCCCGCGAAACCTGGCTCGCATCAACCCGGATCTGGGCAAAGATGGGCACATCGGGGCCGTAGCTCAGTTGGTCAGAGCGGTGGACTCATAATGTAACGGTCATCTCGATTCCTGGCTGCGAAAGCGCAGGTCAGAGCACATACCGCGCGACGGCAGAGGCGGTGTTCCACATTTGTTCCACGTTGCGACGTCCTTCCGAGGCCTCGCGAGTTCACTCCTGAGGTTGCCGCATCACATCGAGATCGACGCCTCCCGAAACCCCTTCCACGGTTGCATAGCCGTGCAGTTGCCAAATGGCCCAGTCGCCGCGGGGACGTAATAGGAAACGGCGGAGCCAAAGTGGACGATCCAAGACTTCTCGAACCTCGTAGAAGGATTCGAAGTCATCGCCGAGGTACAGCAGGACCTCTCGTTGCCAGGCGTCCTCCACTCTCTCAATGAAATTCCGTAGGTCGCTGTGAACATCACTCCGTGGGGGACGGGCACTGCAGTTCCCCGCGAGCTCCAGGTCAACCGCGGGAGCTAGAGCATTCGAGTCGGGTAGCGCGACCTGCAGGAAATTCTCCGCTTGGTCATCACCTGGCGTGCAGAGCGTGAAGAAATGATAAGCACCTCGATCGAGTCCCGCTTCCTGGACGGCCTGCCAGTTTGCTTCGAAGCGGTCATCGATGAAGTCCTCACCTTCCGTCGCCTTGATGTAAGCGAACTCGACGTCGTCCTCCGCAACTGAATCGGCGCCGGGCATACCGCGGCGGCCAAATGGATCACCAAGCAGATCGTCTACGTCCACGATTACCGCCGCGGCCTGGAGATATATTGCGCTTCTCGCGCTGAGCGTCTCACGAACCCAGCGCAGGCTCAATGCTGGTTTCGGGACCGGCGCGATCTGTTGGCAGGTGCAGCGATCGTGCGAAGTGACGCGCGAAGGCTCTCATAGGCTTCGCGGCCGAGCTTGCGACGGTAGCGCGCCTCCCAACGCTTGTTGAACTCATCAACCAGCCTGAGCACGTCGAGGGCGGCCGGCGTTGGCACAACGAGCTTCGCGCGTCGATCACTCTCATCCGGGTGTCGTTCGAGATAACCGAGACCCTCGAGTTCGTCGATCAGCTCACCCATCGCCGCTTTGGTTATCCCCGCTCGGCTTGCGAGCGTGGTTGCGCGCGTGCCGCGGTGGTCGATGGTCGCGAACACCGCGCCATGCTTGGGCCGCAGCGCGGGATGGCCGCCGCCGTGGATGGTTTGGGTCAGCTCACGAGCCGAAGCTTGATAGGCGAGGAACAGCATCGCCTGCGTGCGTGGCACGGTCCGTCGCCTTGACATCGTTAATTAGGATGCCATATCGTCAGGTAACCGTACGACATGGTGAGAGAGAAACCTATATGACCGACCTTAAGTGGCACCGGGTGGGTGCCCTCAGCGGCTTCCTCTTCGTCGTCATGCAATTCGTCGGGTTCGGGATCGGCGGCGCATCGCGCGGCTTCGAGCGCGTCACGTTGACGTCGACGGACGCCACGGTCACAGAGGCGACCAGTGAGGCGGTGCCGTCAGCCGTCTGGATAGGTGGCTACGTCGAGGTGCTCGCTTACCTCTTGTTCGTCGTCTTCGCGGTGTGGCTCGGCGTCGCGCTGAGCGGTTACGAACCTGCGCCGCGCTGGGCCTCGGCATCGGTAGCCGCGGCAGGCCTGCTTGTGGTCGCGACATCCTTCATCGGCTACGCGAGCGAGGCGGCCGCGTACTACCGCGCGGGGGATGGGATCGAGCTTGGCGTGGCTCGCGCTCTTCTCGACAGCGGCAACTTCGCCTACACGCTGGCGTGGGGAGGCCTCGCAATCTTCTTAGCCGGGGCCGGTGCCGTGGGAGCGAGGACGCAGGCTTTCCCCAGATGGCTGGTGGTCCTGGCCCTTGCACTCGCTGCAACGTTCCTAGCCGCTCTCGCCCTCCCGGAGACGGCCGTGGGCGAAATCGCCGACCTCGTTTTCTGGGTCTGGGTGATCAGCGTAACGATCGCACTGATCCGGCGCGGCCCGGCGCCGGTGGCAGCGCCGGTGCGACAGGCGGCCGGTCCAGCGTTCTAGCGTCAGGGATGCTGGCGACCGCCGGCCCTCAGCCACACCAAAGCATGTGTCGGTCGCATCGTCCGCGTCACCCCACCACCTAGATCCTCCAACAAGGCATCTAGGTCCACGGCGTCTCTCAAACGAGCAGAGAATCCCTCAACGATCTTCGTCCTGTGGTACCTCGTGCGATAGAAGCTACGGTCGATGAAGGCCTGGATCCAACCGATCGGGTTCCGGGGGAGGCGGTGTGCGAGGACGATGCCGACGAGGGGGAATGCCAGCATGGCCCGAAGAGCAGGAGCTCTCCGAGCCCCTCGCGTTTAGGGGTTCCAGATGGACGAGGACCGCCATGACGAAGGCAGCCGAGAACAGGACTATCACCAGGGCGAACGTCGTGGTCCCCACTACTCTATGGATCGGGTGTGACACTTATCCTTTCTCCGTGAGAATCATTTCGCGCCTGGGGGCGTAGCTCAGTTGGTCAGAGCGCCGGACTCATAATCTGGTGGCCGCTGGTTCGAGTCCAGCCGCCCCCACCCAACCGCCCATAATGCGAACCAAGGGCAGACTGATGAATGGCTGAATGGCCGAGCGGGACTCCACGAGGATCTTGTTGACCAGTGTCTGGAGGACCTTCTTGACCCTCGGGATTTCCTTTTCCTCAAGCCGATCGGCGAAGGCGGTGGCAACCTGCTTTGCGTCCTCCGCCCGGAGTGGAGCTTGTCCTGATTCGGCCTGAGCGACGAGCTCGATCCGACGGGATTCGAGCGCGTCCTGTCGATCCTTCAATTCGGAGAGTCGGGCTCCGCACGCATCGGGATCGATGGCACCGCTTTCGAAGGCCTGTAGGTAGCGGTCGATCCTCTTGTGGACGTCTCTGGTTTCAGCTTCAAGGGCCGACATCTCTCGCTCGTAGGACGGCGCTTTCCCCTCGTCTGTTGCCAGCGCCTTATCGATGGCGGCATCCAGGACTGAATTGTCTCTGAGATTCCTGACGATGTGCTGGATGAGGGTGACCTCGAGTTGATCGGCCGGCAGCCTCTCTTGGTCACAGGCGTTGGGCCCATAACGCTGTCGCGAATAGCAGGTGTAGTAACGGTAGATGCCGCCGTTGCCGTTTGCCGTCGTCCCCACGAAATGCTTCTCGCACTTAGCACAGACGAGCAGACCTGAGAACAGGAACTCGGACATGTTGGAGCGGCGCTTCGCGGGCTCCTCGCCGCGTTCGTCGAGGATCTGGTGCGCGCGCTCGAATTGGTCGATCGAGATTAGTGCAGGGTGCTGTCCGGGATACAGTTCGCCGCGGAAGAAGACCTTGCCGACGTAGGCGGAGTTCGAGAGCACAACGCGGATCGCGTTCCCGCTCCAACGGGCTCCGTTCTTGGTGCGGTGGCCGCGCTCGTCAAGCAGTCGCGCGATCGCGGCCGAGCCGATTTGCTGATTGGTATACAGATCGAAGATCTCTTGCACCAAGGGCGCTTCTTCATCGTTGACGCGAAGCGCGCCGGTGTTGGGGTCGTAGTCGTATCCGTGGGGACGCTTGCCACCATTCCAGCCACCCTTAGCGGCCTTCTTCTCCATGCCGGCGACGACGCGCTCGATGATCGTGGCTCTTTCGAACTCGGCGAACACGCCGAGCATCTGGACCATCATGCGGCCGGCAGGCGAGGCCGTATCGAAGGGCTCGGTGGCCGAGCGGAAAGCGATGCCATGGGCATCGAGATCTTCCAAGATCGAGGCCAGTGCTCGAACGGATCGGGCCAGGCGATCGACCCTCACCACGAGCAGGAGATCGAAGCGCCGCGCCCGGGCGTCCCGGAGAGCGTCTTGCAGTCCGGGACGCTCGACGATGCTTCCGGTCATCTGGTCCTCGTACCGGCGCACGACCTTCCAGTTGTCCTGCGACTTCACGTAGGAGTCGAGACGGTCCTGCTGTGCCTCGAGCGAGAATGGCTGGTGGTCTTCGTCGGTGGAGATGCGCGTGTAGACGGCCACTCGGACTCGCGAGGCCGGAAGAATCCCGCCTTGAGTGGCAGGGCGCTTTTTTCCTCGCGCGGTTTTTCGAGCCGTCTTTGTCATCGTTTCTCTTGCCATCTTCTACCTCGCAATCGCTCCACGATCAGCTCGGCGAGAAGGTCCGTGACCTCCTCGAAGTCCTCGGGCGACAGCTCGGTCACGACCGCCGGCAGGATTCTCAGTTCCGAGTTCTTAGCCGGCAAAGACCGATCTGGGGCCTCTCGAGCAGGGTAGTGGGTGGCGCTGACATTCTTTCGTGCGGCCTTACCTGCGCCCGTCGACTCCTTGCCGGTGCCGCAGGTCTGGGCTCGTGGCCCCTTGGCTCTTGATGACTTGGCAGCCGGGGTCAGCGGCCAGCCCTCCAGAGGCGCTGCTCGGGGTTCGCTTCCAGTCGGGCGAGCCGCTCCCCCTGCTCATTCTGGACGCTGGAGATGCGGGCGAGTCGGTCCTCCAGCCTGTCGAATCGCCTCTCGAAGCGCTCCTCGATCCCCTGGATGAGCCTCGACAGCGGGATTTCCGGTGACGCGCCTACCGAGCGCCGCAGGCGGCGGTGGGCGAGGAACCACAGCACGTAGCCGATCGCGGGAGGGGTGGCGGCGATGAGCGCCACGATCACCTCGTTGCTCACCGGTTCCGCCTTGTGTGGACTCGGTGCCCCTTATGGTTCGCGCGCGTCGCGCGAGCAAATTCCTCGAGATCGTCCCACCAGGCGCCATCATGCGCGTCCAGGTCGTCGGCCAAGGCGCCCTTGCGTTTTCGGCAGCTGGGCTCGGAGAGAGTCTCCCACCCCCCATCGTCCCGTTGTCGGTCCCGCTGTCGGCGGACGGAGGACAGCCGTCTCTCAAGCGCCTCGTGATCGACAAGCTCGCTTGGGCGAGTCACGGCCGCTCCAGCTCCCTGTCGTGGCTGAAGACCCAGCCCGTACGGATGGCGAGCTGTTGCATGAGGAGTGGCTCGAAATCCTCGTCGTCATAGATCCGCCACACGAAGAAAAGAGGTGCTCCTCGCCGAAGCTCCATGAGCAGGCGGATATCTTCATCCGGCTCCCTGAGCGCGATGCTCTCGCCCACCGAGCGGCTGACTTTGACTCCGCACTTCCGGGCGAGCAGACCAAGGAGTGCGTCTTCGCAGTCCTGTTCCTTGAGCACGTCTGCGCGTACAAGTCCCGCGGGTACCCACGACTCGACCAGCCGTTCCGGCCGGAAGTGCCGCTTGTCTCTGTGAAGTATCCGAGTGTGCGAGATGCGGTGGGGGAGCTGAAGGGGATCGTCCCACGGAGTGCACTCAAACCACGTGCCGATATCGACTTCCCGTCCGAACTCCGTTTCCTCGGCGAGGATCACCTCGCGGATGGGGGGAGTGGTCAGGTTGTCCTGGAGATGGCGGTCGTAGCGCTCCGTGTCCCGATCTATGAGTTGCTCCCATTCCGCCAGGTCGATGAAGTCCTCCGGATCGTGAGGGGGCCACAGCCGATCGGCCGGGTCGTGACGTGGGCACGAGAATCCGTTCATTGGTCACCTCCTGGCTTTGTCAGGGCACCGAAGAAGGAGTTCTGGGCAGCCATAGCGAGATCGATAAACGCGTGGCGCCTGTCGTCGTCGATCGGAAGCCAGTTGCGCGCGAGCGGATTCGCCTCGTGAAGGTCGCGGTGACTGGTCGCGACGCGGATGCCGATGTCGAGCTCGAGCTTGGAGCGAGCGGCTCTTTCCCGCCTTTCGCTATGGAAGAGGAACATGATCGCGTCGGGCTTCTCCCGGCGGCGTCCGAGCCTCCCGTAAGAGAGGAGCTTGCGCCGGAGCCGGTCCCCCCGTTCGGTGCCGCGGTCGAGCTCGAGAAGGAAAGTGCAGCTTGTGCCGAAAGATGTCAGCCGACCGAGACCGTCGGGATGAACCAACGTGGGAATGGCTCCGGAACATCGCCGCTCTCCCCACCAGCGCGTGAGGTCGTAGTCGGGACTATTCCTGCACTCCTTGATGAGCCGGACGAAGAAGTCGTTCACCTCGAGCAGATGGTCGAGGCGCGGGTTGAGCATGAGATAGAGATCGCGCTCCATGCGCTGTTTGATGATCCTGAGGTCAAGGCCGTGAGTGGCGGCGACGACTCGTGCTCCGACCTCACCGAGGATGTAATGGTGCGGAGCCGAGCCCGCGGGCCGGTAGGGGCGGAAGCGCTCAAGGACGCCCTTGCGGTGCAGAATGAGCAGCCGTCTGCGGGCACGGCGGACGTCCTCGAAGTGGAGATCGGCGATCTGTGGGGTCGTCAGCACCCGGTGTTCGTGG
>JBOGXB010000075.1:0-9127 GCA_050694215.1 Actinomycetota bacterium
TTACAAGGACCTCCAGGACATCATCGCGATCCTCGGTATCGACGAACTGTCCGAGGACGACAAGGTCACCGTTCAGAGGGCCCGGAAGATCCAGCGGTTTCTGAGCCAGCCGTTCTTCGTTGCCGAGCAGTTCACCGGCATCGCAGGGAAGTACGTGCCGGTCGACGAGACGATCGCGTCCTTCAAAGCGCTCACAGAGGGCGATTACGACCACCTTCCGGAACAGGCCTTCTACATGGTCGGAGGGATCGAGGAAGCCGAGGCCAAGGCAAAGGAGCTGAGCGAGTGACCCCCTTTTCTGCCGACTCGGCTACACGCCGGCGCACTCTTGAGAGCACAGAACAGAGGACGTAGTGGCCACCCCCTTCTCTGTCAGCGTCGTTACCCCCGAGGAATCGGTCTACGAGGGTGAGGCCGAGCTCGTAGTCGCTCGCTCGCCGGAGGGGGAGTTCGGCATCATGGCGGGTCACATCCCCTTCCTCGCCGCATTGGTCCCGGGGATCGTGACCGTCGTCTCGGGCTCTTCGCGCGAGTCCTTCCTGGTCACCGGTGGTTTCCTCGAGGCATCCGGACCCCACGACGACTATCACGCGATCGTGCTCGCCGACGATGCCGAGGCCGCGGGCGAGATGGACGCCGCCAGAGCCAGAGAGCTCATCGAGGAGGCGCGCCGCAAGCGAGAAGAGGATGCGGACCAGCGCGGGGAGGCTGAGCTGCGCGTCGCGATGGCGGGACCCGAGCTGGGCCGGGACTAGCGACAAGGCTGGGCGATGGAGGAGCGCCCGGAGGGACTGCGGGGAAGGGTGTTCTGCTCATCCTGTGGGGTGTCGGAAAGGCGGCGTTACGGCGGGGTCCCACTCGGGTGGCAGGAGATTCCGGACGCGAACCAGCGCATGCTCGCGCTCTGCCCAGAGTGCGTGCGCCGCAACCTGTGGTTGATCGAAGCGCGCCTCGACGTCGATCCGGGAGCGGGTTTCTGAAGCGGCGTTTTTGTTGGCGATTATCGCGATCTCGCATGTGCGCATGTTCATAACGTGGTCACGGCAACTCCTGGGTGATTCACGATTTGTTTCTGCGTGCATTAACGGGTAAACACTTACTGATGACGCTTGATCAGTTGAAGTAGCAGAGGAGAAGGGGGGAAGCATGACAGAAGACGAAGAGAGAGGTCTCGTAGATCAAGCGCGTGATGCGGCTGCAGACGTCGCGGAGAAGGTGGCTGAAGTCACAGACCCGACGCAGGGTCTGCATCCGGCGGCAGCGGTCGGCACGGGAGCTGCCGTGGTGCGTCCGACGCGTCCGCCCGCGCGCAAGAAGGCAACCGCGCGCAAGAAGTCAACCGGCCGTAAGAAGGCAACCGGCCGTAAGCCGGCGGCGCGCAAATCGACGGGACGCAAGAAGAGCACGGCCCGGCGGTCTCCGGCTCGGAGGAAGAGCACGGCTCGGAAGTCGACTGGGCGCAAGAAGAGCACCGCCCGGCGGTCACCAGCTCGGAAGAGGAGCACGGCTCGGAAGTCGACCGGGCGCAAGCGGACCTCCGCCCGGCGGTCTCCGGCTCGGAAGAAGAGCACCGCCCGCAGGAAGACCGGCGCGCGTAAGCCCACCCGTCGCAAGACGACGGCCAGAAGGCCCACCCGGCGCGCGAAGAGGACGGCGAGTCGGGCGAAGTCGGCTGCCCGGAAGACCACCCGCAGGGGCAAGTCGACCGCCCGTAAGGCAACCAGGCGCGGCAAGTCGAGCGCCCGTAAGGTAACCCGGCGAGGTAGGTCCGCCGCCCGTAAGACCACGGCTGGAGCAAGAGCCGGTGCGCGGAGCGCTGCGCGCGGCTCCCGGTCCACGGCGAAACGAAGCGTCGGCCGCGCGCGATCGGCCGCCAAGCGGACCGGGCGCAAATCGACCCGGCGCCGCTAGATCCGCAGGCTTAGCCAGACATCAATGAGGGGGCGGCATATGCCGCCCCCTTTCGGGTTCGTGTCCCCTGACTCACCCACACCTAGGATGGCTTCGTGAAGTCTTACGTCCTGAGGGGGCCCACCCCCCTCACGGGGACCGTCCGCATCAGCGGCGCGAAGAACTCCGCCCTCAAGCTGATGGCGGCGTCGCTGATGGTGCCCGGAACGGTGAAGCTCACCAGGATCCCGCGCATCAAGGACGTAGGGCTCATGGCGGACGTGCTCGAGCGACTTGGAGCAAGGGTCTCGAGCGAGGACGAGCGGCTCGATATCGACGCTTCGGGGGAGCTCTCGGACGAGACCCCGTACGAGCTCGTTACGAAGATGCGGGCGTCGATCCAGGTGCTCGGCCCCCTGCTGGCGCGTCTCGGCCGGGTGCGCATAGCTCTCCCCGGCGGCGACGCCATCGGATCGCGACCGATCGATCTCCACCTCAAGGGCCTGGAGAGGATGGGCGCGAAGTTCGCGTCCGAGCATGGCTATGTCGAAGGCTCTGCCGACCGGTTGCACGGAACAGAGGTGCTGCTCGAGTTCCCCTCCGTCGGTGCCACAGAGAACTTGATGATGGCGGCGGTCACGGCCGAAGGACGGACTCTCATTGAGAATGCGGCACGCGAACCCGAGATCCAGGACCTTGCCATGTTCCTCAACGCGGCCGGCGCGCGCATCAGCGGTGCCGGGACCCCAACCATCGTCATCGAGGGCGTCGACGGCCTCACCTCGGTGGAGCATGAGATCGTTCCCGACCGTATCGAGGCTGGGACTTTCGCCATCGCCGCCGCCGCGAGCAAGGGTGACGTCACCCTGCTGGACGTCGCGCCGCAGCATATCGAGCTCCCGCTACAGAAGCTCGAGGAGGCGGGGGCGGAGGTGCACCGTCGAGAGGATCAGGTCCGCATCGTCATGACTGACCGCCCGCGCGCGATCGATCTCGTCACGCTCCCGTTCCCCGGCTTTCCTACCGACCTGCAGCCGCCGATGATGGTGCTTCTGGCTCAGGGCTACGGCTCCTCGATCCTCACCGAAAACGTCTTCGAATCCCGCTTCCTGTTCGTGGATGAGCTGAATCGCATGGGGTCGCAGATAAGGGTCGAGGGTCATCACGCGGTGATCCGCGGCGTCGAGAAGCTGTCCGGCGCTCCGGTCCAGGCACCCGACATTCGTGCCGGAGCAGCCTTGGTGCTGGGAGGGATATGCGCAGACGGGGAGACGACGGTCTACGACACGGGTCACATCGAGCGCGGGTACGAGGACTTCGTTACCAAGCTGGAGGGCCTGAACGCCGATATCTCGTTCAACGAATGAACGCGCTGAGATGGATCGCAGGGATCCTCAAGTGGCTGGGGCTCGCGTCGGTTACGTTCGGCGTGATCGAGACCATCTGGGCGGCGACGGTGCTCGTAAGACCTCCCGAGGACGATCTCTTTACCAAGTTCGCGGTGGCCAGCGCAGTCGGCGGCATGTTCTTCGTTGTCGCGGGCTCGGGCCTCGTCTTGCTGTCGCGGCCCCTCTATGCCCGCATGGCCGGGCAAGACGAGAAACCACCGCGCTGGCTGCTGGTTCTCTCGGCTTTGCTCGCCGTGTACGGAGTGGGTTCGATCGTCCTCGCGACGGTGCTCGCGGGACGGACGGAGGAACTGGCCGGCGTGGTCTTCGGTCTGGTCACCTACTGCATGTTCGTGGGCGTGGGCTCCCTGATCGCGGCTTGGGGGCTCAAGCGTGCGAGTGAAACCGAATAGCACGAGGCTTCGACCGGCGATCGTTCTCATGCTGGCGTTCGCCGCGGCGCTCGCGCTCGGGCCGGCGTCCGCGGCACGAGCCAGGCGCCTGGGTGCCGTAGCGGGAACCATCCGGCTGATCCCGACGGGGAGCTCGCCGATCGAGGTCCGCGGCCTGCACCGCTACCTCGGATCCATCGAGCTCGATCCGGCCTCAGACGGACTCGTCGTCTCGAATCGTCTCTCCCTGGAGAAGTACCTGCTGGGCCTGGCCGAGGTTCCCGCCAGCTGGCCTGAGGAGGCGTTGAAGGCGCAGGCGGTGGCCGCGCGGACCTACGCGCTCTACACGCTGTCGCAGCCGCGTGCGGGTAGTGCCGCCGACTACGACTTCGACATCTGCGCCAGCGTCGAGTGCCAGGTTTATTCGGGGGCGGACGCGGCCCCCCTCGACGTCGCGCGCTGGTCGGCGGCGGTCGCGGACACAGCCGGCGTGGCCGTTCTGAACGTTGGTGAGCCGATCCTCGCTCGCTACCACTCGACCTCCGGCGGGCGCACGCTCGACAATCCTCAGGCTTTCCCCGATGAGCCGTCGTACCCCTACCTCCAATCGGTGGCAAGCCCGACCGAGGAGGGGTCGCCGCTGTTTCGATGGATCGCGCGTTTTCCGCTGCCCGACCTTCAGGAGATCCTTGCGCGCGCAGGATGGTGGTCGGACAGGGGCAGGCTGGTGCGCGTGAAGAGCGTCAGATCGCGGACCGGCTTGCACTATCCGGACGTCCTACTGGTCGGACGGAGAGGGCGGCTTCGGACGACCGCCGCCGACCTGCGCACCGTCTTGAGAGACGTGGCTCCGGGCCTGTTCCCTGACAAGTACCCGTCGAGGGCACCAACCAGCAGCGGACGCCTGCCCGAGCCGTTGCCGTCCGACCGATATGGCGCGTTCACCCGAGGCAAGATGGTGACGTTCGACGGACGAGGGTGGGGACACGGCGTCGGGATGTCGCAGTGGGGGGCGCACGGCCTGGCGCTCCGGGGCGCGAGCTACCCGGACATCCTCACCCACTATTACACCGGCGTCGAGATCGGCGCCGTGGCTTCGGATCGTCCCATCGAGGTCGGCGTGGGATGGAGCCTTCCAGGGGTCGAGGCGACGGGAGATTTCCGTGTCGTGAACGAGGCGGGCCGCACGCTCGTCGATCGAGCTCTGGGCACGTGGTCGTTCCGATGGCAAGGCGACGGTGCGATGTCGATAGACCCTCCGCGCGGCTTCGGATTGCCTCTGGAGATCGGGATCCTCCGTGCACCGAAGCGCGTAGAGCCCGGGGAGGTCGTCTCCTTTGCGATCGCTGTGTCTCGTCCGGCGAAGGTAAGGACGGTGACGGAGTCCGCTCCCACGGGCTACGACGATCCACCTTACGAGCTCGTCGACGGGGGTCGTCGGGCGGTCGAATGGCGGGCGCCGCTGGAGGAGGGCAGCTACACGGTGAGCGTGAGAGCCACGACCGGGAGGGCCCGGAGGGTCGCTGAGCCAGTGCAGGTCGAGGTCCGGGAGCCGGAGCCGGCGGCGGTCGCGGCGCCCTCAACCGAGCCCACCGAGGTTACCGACGAGCTGGTGAGCGAGACCCGCCGTAACGGCCTCCTGCTCATCCTCGGCCTCATCGGTCTCGCCGTGGTCCTCTATCTTCGGTACGTCCACCTTTCCCGCATGGACTGGACGGATCCTCCACCGAGGGACAGGAACTGAGCTGGCCGAAGCACTAGAATTGGTTCCGTGAGCAAGGCGGTCACGGTGGAAGATCAGGTCAAGGAAGCCCTCGAGCTGATCCGGCCCGCCATCCAAATGGACGGGGGGGACATCCAGCTTGCGAGCGTGCGCGACGGGACGGCCGTCGTGCAGCTCTATGGGGCTTGCGAGGGCTGCCCCATATCTCCAGTGACCTTGAAGCAGGGCGTCGAGCGTTTGCTCAAGGAGAAGGTGCCCGGCATCACCGAGGTCATCGCCATCGAGGCCTGACGGCCCCGTTCTTTCGTAACTCACGCCCCTCCCGCGGCCCATTTCGGGGGGTCAGAAAACCACAGGGGGTAGCCTCACGTTCCCGTGGACACGCAGACGATGGTCGAGCGCGCCCTGAAGGGCGAGCGGCTTGCGGTCGCCAGGCTCATCTCGCTCGTCGAGGACGGCGGCGCCGATCTCGGCCGGGTCATGGAGGCCCTCTATCCACACACCGGTCGCGCCTACTCGGTTGGCATCACCGGCGCTCCGGGGTCCGGGAAGTCGACGCTGACCGATCAACTCGTCGCCCGGGCGCGACGAGAGGATCACGACGTCGGCGTGCTCGCGATCGATCCCTCCAGTCCCTTCTCCGGCGGCGCGCTGCTCGGAGACAGAGTTCGAATGCAGAATCACGCGACGGACCCGAACGTGTTCATCCGCTCGATGGCGACCCGCGGCCACCTCGGCGGGATCGCGCTGGCGACTCCCGAGGCGATGCGCGTGCTCGAGGCGTCCGGCAAGGACATCGTCGTGATCGAGACCGTCGGGGTCGGCCAGGCCGAGGTCGAGGTCACCGACGCGTGCGATACGACCCTGGTCGTCGTGAACCCCGGCTGGGGAGATGCGGTCCAGGCCGCGAAAGCCGGACTGATGGAGATAGCGGATGTCTTCGTCGTCAACAAGGCCGATCGACAGGGAGCTCGAGAGGCGGCGCGCGAGCTAAGGCAGATGCTCGAGCTGTCGGAGGCGGAGTGGAAGCCCGAGATCGTTCAAACGATCGCCACGAAGGGTGAGGGCATCGACGAGCTGTGGACGGCGGTCGGCAAGCACCGTGCCTACCAGGAGGAGAAGGGGTTGCTCGAGGCTCGACGCCGCCGGCGCATCGAACGCGAGATCCGCGCCATCGTGGGAGAGCGCTTCCGCGCCCGCGTCGCGGACGAGTGCACCGATTTACTACACGAGCTGACCGATCAGGTCATCGATCGCAATCTCGATCCATACGCTGCAGCCGACCGCCTCATCGCCTTTCTGACGTAACCGGCGCCCGGGGCCGATCTTTCCTCTTGCCGATGTTTCGCACTCCCTGCGCGGCATGCGCATAGGGATACCCAAAGGTCGATCTTGCCCTCCTCACGGCTCGCCGGAGCAAGCGCGAGGAACTCAGACAATGAGCCTTGGAAACAACCTGGCGCCCACCATCCCAACCATCTCTGCAGGGCGTTTCGTGTCCAACCACGTGAATCGGAGGATGTCCCAACCGACGAAGCGAAGGAAGCTGTCCCGGTCACGGTCTCTGTAGAAAGCTTCCCTCGAGCCGTGACAACTGAAGCTGTCTGCTTCGACTGCCAGCCTCGCGGTGGGGTACGCGAGATCGGGGTGGATAGTTCTGACCCCATTTCCCACCGGGAACTGACGGATGGGTGCCGGAAGATTCCCTTTAACGAGAATCTCTTCGACGATGATCTCGAATCTGCTACCCACGAATGCCATGGCCTCACGCACTTCTAGGAGCAAATCATTCAGAACCCCAGCTCCCTTGTGCCCGCGTCGTCCGTGACGGTCCAACCTTTCTGCTATCCGAGGTGCTGTCGTCATCCCATTCCGGAGCACACCGTGAAGGGCAGCCTCGAACCGATGATGAGGAACCCGACCAGAGAGATCGCACAAGGTTCGCTCGATCGTCGTCACCCGCAGCCCTCGCCTGACCAACACGTCCGTCGGGGAAAGATCTGAGGTCGTGTGAACGGTAATGCCAGCTCTACCGCGGAGCCGCTTGTGCGAGAGGATCTCGATCCCGTCGGAGCGGATGCCGTCGAAGCCCCACCATGCCGCCGCCGATCTGCTGCACAGACATCCCTGCGGACCCGCCCAGAGCTCTGCTGCCTTCATCTTCTGGGCGAGTGACATGGAGACGGCCGCATCCTTAAACACTCCCGGAAGCACCCTCTCGATGCGTCCTGCGCGGACGAGGCGATGCAGTCGGGAGTCGCTTACGCCCAGATCTCTGGCCTGGTCGCGGTGAAAGACCCCGTACTGCATCGCCACGAGTCGAACGAGCCGCGTGAGCGGGGATACCTCGATCACCAGCCGACCCTCCCGTGGATCGTCAATCGGATCTGTGGCGTGTGTCACAGATCGCCGAGATCGCGACCGTGGCCGTCGTCGTTTGGCGCCGACGTTCTGCACTTCGTGCGCGCGATGCGCGCAGGAACGCCCGAAGCTCGCCTCGCAATCACCTACCGGCCTAACCTGACCGCATATGTAGGACCCGGACGATGAACTCGACGGCGGCGCCTAGCCGGCGGCCGTTATCGAGGTCGGAAAGTAGACTGGAGCCCATGACGGACGACCGGCAACGACGCTGGCGGGAGACCTACGAGAAGGCCGAGCTCCGAGACGAAGTCGACTTCGACACCCTCTCGAGCGAGCCGCTCGATCCGCTCTACGGTCCCGAGGACGGGCTCGACCCCGACATCGGCGTACCGGGCGAGTACCCATACACGCGCGGCATCTACCCCTCCATGTACCGGGGCCGGCTATGGACGATGCGGCAGTTCTCCGGATTCGGTTCGCCACAGCAGACCAACGAGCGCTACAAGTTCCTCATCGATAACGGCCAGACCGGTCTCTCCGTCGCGTTCGACATGCCGACGCTCATGGGCAGGGACTCGGACGAGCCCCACTCCGTCGGGGAGGTGGGTCGCTGCGGCGTGGCGGTCGATTCGCTCAGCGACATGCAGATCCTGTTCGATGGGATCGACCTCGCCGCCATCACGACCTCGATGACCATCTCCGGCCCGGCCCCCATGCTCTTTGCGATGTACATCGCGGCGGCCGAGAAGCAGGGTGCCGACATCTCGAAGCTGGACGGCACCTGCCAGACGGACATCCTCAAGGAGTACATCGCGCAAAAGGAGTGGCTCTTCCCTCCCGAGCCTCACCTTCGACTCACTGCGGACATGATGGAGTTCTGCGCGACCGACGTCACTAAGTACCATCCATTGTCGATCTCCGGCTATCACATACGCGAGGCCGGCTCGACGGCCGCGCAAGAGCTCGCCTTCACCATCGCGTCCGGGTTCGCTCACGTCGAGCTCGGCCAAAAACGAGGGCTCGACATCGACGACTTCGCGCCGGGTCTCTCGTTCTTCTTCAACAGCCACATCGACTTCTTCGAGGAGATTGCGAAGTTCCGTGCCGCTCGGCGGATCTGGGCACGCTGGATTCGCGACCGCTACGGTGCGCGCAAGGAACGATCCTGGATGCTGAAGTTCCACACGCAGACCGCGGGGTGCTCGCTTACCGCCCAGCAGCCCTACAACAACGTGGTCCGCACCGCGACCGAAGCGCTCGCCGCGGTCCTGGGTGGGACGCAATCCCTGCACACGAACTCGCTCGACGAGGTAATGGCGTTGCCGACGGACGAGGCGGTCGAGATCGCGCTCAAGACACAGCAGATCATC
>JBOGXB010000076.1:0-9125 GCA_050694215.1 Actinomycetota bacterium
GCCCTGCGGGTGGTGACGACGCGCAACGTCATCCACGCGGCTCTCTATCTGGTCGCGACGTTGGCGGGCGCAGCAGCCCTCTTCCTCCTGCTCTTTGCCGAGTTCGTCGCCTGGGTGCAGGTGCTCGTCTACGTCGGCGCGATCGTGGTGCTGATGCTGTTCGGACTGATGCTCACGCGAGCCCCCATCGGGAGCGGCGATTTCGACAACAACCAGCGACTTCTCGCTGCCGTCTGTGCAGGAGCCGTATTCCTGTCGACGAGCTTCGTGCTGTACGACGCCTTCGAAGGTGAGACGATCTCCTTCGCACGCAGCGCCGGGACCAAGACCGCAGCCGTTGGGGAAGTCATCTTCAGTGCCTACGTGCTTCCCTTCGAGGTCGTCTCGGTGCTGCTTCTCGCGGCGCTGGTGGGCGCCGTCGTCATCGCTCGCCGGGACACACCCTCGCGCTTGATGACAGCGAGACGGCGCATGACGATGGAGGAGCGCGAGGAGGCGATGCTCTAGTGCCCCTCAATTACTTCCTGATCCTCTCCGCCTTGTTGTTCTCGATCGGCATCTACGGAGTCCTCGCCCGCGCGAACGCCGTGCTAATACTGCTTTCGATCGAGTTGATGCTCAACGCGGTCAACATCAACCTGGTGGCCTTCTCGGCGTTTCTGGGGGAGTCGGGGGTGTCCGGCCAGGTGTTCGCTCTTTTCGTCATAGCAGTCGCCGCAGCCGAGGTTGGCATAGGGCTCGCAATCGTGATTCTCATCTTCCGGAACCGCGCGACCGTGGACGTCGAAGACATGTCGCTGATGAAATGGTGATTGCCCTGGGTGGACTTCCTCTCACTGCTTCCGTAGAGGTAACGACCATGCCAAGCAGGGTTTCATGACCGAGTACATGTGGGTCGTACCGCTGCTGCCCATCTTGAGCTTCTTCGTCATCATGTTCTTCGGAAAGTGGACCCGCAGCGGAGGTCACACCTTCGGCATCGCCTCGCTGGCCATCGGACTCGTCATGTCCCTGGTCGCCTTCATCGAGCTCGCGGCCGGAAATGCCACGGTGGAGAAATCATGGACCTGGTTCGAGATACGTGGCTTCGAGGTCGAGTTCGGTATGAACTACGACTTCCTTACGGGTGTGATGTTCGTCGTCGTGACGGCGATATCGCTCCTCGTGCACATCTACTCGACCGGATACATGCACGGAGACAAGCG
Organism: Actinomycetota bacterium; assembly: GCA_050694215.1. Taxonomy (GTDB): domain Bacteria; phylum Actinomycetota; class CADDZG01; order CADDZG01; family WHSQ01; genus JBOGXB01. The sequence continues at coordinate 1,206 of JBOGXB010000076.1, forward strand.
CTACACCATGTTTTTCGCCTTTCTGTCGTTGTTCACGGGATCCATGCTGTTCATGTGCATAGCCAACGACTTAATGGAGTTCTTCGTCGGTTGGGAGCTCGTGGGCGTGTGTTCCTACTTCCTGATCGGTCACTACTGGGAAGAGCACGAGTATTCGTCCGCGGCGATCAAGGCCTTCATCACGAATCGAGTGGGCGACGTCGGTTTGTTGTTCGGCATCTTCGTCCTCTTCGTCGCCACCGGCACCTTCAACATCGTCGAGATCAACACGCTTGCGGAGGAGGGCGAGATAGCCGGAGCGACACTCACGGTGGGTGCCGTGCTCTTGTTCCTCGGCGTCGTGAGCAAGTCCGCCCAGTTCCCCCTCTATGTGTGGCTGCCCGACGCCATGGCAGGCCCGACCCCCGTATCCGCATTGATCCACGCGGCGACGATGGTAGTCGCGGGGGTTTACCTGGTGGCGAGGATGTTCCTGCTGTTCGAGAGCGCGGCGGTCGCCCTCGACGTCATGGCGATCATCGCGGCCATAACCATGCTGCTGGCGGCGATCCTCGCCCTGGTTCAGGACGACATCAAGCGAGTGCTCGCGTACTCCACCGTCTCACAGCTCGCGTACATGACGGCGGCCCTGGGCGTGGGCGCTTACACGGCGGGAGTGTTCCACCTCTTCACTCACGCGTTCTTCAAGGCTCTTTTGTTCCTCGGAGCGGGATCGCTGATCCATGCGGCCCACAGCAACTACATGAGCGAAATGGGCGGGATGAAGGACTACATGCCACACACGTTCCGGACCTTCATCGTTGGCTCTCTGGGTCTGGCGGGCATCTTCCCGCTCGCCGGGTTCTTCTCGAAGGACGAGATCATCGGCGGCGCGCTTCGCTCCGCGAGCGAGACCCATCAAGCTGCTGCGTGGGTGGTGCTGATCTCCGCGACCGTGACGGCTTTTCTCACTGCGCTCTACATGACCAGGGCGTGCGTCAAGACGTTCTGGGGCGAGTACCGAGGTCGCGGCCATCCGCACGAGAGCCCGGGCTCCATGGTCACTCCGCTGTGGGCACTCGCCGCCGGCACGGTCACCGTCGGCTTCCTGGGTTTCCCCATCATCGGCCCGTTCGCGGACTGGATCACGGTGCCGGGAGAGGAGCACCACGGCTTCTCCACCCTGTACAACCTCCTCTTGCCAGTCCTCGCCACGGTGGTGGCCCTCGGCGCCATATGGATCGGCGTTCAAGTGTTCTATCGCGGGCGGTGGCAAATCGATCTCAAGGGAGGCCCGTTTGCCTGGGTCTATCGCTTCGTAGATAACAAGTACTACCTCGACGATCTCTATCTCAACGGGGTAGTTCGTCCGGTTCAGTATCCGATTGCGAGGGCCGCGAACTGGTCTAATCAGCGCATCCTCGACGGCATCGTCAACGGCGCGGGGATCGGAACCGTGGCGCTGGCCCGGCCGACGTACGCCGTCATCGATCAGCAGGTCGTCGACTTCGCCGTCAATGGAGCCGCAGGCCTCACCGGGTTGTCCGGCGGCTTGCTCAGATACATCCAGTCCGGGAACGTCCAGCGATACGCGGCCGTCCTGTTCGCCTCGGTGGCGATATTCGTGGCGCTCTTCGCGCTGACTTAGGAAGGGGGACGGCTCAGGTGGAGTGGTTCGACAACGGATGGGGAGTGTCCCTGGCGACCCTCCTGCCGGTGGTCGGAGCGATCGTCGTGCTGTTCGTGCCGGCCGTCCACGAGCAGGCCGTCAAGATAACGGGCGCGGTCTTCGCGGGCCTCGCGCTTCTCGTCGGCATCGTGTTGCTCTTCCGCTTCGACTTCGGACGGACAGACCAGATCCAGCTAGACGCCAATGCCGAGTGGATCAAGCAGATCAACGCGCGCTACCACATCGGGGTCGACGGCATGTCTTTGCCGTTGCTCGAGTTATCGCTTCTCGTCTCGTTCCTCTGCGTGGTCTACCTGTTCCTTCACGTCCCTCCACCCGGAAAGACGAAGTCACTGCTCGCGCTCATCCTGCTGCTCGAGACGGGCATGAACGGGTCCTTCGTCGCCCTCGACCTGATCCTCTTCTTCATATTCTGGGAGGTCGTCCTTGTCCCGATGTACTTCCTAATCGGGATCTGGGGAGGCCCAAACCGCGAGTACGCGGCGGTCAAGTTCTTCCTCTATACGTTGTTCGGCTCTATTTTCATGCTTCTCGGATTCCTGGCTCTATTCATCAACACCGGCACTTTCGACATGATCACGCTACGCGAGCAGGGCGTAAACGCCTCCGAGCTGTTCCAGAATCTCGTTTTCCTGGGCTTGTTCCTTGGGTTCGCTATCAAGGTGCCGATGTGGCCGTTCCACACCTGGCTGCCCGACGCGCATACAGAGGCTCCGACCGTGGGGTCGGTGTTACTGGCCGCCATCCTTCTGAAGATGGGCACGTACGGATTCATCCGGATCGCTCTGCCGATCCTTCCCGACGCGGCCGTCACCTACGCGCCGATCATCGGCATCCTGGCGGTCATTGCGATCATCTATGGAGCTCTATGTTGCCTCGCGCAAACCGACCTCAAGCGTCTCATCGCGTTCTCGAGCGTCGGGCACATGGGCTTCGTGATGCTCGGTATCGCCACGCTCACGGACGTAGGGATCAACGGAGCCATCTTCGGAATGGTCGCTCACGGCCTGATCACCGGGATGCTGTTCTTCCTCGCCGGCTCGATACACGAGCGATATCACACGCGGGAGATCTCGGCGTTGGGTGGGATGCTCGGGCAGATCCCGCGCTTCGGCACCCTGTTCACCTACACGGCGATAGCCTCGCTCGGGCTTCCGGGCCTCGCTGGGTTCTGGGGCGAGATGCTGGCATTGCTCGGTTCCTACAACCCGGCTCCCGAGCTCAACACGACGCTCTTCCGAGTCCTGATGGTGGGCGGCGGGATCGGGACCATCCTGACCGCGGGATATCTGCTGTGGACGATCCAGCGCGTGAACCTCGGGCGCATCCCCGAGAGTTTCGCCGGTTCGACGACCATCCACGACGTCCATCCGATCGAGTGGTACGCATGGGCCCCGTTGCTCGTGCTGATCCTGGCGGCCGGGGTGTTCCCCAGGCTCCTGCTTGGGCTCACCGATGGAGCCGTGGCGACGCTCCTCTCCGCGTTCGGAAGTTAGGCCACTCGTGATCAGCTTGGCTCAACAGGCGGCCGGCAACGCGATCGACTGGCATGCAATCGCGCCGGAGCTCGTCCTCACGGCGGCACTGTGCATCGTCCTTGTCACCGATCTCTTCCTCCCCGATGACGCCAAGTGGGTCGCGATGCCGCTCTCTGCTGCCGGCGTCGTGGGCACGCTTGCCGCGGTCGTCTCACTGGTCGGAGAGGACGACAGGCTGACCCTGGCGGGCTCCTATGAGATCGATGGCTTCGCCCTCCTGTTCAAAGGACTGTTCTGCGTCATCGGTTTGATAGTGCTGGCGATCAGCTTCGATTACTTCCGTACGGGTCACTACTACCAGGGGGAGTACTACTTCCTCCTTCTATGCGGGCTTCTCGGCGGTCTGGTCATGGCGAGCGCCCGCGACCTCGTCTCCATCTTCATCGCCCTCGAGCTGATCAGCATTCCCGGTTTCATCATGACCGGCCTGCGCAAGCGCGATCCCAAGTCGAACGAGGGCGCTCTGAAGTTCTTCTTGTTCAGCGTCCTTTCGTCGGCCGTGATGCTGTATGGCATGTCGCTCATCTATGGAGTCACGGGAGAGACGCTGCTGACGGGCATCCGCGAAGCGCTCTCGAACCAGGTCGACGACCCCGTCGTCACCCTCGGGGTCTTCTTCGTTGTCGTGGGGTTCGCCTTCAAGATCTCGGCCGTTCCCTTCCATTTCTGGGCCCCCGACGCGTATGAGGGAGCACCCTCGCCGGTGGCCGCGTTCCTGTCCACCATCTCGAAGGTCGGGGGTTTCGTCGGCCTGTTGATCCTGATGTTCCGAGCGTTTCCCGAGGTCGCCGACAGCTGGCGGCCGATCTTTGCCGTGCTCGCAGTGCTGACGATGTCCGTGGGCAACCTGATCGCGCTCAGGCAGCGGCACATCATCCGGCTGCTTGCATACTCGGGCATCGCCCAATCCGGTTACGTCCTCGTCGCCCTCGCGCTGATCGACCCTTCCTCGCCCGACGCCAATCAGCAAGCCTTCCAGTCGGCTCTGATCTACCTGGCCATCTACGGGATCATGGATGCGGGAGCATTCGCCGCCGCGGTCTCATTCGCTCGCAAAGGCGGGACGTATTTCATCGACGACTACGCGGGTCTGTGGAGCCGCAGCCCGGCGCTTGCCACCCTGCTGGCCGGGTTCCTCGTGTCCCTCGCCGGCGCGCCCCCCATGGCGGGAGCGTGGGCGAAGTTGTTCGTATTCCTCGCCGCCATCAACTCGGAGGTTTACTGGCTTGCAGCGGTGATGGGTGTCAACGCTGTGGTCGCGGCGTGGTACTACCTCGCAGTCGTCAAGAGGATGTTCTTCGACGCGCCCGAGGTCGAAGAGGCGGTTGAGGTCCCTTACGTCTTGAATGCGGCGATGGGCGTCGCTGCATTGGTGCTGTTCGCGGTCTTCATCTACCCGCCCATCGTGACCGCGCTGGCGGAGGCCTCCGTCTTCTAACCCTTTTGTCGTAACTGGCGCCCTCTCAGCGACCCTTTTCGGGGGTGAAGAACACGGTGTCGATTAGGTGCACCCCCGCCGGTACTCGTTCGTGCGGCAACACGACGGTCCTCTCGACGCGCGCGCCGCCCGCCGTCGATGCGCCCCGCAGGAGGACGGCTCCTGGACCGAGCGACTCCGGGGAGACTTTCGCTCCCGGCCCCACGTAGGCGCGGCCGCCCTGGACGTCGACGATCTCGCCGGGCCACGGCACCGGAGGCCGTGGCCCTTCCCCGGCCACAAGGTCCAGCGACGCCCGCAGGTAGGCACGGGGGGTTCCGACGTCGAGCGCGTATGAATCGTGAACGAAGACCGCAAGCTCTCCATGCTCGGCCAATGGACGAAGGATGGCCTCTGCCAGACCCACAGGCCGCGTCGCGGGGATCATGTCCAACGCGTCGCGCTCCATCACCGCTGCGCCCAGGAAGCGGGCACCGGCCCTGTCCGGATGCTCGTGCCGGTCGATGAAGGAGGCCGCGCGCCCGTCCTCTAGCTCGAGGTCGGCTCCGCCGGCCACCGGCTCCACGGCCGCAGTGGCCGGCGCGCCGGCCCTTTCATGTGCTTCGATCATGGCCGCGACGGATAGGTCGGCGAGGAAGTCGGCGTTGTAGGTGACCAGCCTCTTGTCCACTCGCTCACGCAGGTCCCCGACCGTCCCTCCCGACCCGAGCGGCTCGGGCTCGGTCAGCAGCTCGAACCCCCTCGCACCACCGACCACTCTTAGCGCCCGCGCGACCGTGTCAGGAAGATGACTGACGTTCACGGCCACGGGAGGAGAGTCTTGGAGCAGCGCTGCGAGGCCGAAGGCGCCTAGAGGGAGGTCCAGGAGAGGGAGGGCAGGCTTGGCGATCCGGTCGGTCAGGGGCCGCAGACGCGTGCCTCGACCGGCCGCAAGGAGCAGGGACGAGATCGGCATGGTGCCCTTCTTACCGCCTGGGAACGCGAAAAAATAGTTGGACAAACCGCCCTTTTACCTGGTAGGCGGCCTGATCTGGGTGCATAAGGGGAGGGGATACATTGCCTATGGCGAAAATTCCAGGGGGCAGCGTAAATAGAGTCACCGATTCACGACGTTTCGGAGTCGCTGACTGCGGTACGGCTGGAGCAAGCCAACCTGCGGATGAGGGGTAGAGATCTAGCGTGAGAAGAACAGCGAGGATCTGCCTCGCGGTGGTGGTCCTGATGTCCGGCCTGCTGGCGTTGCCGCGGCCTGCCTCCAGGGTCGTTGCTCCCGACGCGTCGGCCCAGGTCCCCACCCCGACCATCCCCGACATCCTCGGCTCTCCCACTCCCAGCCCCGATCCGACCTCCAGCCCCGATCCCGCCCCGGGCGACGACGGAGGCAACGGCGGAGATGGCGGCTCCGGCGGTGGGGGAGGCGGCGGTTCGGACAAGGGTGGCAACGGCCCCGGGTCCGTCAGAACGGGTCCGTCGACCGACAAGGCAGCCAAGGCCCGTCGTGCCAAGGCCAGGAAGGCCAGACGAGCGCGTAAGGGGGAGCCCGAGATCGCCAGCCTCGCCGGCCGCATTCCCGGCGCCTTCGATACGACGAAGCTCGTTGAGGTTGCGACCCGGCTTCGGTCGTTCGGCTTGTCTGCGGCGGAGGTTCGGCGCCGCGTCTACCCACCTTTCATCATCGCCGGGCCCGCATCGTGGGTCGATACCTGGCGTGCGCCTCGGTACGGTCCGGCTCCCGGCCAGATCCGCACGCACGAGGGCCAGGACGTCTTCTGTGACTACGGGGATCCCATTCTTGCCCCCGAACCGGGGGTGCTGGACTTCAGCGACGGCGGCCTCGGTGGTATCACTGCTCGGGTTTACCGAGCCGGCGGCAGCTACTGGTATCTAACGCACCTCTCCGACGTGAACGACGAGCGATTCGCAGTAGGCGCTCAGGTGCAGAGAGGTGACGTGATCGGATTCTGCGGCAACAGCGGGAATGCGGCAACGACGTCTCCTCACGTCCACTTCGGCTGGTATCGGGCCAACGGCGAGGACGCACGCAACCCGATGAAGTGGCTCGTGCGCTGGCTCCACGTCGCCGAGCGCCGGGTCCTTGGGGTCGTCACGAAGACTCAGGAGAAGCACGTGCGCCAGAACGTTCAGCTCACACTCGAGCGCCGGTTCGGAGACGCGTTCGCCCCGTCCCGCTCCGAGCTCGAGATCAGCGGTGAGTCCTTGTGGGCGTCGGGCACCTCGCCGGCCACAGGGGCCTTCGGGCTGGCCGAAGCGGCTCTCCAAGAGGCGCTGTCGGCAAATGGACTCCAGCTGGGGATAGTGCCGGAGCTGGGCGTCGCGCCTCAGGAGGCTCCGGTGGGTTCGGGGGTGCTGGACCCAGATTCCGCTCTCGGCCAGCTGCTGGAGGCAACACATACGTCGGGCAATCGCTCCGAGACCGGCGACTAGGCCGCCTGACAGCGTTTATCCTGTCGCGTCGTTCCCTCACACGTAAGGATCGCTGCGAGCGCGCCTGTGGCGGAACACGGCGGGATGCCCGAGTGGCCAAAGGGAGCGGTCTGTAAAATCGCCGGCGTACGCCTTCAGAGGTTCGAATCCTCTTCCCGCCACGTCAATGCACCGGCACGGAGTCACCGCTCGCTCGCGTTTCTTTGCTTCGACAAGCCCATCTAGCGCGCCCCTTGAAGCAAAGAACGCAGGTCGATGGCGGGCCCGAGCAGACGGTGGATAGGGAGGCTCTTCGCTGATGGCCGTGCCTGCGCTCTCGATACCTGGAGAGCAAGTCGAGATTCGACCCTACGGGCCGGAGGATGTCGAAAACCTCCTCGGACTGAGGCTGGACAACCGAGCGTTCCTCGAGCCCCTGGAACCCGTTCGCCCCGAATCCTTCTACACACGAGATGGTCAGCGCGCCTTCATCGAAACCGCGGCACGAGATTGGGAAGCCGACCGCAACTACTACTTCGGGGTCTTCCTGCTCGATACCGGCTCCCTCGTCGGCCACGTCTCGATCGCGAACGTGGCCCGGGGCGCGTGGCAGAACGCGACGATCGGCTACTACGTGGACCGGTCGAGCAACAATAGAGGTATCGCCACGGAGGCCGTGAAACTGGCGACCTCGTTCGCGTTCGAGCATGCCGATCTGCACCGAGTCCAGGCCGGCGTCATGCCCCGTAACAGAGCGTCGTTGCGTGTCCTGGAGAAGGCGGGATACAGAAACGAGGGCCGGTCGGAGCGCTACCTAAGGATCAACGGTGTCTGGGAGGACCACGAGATGT
>JBOGXB010000077.1:0-9009 GCA_050694215.1 Actinomycetota bacterium
CGTAATGGCCACGACGACGACGCGCGCGCAGCGGCTTCCCAACTGGGTCTCGAGCGTCGGCCCTCTCGTCGCGATCGCTCTGCTGGCGATCGCCTTCGTGATCCTCGATCCGATCGCGCAGCTCAGGGAGGTGCCACCTGTCGAGGCCATCGCGGTCGAGCGAACGACGCTGGAGGAAGGCGCCGTCGAGCTTCAGGTGCGAAACGACGGACCGGACCCCGTCACGATCGCTCAGGTCCTGGTCAACGACGATTACTGGGATCACTCGATCGGCGATCGGGAGCTGGGTCGGTTCGAGTCGACCGAGGTGACGATCCCTTATCCATGGGACGAGGGGCTGCCGGTGAACATCGCCCTCGTCACGTCCACGGGTCTGACGATCGAGCACGAGATCGAGGCCGCGGTCCTCACTCCCGAGCCCGACGCAGGGACGTTCGCCATCTACGCCTTGCTCGGTGTCTACATCGGCGTCATCCCGGTCGCGATCGGCCTGTTGTGGTTCCCGGCGCTGAAGCGCGCGTCCCGGCGATGGCTCGGCTTCTTCCTTGCGTTCACGATAGGGCTGCTCGCGTTCCTGTTCATCGACACGGTCGCGGAGGGATTCGAGATCGCCGGCCAGGCCCCCGGGGTGTTCGACGGAGTCGCCCTGCTTGCGATGGGCGCGATCGGTGCCGTGCTCGTCCTCAACACGTTCGAGGCATCCCTCGGGGCGCGGAGAGAAAAGGGCGCAATCGGTGGACTGGCGCTCGCATACCTCATCTCCGCCGGGATCGGGTTGCACAACCTAGGCGAAGGCCTCGCCGTCGGCGCGGCGCTCGCCGCGGGAGAGATCGCTCTGGGAACCTTCCTCGTCCTCGGCTTCGCGCTCCACAACACGACCGAGGGACTCGCGATCGTGGCTCCGCTCGGCTCGGAGAAAGAGCGTCCTCGGCTGATGCACTTCGTTGCGCTGGGGGCCCTGGCCGGCGGACCGACGATAATTGGTGCATGGGCCGGAGGCTTCGTCTACTCGCCGACGTGGGCGGCACTCGCCTTCGGCGTCGCGGCCGGTGCGATCGCACAGGTGATCTGGACGATAGGCAGGAGCCTTCCCGTCGAGGGCCGGCTCGGCTCGGGCTACGGAGCATGGGGGTTCGCAGCGGGGCTGGCGGTCATGTACGTCACCGGCCTCGTCGCTTTGTGACGGCTCGGTTCGTCGCGGCGGCCGCAGTGGCCGCTTGTCTTGTCCTTCCCGCGTGCTCGAGCTCCGAACCGGGGACTGTCGAGATGGTCCAGGTGCAGCGCTTCGATCCGGCGAACATCACGATCAAGGCCGGAGGGACCGTAACGTGGGTGAACGAGAGCGACGAGGCGCACACGGTAACCGCTTACGGGAACGAGATCCCCGAAGATGCCACCTACTTCGCCTCCGGCGACGCTTCTAACGAAACCGAAGCGCGCGACTCACTCTCGGAGGGCTTATTGGAGTCGGGCGATACCTTCCAGGTGACCCTCGACCGGCCCGGGACCTACGAGTACTACTGCATCCCCCACGAGACCAGCGGTATGAAGGGGACGATCGTCGTCGAATGAGGCCACCGCGTGCAGAGCCGTAGATAGCCCGCTACATCATCGAAGACTGGTTGCTGCGGGGGCGCGTCCGGGGCTCACGTTCGTCTTCGGCGGGATGCTCGACAACGGCCACCACGCGCGTAGCCATGAAGCGTCCGGTTCTGACGACCTCGCCGTTTCTGGTCACCTCAGACACCTCGACGGTGCCGCGTACCGTCCCAACCTCCACCCGGCGGCCGGCCTTGGTCGCGACGATCTCGTAGGTCTTGGTGCCTTCGCCTACGTCGACGACCACCTCTACGCGATCGCCTCTCATGCAGATACCTCCCGGCGGGACGATGTGGGCCCTGAGTGTATCGTCGGGGCCATAGCCAGGGCATTTCCAGCGTGGGAGGTTACAAGTGGCAGAGGGATCGGAGAGCTTCGATCTCGTCATCCTCGGTGGCGGCAACGCTGGCTACTCCTGCGCGTTCCGAGCCGTCGGCCTCGGCATGTCCGTGGCCATGATCGAGAAGGACAAGGTCGGGGGCACCTGCTTGCACCGCGGCTGCATTCCGACGAAGGCGCTGCTGCACGCGGCCGATCTCGTCGACGAGATCAAGGACGCGGGCGACTTCGGGCTCATCGTGCAGGAACCCCAGGTCGATTGGGGCAAGGTCCTCAACTTCAAGGACTCGGTGGTCGGCAGGATGTACAAGGGTCTTTCGGGGCTCGTTAACAGGAGGAAGATCGAGCTCGTCGAGGGCGAAGGGCGGCTCCGGGACCCGAAGAGCGTCACCGTCAAGACCCAAGACGGCGAGCGCACGCTTGTGGCCGAGAAGGCGCTCGTTCTCACCACGGGGTCTTACCCGCGCGATCTCCCCTTCATCAAGGCCGACGGCGACAAGGTGCACAACTCCAACCATGCTCTCACTGCACAGGACATCCCTTCATCCGTAGTGATCGTCGGCGGCAACTACATCGGACTCGAGTTCGCGAGCGTCTACAGGTCGTTCGGGGCCGAGGTCCAGGTCGTTGAGATGCTGGACCGCATCGCTCCCGGGGAAGACTCCGACATCTCGGAGGCGCTTCGCAAGCTGCTGGAGAGACGGGGGATCAGGTTCCACGTGGGCGTGTCGGTCACGGGGGCAACTCCGAACGACTCCGGCGTCGAGGTCGAGATCGAGAGGGACGGTAAGAAGGAGGTGCTTTCGGCCGATCGGATGTTCGTGGCCATCGGACGCGCTCCTCGGACGGACGGGATCGGGCTCGATGAGGTCGGCGTCAAGACAGACAAGGGCTTCGTCGTTGTGGACTCCACCTTCCGCACCAGCGTCGACGGGGTGTACGCCATCGGCGACGCGATCGCCGTTCCGGAATACGACGGGCCGCATCCGCAGCTCGCCCACGTGGCCTTCATCGAGGGGCAGAAGCTTGCCGAGCGGATCGCAGGCGAGGATCCCGCTGCCGTCGACTATCGAAACATCCCTCACGTCATCTACTGCCAGCCCGAGGTCGCGTCGGTCGGCATCACCGAAGACAAGGCCAAGGAGCTCGGGATGAAGGTGAAGACGGGGCGGTATCCGTTCTCGGCCAATGCTCGGGCACTGATGTTGGGAGGGGGTCAGGGGTTCGTCAAGACCATTGCCGAGCAGGACGGTGCGGTGGTTGGTGTGCACATCGTCGGACCGAGAGCCTCGGACATCATCACCGAGGCACAGCTCGTCACGTCATGGGAGGCCTATCCTGCCGAGCTCGCGGAGCTGATTCATCCGCACCCGACCCTGTCCGAGGTGATCGGCGAGACCTTCCTCGAGCTTGCGGACAAACCACTCCACGGCTGACTCGCACGCTACGGGTCCCAGCGCCTCGGACGCCGACCCCCGATCTCCTCAGGGGAACACCTCGTGTGAGGCGGCGGGCGGTACCCTGGAACCTGTTTCATTTCGTTCACAGACTGCCGGACGGGAGATCTCGAACAGGAGGGTCACGCCGCATGGGCACCGAGATAAAGATGCCGCAGCTCGGCGAAACGGTTGTCGAGGGCACGATCACGAAGTGGCTCAAGCAGGAAGGCGACACCGTCGCGACGGACGAGCTGCTGGTCGAGATCTCTACCGACAAGGTGGACTCGGAGGTGCCGTCGTCGGCGGCCGGCACCCTCCAGAAGATCCTTGTGCAGGAGGGAGAGACGGTGAAGGTGGGCACTGCTCTCGCCGTCATCGGAGAGGAAGGAGAGGCCGCCGCAGCCGAGGATCAGCCGAAGGCCGAGGCAGAGGAGCCCGAGGCCAAGGCCGACGAGGGGCCCGGCGACAGGGCCCAAGCGGAGACCGAGGCCAAACAGCCCGAAGGCGAGAAGCCGCGCGAGGTCGCTGCGGCCCAGGCCCGACAGGAGGAGCCGCCGAAGGAGGGACCCCCGGCCGAGGAGCAGAAGGCCGAGGAGCCGGCTCCCCCTCCGCCCAGGGAGCCGGGAGCCGATGCGGATCGCGGCAGGCCGGGCGACACGTCCAAGCGGGGGATCATCTCGCCCCTCGTTCGCCGCTTGGCCGAGGAGAACCAGGTCGCCCTCGACGAGGTGGAGGGCACCGGAACCGGGGGCCGGATCCGCAAGCAGGACGTGCTCCGGTACGTGGCCGAGAAGGGAGCCCGACCGGCGGCCAAGCCGGCGGCGTCCGCCGAGCCCGCCCCCGAGAGAGAGGAGGCTCCGCACAGGGAGGCCGTTCCCGCGACTGCCGTGGGCGGGCGTGAGGAGCTCGTCCCGTGGTCCAACATCCGCCGCCGCACGGCCGAGCACATGGTTGCGTCCCACCTCGAGACGGCACGGGCATGGAACGCCGTCGAAGCGGATTGGACGAGCATCGTTCAGCTGCGCACGAAGGTGAAGGACGCCTTCAAGGAGCGAGAGGGCTTCAGCCTCACCTATATGCCGTTCCTTGCCAAGGTTTTGTGCGACGCGATCATGCAATTGCCGGAGGTCAACGCGACCTACGACGCGGAGAACCAGGCGAACCTCGTGAAGCACTACGTGAACATGGGCATCGCCGTCGCGCTCGAGGGTGGAGGCCTCATAGTTCCCGTTGTGAAGGGAGCCGACGAGAAGAATCTCGTCGGATTGGCTCGCAGCATCAACGACATCGTCACGAAGGCGCGCAGCAAGAAGCTATCCCCGGACGACATCACGGGAGGGACGTTCACGATCACGAACCCGGGCCCCTTTGGCTCGATCATCTCGGTGCCCATCATCCCGAGAGGACAGACGGCGATCGTGGGCTTCGAGGCGATCGAGAAGCGCCTCGTCGTCACCGATGACGATTCAATCGCCATACGAAGCATGGGCTTCCTGTCCATGTCGTGGGACCACCGAACGATCGACGGCGCGGAAGCGGCTGGTTTCCTGTCGAACGTTCGAGAGCGCATAGAGACGACCGACTTCTCCTCAGAGCTGTCGCAATACGAATGAGAGAGATACTCGAAGCCGCATGGTTGGGGGATGTCGAGTACTCCGACGCATGGGCGCGCCAGCGTGAGCTGTTCATGGCTCGACTCGACGGCGACCGTCACGACTCGCTCATGCTTCTCGAGCATCCGCCCACGTACACGCTTGGTCGCAGGGCGATCGAAGAGGACCTCGTTTACGGAGAGAACGAGCGCTCCCGCCGGGGCATATCGCTCTATCACGTTGATCGAGGGGGCCGAGCCACTTACCACGGCCCCGGGCAGCTGGTCGGCTACCCGATCCTTGCCTTGGGAGAGCGCTACGACGTACTCGGGTACCTGCGGAAGCTAGAGGAAGTCCTCATCAGGACGGCGTCCGACCTCGGTGTCGAGGCAGAGCGCGACGAGGCGCACAACACCGGTGTGTGGGTCGGAAGCAACAAGATCGGAGCGATAGGCGTGAAGATCACCCGCGGGATTTCGATGCACGGATTCGCGTTCAACGTAGCGACCGATCTATCGATGTTCGAGGGCATCGTTCCTTGCGGTTTCAAAGATCGGTGGGTGACATCGGTCGAAGCAGAGACGGGCGTACGCCATCCAGTCAAGACGGTTGCGGGCATCGCTGCGCGACACCTTGCCGAGCTCTTCGACCGTTCACTCGTCTGGACTCATGCCGAGTGGTTGATGGGGAAAGTGGACGAACAGGACGGCCACCTGCTTCAAACCACCTGATGAAGGGATGGTCTCGAGGAGGAGACGCGTGATGGCGACGAACAAGGACTTACACACCGAGTTGGGTCTGAAGGAAGAAGACCTGACCGAGATGTACAGGTTCATGTTGCTGGCTCGTATCTGCGACGAGAGGCAGTGGGCGCTCAACCGCCAAGGCAAGGCGCCTTTCGTCGTGCCGGTATCTGGTCATGAGGCAGCCCAGGTTGGGTCCGCGTGGGCCTTCGAGCGGGGAAAGGATGTCTTCTGCCCCTATTACCGAGACCTGGCCCTTGTTCTCGTCGCAGGGTTCACGCCGAAGGACGTGTTCTGCGGGTTGTTCGGCAAGAAGGACGATCCCTCGTCCGGCGGGCGCCAGATGCCCGCTCACTGGGGATCGAGGGATCGCAACATCATCACTGGGTCCTCTCCGATCGCGACGCAGGTGCTACATGCAGCCGGCATAGCGCTCTCGAAGAAGATGAAGCACTCCGATGCGATCGTCGGCACGTGGTTCGGTGAGGGTGCTACCTCTGAGGGCGACTGGCACGGGGCGATGAACTTCGCAGGTATCCACCGGCTACCGCTCGTCTTTGTGTGCGAGAACAATCAGTACGCGATTAGTGTGCACGAATCCAAGCAGGTTGCCGGCTCGGTCCACAAGAGGGCCCACGGGTACGGGATGCCGGGTGAGGTCGGGGACGGCAACGACGTTCTCGAGTCTTACCGGTTGGCCAAGACGGCAGTTGATCGGGCGCGAGCAGGGGAGGGGCCTTCGCTCATCGAGCTCCGCACCTATCGTCTCTTCTCGCACACCTCCGACGACGACGACCGAACGTACCGATCGCGCGAAGAGGTCGAGGAATGGCGCAAGAAGGACCCGATCCCTCGGTTCGAGGGTTACCTCAAGTCGGTGGGCGTCTTCGACGACAAAGGGATCGACGCGATGCGGGAGGAGACGAAGGAGGCCGTCGCTCAGGGAGCCAAGGAGGCCGAGGAGGCCGACTGGCCCGAGCCGGAGACGGCCGCCGACCATGTCTATGCAGATCTGAACGTGCTCGAGTCCTCGGGGGGGTGGAAGTAATGACGGAGAAGAACGTCGTTCAGTCCATCCACGACACCCTGCTCGACGAGATGAAGCGCGACGACCGCGTCGTGGTCCTCGGCGAGGACGTCGGCGCACGCGGCGGCGTGTTCCGGGTGACGATGGGGTTCCTCGACGAGTTCGGCGAGGAGCGGGTCATCGATACGCCCCTCGATGAGTGCCTGATCGCCGGAGTCGCCATCGGTCTGGCGCTCGACGACATGCGGCCCGTTGCGGAGATGCAGTTCGCCGACTTCAGCTTCCCCGGGTTCAACCAGATCGTGTCGGAGGCAGCGCGCATCCGCTACCGGTCAAACGGGGACTTCGGTTGTCCAATCGTGATCCGCGCGCCGTACGGGGGTGGGGTGCACGGGGCGCTGTACCACTCGCAGTCCGTTGAGGCGCTGTACGCACACATCCCCGGACTGAAGGTCGTGGCGCCTTCGACTCCGGCCGATGCGAAGGGCATGTTGATCCAGGCGATAGAGGACCCGGACCCCGTCCTGTTCTTCGAGCACAAGAAGACCTATCGGCTCATCAAGGGAGAGGTCGCAGACGAGCGTTTTACAGTCCCGTTCGGCAAGGCGGAGGTGCGCCGTGAGGGCTCGGACCTCACGGTCGTGTCCTATGGCCTCATGCACCACTATTGCTTCGAGGCGGCGGAGAGGCTTTCTGGCGACGGTATGGAGGTCGAGGTCATCGATCTCCGCAGCATCTATCCCCTCGACATCGATACGGTGCTCTCCTCCGTCGGCAAGACGAACAAGGCGATGATCGTCTACGAGGACAACAAGTTCCTCGGCGTCGGCGCCGAGGTCGCGGCTCAGATCGCGGAGAAGGCTTTGTTCGAGCTCGACGGTCCCATCGTGCGAATAGGGGGGCCGCATGTTCCGGCGATGCCGTACTCGCCGAGCCTCGAGCACTGGTTCCTGCCGGACCCGGAACGGATCGAGCAAGAGATGCGCAAGCTGATCGAGTTCTAGGAGACAACGAACGTGGCTCAAGCACTCATACCCACGATCAGGACCAGAGAGCAGGTGGAACGCGACCTTCGCCGCGGCATCCGAGTGGGCGACGCGCCCGGTTCCGGCGCTCCACGGCCCACCCGTCGTCCTGAGTGGTTAAAGGTGCGAGTAAAGCATGGTGAGAACTTCCTCGAGCTCCGCAACATCATGCGCGAGCGCGGCCTTCATACGGTATGCGAGGAGGCCAACTGCCCCAACATCTACGAATGTTGGGAGGCGCGCGAGGCGACGTTCCTTCTCTGCGGCGACCTCTGCACCCGCCGTTGTGCGTTCTGCGACGTGATGACGGCCAAGCCTCACCCGCTCGACGCCGACGAGCCGCGCAAGATCGCCGAGGCGGTGAAGCTGATGGGCCTCGAGTTCGCGGTCGTGACAGGCGTCGCGCGTGATGATCTCGACGACGGGGGGTCCGCTCACTGGGCGGCCACCATCCGAGCGATCCGTGAAGCCCACCCCGGATGTGGGGTAGAGGTCCTGATCCCCGATTTCAAGGGGCGCCGCGAGCACCCGCGCGATTCACTCTCCCGAGTGATCGATGCGAAGCCCGACGTTCTGGCCCACAACCTGGAGACGGTCAGGCGTATCCATCCGAGCATCAGGCCGGGCTTCGGGTACGAGGCAAGCCTCGAGCTGCTCGCGTGGGGGAAGGAGCTCAGGCCCGATCAGGTGACGAAGTCGAACATCATCGTGGGCATGGGCGAGCGCGAGGACGAGGTTTACGACGCGATGCGCGACCTTCGAGCGACGGGCTGCGATGTCCTCACGATCGGTCAGTACCTCCAGCCGAGCGTGTCGTGGCACCTGCCGGTCGATCGCTGGGTCCATCCGGACGAGTTCTCCCGATACAAGGCGTTCGGCGAGGACGAGCTCGGCTTCGCGTGGATCGAGTCGGGTCCCCTCGTCCGTTCGAGCTATCGCGCCGGCAAGCAGTACCGCAGCGCCTCCGCCCGAATCGGTCGCCACCAGTAGGCACTCGGCCTCCTGCGTCCACCCTTGGGCCTCTTATCTTCGAGAACGTCCAGCGCTAGCGCGTGACCCGGCCCTCGCGAAGGGGTTGTTTGGTTGGGCCGAGAAAGTGCCGTGCATGCCGTGCACCCTGAAGTTGACCCGCTTTAGTGGACACCTGCCAACTGGTTCATCGACTGGTGGTCGCGGTGCCTCCTTTCGTAGTCGGCCGGGCTTAGGTAGTCAAGCGAGGAATGTCGCCGCCGCCGGTTGTAGAAG